>URFP01000044.1:0-12711 GCA_900547235.1 uncultured Collinsella sp. | reverse complement strand
CCATCGGCAAACTGGTCCTTGGCGCTTTGGTTCGACGAGCTCGCATCGTTGGCGGCAAAGCTCACCGTATCGCCGATTTTCTTGCCCGAAGCCTTCAAAAAACGTGAGGTCACTGCCACTTCGCCCGAAGTCTCGGGCAGCTCGCCGCGTACTAGCACCGGTTGGTCAATGTTCTCTTTGGAAAGGCTCTGCACGACCACGCGCTCGCGCGTTGTACCCACGGCGGTGTAGGCGGTCTCGGTGTAGATGCCCTCGGCCGTCTCGACGCCATCGACCTCTTGAATGGCAGCAAGATCGTCATCGGTCAGACCATAGGTCGACTGCACGTTGATGTCATAAACATTCTGCTGGTCAAAGTAAGCGTCAACCGAATCGCACAGGTCCTCGCACCCCGCTTTGAGGCCGCACATCACGCTCACACCGAGCGCGGTGATGACCACGATGGACAAGAAGCGCTTAAGACTGCCTCGGATTGTACGGTAGATGCCACGGCGAAAAACCGTCGGCACCATATCGTTTGAGCTTTGGGCGGTGCGGTAGGTCGTAAAATCCTGCTCGCGCTCCGTGTTCTGCGCGTCGCGGCGCTGGCTGTTTTGGCGGTCCTGGTCCATGGGCGCTACCACTCGATCGTCTCGATAGGCACGGGATTTTGCTGGACCGTCTCGCTCTCCACGCGACCATTCTTAAAGCGAATCAGGCGATCGGCCATGGGCGCCAGCGCAGAGTTGTGGGTGATGATGATGACCGTAATGCCTTGCTTGCGGCAAGTGTCCTGTAGCAACTGCAAGATCTGCTTGCCGGTTTTGTAGTCAAGCGCGCCCGTGGGCTCGTCGCACAAAAGCAGCTTGGGGTTCTTAGCCAGCGCGCGGGCGATGGATACGCGCTGCTGCTCGCCGCCCGAAAGCTGCGCCGGAAAGTTAGCGAGGCGGTCGCCCAGGCCAACCTGGCGAAGCGTTTGCTCGGCATCGAGCGAATCGGGGCAGATCTGCGCCGCGAGTTCGACGTTCTCAAGCGCCGTCAGGTTAGGGACCAGATTGTAGAACTGAAAGACAAAGCCGACGTCAGCGCGACGGTATTCCACAAGCTGAGCCTCGTTGGCAGAGCTCACGTCACGCCCGTCCACCGTCACGGTGCCAGAAGTTGCCGTGTCCATGCCGCCCAGAATGTTGAGGGCCGTGGTCTTGCCGGCACCCGAAGCACCCAAAATGATGGCGAGCTCGCCGCGCTCGACCGTAAAGCTCGCGCCGTCGAGCGCGTGGATGCGGGCATCGCCCTCGCCGTATGCCTTGATGACGTCTTTGAATTCGATATAGGCCATCGATTAATTCCCATCTGGTCGGATAACTCTTTAGTATTACCCATTTCCCACCTACCAAAAAGGGACAGGTTTATTTTGGCAGGTTTTATATGGGGAAACGAGGGCGCGGGCGGGCGCCAAGACTGTCCCAAGGCAACCATTTGACCCAAACCGCGCCCGCCGCTATGATGCCGCTGCGGAATGATTGTCTCCGTTGGGTGCGTCAGTAAAACTGTCGCGTCGCCCTAAACCGCCTTGTTGCTGATGACTTCTGCTGTTGCGTGATATCCCTTGGGCATCACGCCGCGGCAGGAGTCTTTTTTGTTTTGGAGGAGAAGTGTCGGAAAGCAGCGCATCGAGCAGAATTAAACGCCTGGTCAACACCTATAGTTGCCTCGTGCTTATGGGTGCCGTCGGAATCCCTATCGGCGTTATCGTTGGCGCCATCTGTGCCCTTTTTGGTCGTGTGCTCCTGGCAATTGGCGCCTTCCGTGACGAGCACATCGTACTGTTCCTTCCCTTCCTCGCCCTCATGGGCTTGGCCATCGTATTTGCCTACCGCACCTGGGGCAAAGGCACCGATCGGGGCATGAGCTTAGTATTCGACGTAGGTCACGGACGCGAGGACGCCATCTCCCCGCGTCTGGTGCCGCTCATTATGCTGAGCACGTGGGCCACGCATCTCTTTGGCGGCAGCGCGGGACGCGAAGGCGTAGCCGTGCAGATCGGCGCAACCGTCTCGCATTGGATCGGCCGACGTCTACCTTTCCGAGAACCCGGCAACACGTTTTTGCTTATCGGCATGGCCGCCGGCTTTGCCGGACTCTTCCGAACGCCCCTCGCCGCCACGGTCTTTGCGGTCGAGGTGCTGGTCGCCGGACGCATGGAATACCGCGCGTTGTTTCCCGCGCTTACGGCTTCGCTTGCCGCAAGCATGACCTCCGGCGCCCTGGAGCTCGAGAAGTTTGAGGTCGCCATTACCGCCTCGTATGCGCTCGACCTCCCCGGTCTTGGACGGCTGGCGTTGTTGGGTATCGCGTTTGGTATGGTAGGTGGCGCTTTTGCCTGGTGCCTTGCCCATGCCAAGACCCTTGCAGCGCGGCTGCTCCCCAGCCCTTACATACGCGTTGCCGTTATGGGCCTTGCGCTGTCGGCGATTCTGTTCGTTCTGTGGCAGGGGCGATACTGCGGCCTTGGCACCAACCTGATATCGGCGGCGCTCAACGGTGACGGCAAGGTCACCATCATGCCTTGGGACTGGGCGCTCAAATTCACACTCACCATCGCCACGCTTGCCGCAGGATATCAAGGTGGTGAGGTGACGCCGTTGTTCTCCATCGGAACCAGCCTGGGTGTCGTGCTCGCCGGAATTCTCGGCATGCCCGTCGAGCCCTGCGCCGCGCTGGGATACGCCGCCGTCTTTGGCAGCGCCACCAACACGCTACTCGCGCCGATCCTCATTGGCTGCGAGGTCTTTGGCTTTAGCAGTCTGCCGACGTTCTTTATTGTCTGCGTCGTGGCCTACCTGTTCAACATGGATAAGTCGATCTATGCGCTGCAGGAGCACAGCCGCACCCGATAAACAGGGCGTTTGCCACCAAAAAACGCGCACGACAGGCCAGGCCCGCCGCGCGCGTCATCCTATACGCGATTAGTTATTGTTGTTGGTCATCGAAGCCACTGCTGCCGCAAGATTGGAAATGGGCATTGTCTGCAGCCAGATGCGCCCCGGACCGGTGAGCACAGTGTTAAACACGCCTTCACCGCCAAACATGATGTTTTTGACGCCCTTGACCATCTGCGCGTCGATGCTCACCGTCTCCTCAAAGCCGGCCACGTTGCCGGTATCTACAATCATTTGCTGGCCAGCAGCAAGCTCGTACTCAACTAGGTCGCCGTCGATCTCGGCAAAGGCAATACCCGAGCCCGTGAGCTTTTGCATGATAAAACCCTCGCCGCCAAAGACGCCGGTCTTTGCCTTCTTGTTAAAGTGGATGCTCAGCTCAACACCACTTTCCGCGGCAAGGAACGAACGCTTCTGCAAAATCCAGCTCTTACCAGGGCCAATCTCGATCGGTATAATGCGGCCGGGGAAGCAAGAGCCAAACGCAATCATGCCATCGCCGTGCGCGGTCCAAATGTTTTGGAACAACGCCTCACCCGAAAAAGCCTTAGAGAACATCTTGCCTATGCCACCGCCCGAGGTGGACATCTCCATGTTGGGGGTCATCCAGACCATGGCACCGCTTTCGGTGATCATGGATTCGCCGTCGCTAAGGTTGCACGTAACAACCGGGAAAGCCCCTCCGCCGATCTCGTACTGCATGACCGTCTCCTTTCCTTCGGGAGCCGAACAACGATGTCCATATTTTAGCAGTTAGAGGTGCGTTTATTTGGGTCGGTGGCGTTCATGGCGCCGATCACCGCCAGCCTCCGCTGCCGTCTGCACAGATAAAACCTGCCAAAATAAACCTATCCCTTTTTGGCAGGTCTTAGAGGCGGACGGTGAAGGTGATCTGGTTACCGTGGCCGCAGACAGAAGCGCTCCCGCCATGGGCTTCGGCGATGGCACGCACCACGGATAGGCCCACGCCCGAGCCGCCCGTCTTGGAGCTGCGCGACACGTCCGCACGATAGAAGCGGTCGAACAATCGGTCCAGGTCGCCTTCGGGCAGCTCGTCTACAGCGTTCGATACGACAAGCTCTGCCGAGCCTTTGCCCGCACCGCGCGAAACGGCGCGCAGACTCAACTCGATCACGCTGCCCTCGCTCGCATAGCGCGTGGCGTTGTCCAGCAGCAACTCAACCACCTGCGTCACCGCCGCAGCATCGGCATGAGCGCGCACGCCGGTCGCGACCGACATCGACAGGCGCTTGCCGCGCGAGACCGCCACCGATTCAAACGGCGCGGCTGCCTTGTCAACTGCCTCCGAGAGATCGATCGACGCCATGGTAAAGCCCGCCGAGCCCTCGTCCATGCGCGCCAAAAATACCAGACGCTCCGTAAGTGCCGTCAGTCGCGCCACCTGCTCGTGAATGCTCTGCGTCCACTCACTCTCGCCGCTCTCAATCTCCTGTACCTCGTTGGCGGCATCGATCACAGCGAGCGGCGTCTTGATCTCGTGGCTTGCATCGGTAATAAATCGCTTTTGCTTGCTGTAGCTCTCGACCATCGGTCGAATCACGGCACCCGACGCGACCGTTACAATTGCCAGCACCGCCAGCCAGCCAATACAGCTGATTGCCACACTCGCGTTCAAAAACGAATGGAAACTTGCAAGCTCGCGCGAACAGTCCACGAACACATAGGTGGTCTTTTCGCCTTGAGCTGTGGTCGTATAGCGGTAGTTACCAGAAAACCCAGAGGTCAGGCCCTTGGAATCCAGCCCCATGGCAATACGGGCGGCACGCTTGGCGCCCACCGCGGCAATGCGGGCGGTATTGACATCGACCACCTGCCCTTCGACAAGCGTCACCGTAAAGTAGCGCGTGTCGAAGGGAGACTCCGCCGTCATGCCTTCAAAATGTCCCACGCGAGCGCCCGCTCGATCGCCATCCGCAACCATGCCGGTGCTCGTATCCCCGCCATTGCCGGAATCGGTCCTGGACTCGTCTTCCCAATCGATGCTGCCCTTGCCTGTCAGGATATAGTCCAGACGCGCATCAGCCATTTTGCAGACATGCGAATAATTGACGATGTTGATGCCGGCGATGATGAGCGTGAGCACCACGGTCACGGCGCCCATGGCAACGAGGATAAACTTGCGACGCAGACGGCGGCCCAATGCGTCAACAGAATTAGCCCGCCCCTTACTACTCGAGGCGGCGTGAAACCACTCCGTCATGCGCTTGCACCACGCGCTCGCGCTCACGCTTATTCGCCTTCCTCGACAACCTCGAGCGAATAGCCCTGGTTACGCGACGCGCGAATGGCAACGTTGGCACCAAGCGCCGTCAGCTTTTTGCGCAGGTACGAGATATAGACCCACACCACGTTGGCGCCTTCGGGCGCGTCCTCACCCCAAACCTCGAGCATCAGACGTTCAGTGGGCATGCGCGTGCCGGCGTTGCGCATAAAGAGTTCCATAAGCTGAAACTCGCGATTGGCCAGGTGCTCCTCGCCCAAGGGTCCCACAAGCGTGCAAGCCGCCGTGTCGAGGCGCACGTTACCCACGCTGAGCGTCGTGGCGTCAATTGCCGTCGCGGCACGCGTCATGGCACGAATACGCGCAAGCAGTTCCTTGGCGGCAAACGGCTTGGTCAGGTAATCGTTGGCACCGGCATCCAGGCCCTCGACCTTATCGGACACCTCGCTTTTTGCCGTGAGCATGATGATGGGCAGTCGCTTTCCGGCGGCGCGTGTACGCTTGAGCACCTCGATGCCGTCCATGCCGGGCATCATGATGTCCAGGATTGCGGCGTCGTAATCGTTGGTGAGTAGATTCTCGAGCGCCGTCAAGCCGTCGAGGGCGGTGTCAACCTCGTAGTCGCTATGTTGAAGAATCGCGGTGAGGGCGCGGGAGAGACCAGGTTCGTCCTCGGCAAGCATCAGCTTCATAGTTGCTCCTTTGGCGCATGGCTCTACAGGTTTCGATACTGCCGATGATAGCGTACCGTCAACCGCCTTAGCGCAGCCTTAGCTGCTCAACCTGCGCGTTTTTAAATACGCAGGATGTGGCTTAGCCAAACTTAAGGCGCACGTGTCGAGCGCTTTGACGCATGCCGGGCGCGAAGGGACAGTGACTCGTCCTTTCACGGCGTCCTAGTTATGCAAAGTGCTCGAGCGTTACTCCTCGTACGCGCCCTCAAGCCGAAGCAGCCACTCCTTGCGGTCAAGCCCGCCGGCATATCCGTTGAGCGAACCATCGGCGGCAACTACGCGATGGCACGGCACGATAATCGAAATGGGATTACGCGCGACCGCAGCCCCCACAGCACGGGGAGATACAACGGGTGCCTCGTTCCCCGGCACCCGATGGCGGGCGGCAACACGCTGGGCGATCTCGCCATACGTAGCGACCTCGCCACGCGGGATAGAAAGCAGCTCGTACCAGACTTCACGCTGAAACGCCGTGCCAATCAAATGCAACGGCGGCGTATACCGAGGCTCCTGCCCTGCAAAATAAGCATTCAACCAAGCCCAAGAACGCTCGAGCACCGAGGAGGCCGCACCATTTGCGGGATTCACCAAAGATATTCCACCGGTACCGGAAACCGCGTCGGCGCCTTCAACATGTTCGGAGTCTTCCCGGAGAAGCGTAGAGCCAAAGTGCTCCTGCCCCTCAAACCAAAGCCCCGTCAAACCGCGGCCATCAGCGGCAAGCAAGATTTCGCCCAAAGGCGAAGCAAATGTCGTCGTGACCACCGGCGGCTCCTTTCAAAACTCCGCAACATAATACCGCGAATTGTGCAGACAACCCCGCAGATACGTCTGGGCGGGCTCGCAATTGCTTAAGCGAGACTGTTTTCCCTAATCAAGCGAAAAAGACGCAGGGCATCGACGCCAGAGCGGTACCCCTGTCAGCCGAGCTCTAATACTTTCCCGAGAAGTGAACGAGTAAAAACGAAGTCCCGGAGCATCCACACCTTTAGACCGCAAAACCGCAGGATTCGCGTTGCAAAACCGCAGGAAATAGCGGTCAAAATATGCCAATGCTTCGGGGGTCCAAATAAGGTCGTTCACTTCACGGGAAAAGTATTAGACCTCAATTCGCACCAAGCCCAAAGTCACCCCAGGCAGCAGGCGCGAAGCGCCGCCGCTGCCGCCACGGCCCCGCAGTAGACCCAGGCGGCAGACGCGAAGCGCCGAGGCCGCCGCCGGGACTAGGCCCCGCAACAACCACGTGCTCCCATATCAGCCCAGCGGCCCCAACCAACAACGGCCCCATCGCAGACCGCTCGCAGCAGCGTCGCCGCAGGCGGGGGCCGGGCTTAGTTTTCAGAACACTCCGCAGACCAGTGTGGCGCCTTGTCCGCAGCTCCGAAGGAGCAGGACAAGGCGCCACACATGGTCGAGGACGTTCTGAAAACTAAGCCCGGCCCCCGCCGGACAGGTCAACCTACTCGCAGAGCAGCTTGGCGATCTGGACGGCGTTGGTTGCCGCGCCCTTACGGATTTGGTCGCCGCAGCACCAGAAGGTGATGCCGCGCGCAGCCTCGGGGTTCGAGATGTCGCGGCGCACGCGACCGACCCAGATCAGGTCCTGGTCGGACGTATCCATCGGCATGGGGAAGCGGTCGTGTGCATCCTCGGCAGCCATATCGTCAACCAGCTTGACGCCGGGAGCGGCAGCCAGCGCAGCACGGGCCTCTTCCACCGTGATGTCGCGCTCAAACTCGAGCGTAATGCTCTCGGAGTGCGAGCGCAGCACGGGCACGCGCACGCAGGTGCAGTTCACGCGCAGCTCGGGCAGATGCATAATCTTGCGACCCTCGTTTTGCAGCTTCATCTCCTCGGAGGTAAAGCCCTCCTCCTTGACGCCGCCAATCTGCGGAATCAGGTTGCTCGCGAGCTGGGCGGCAAATGCGCGCGGCTCGGGAATCTCCTCGCCACGGCCCAAGGCGGCCAGCTGAGCCTCGAGCTCGGCCATGCCGGGAGCGCCGGCACCCGAAGCAGCCTGATACGTCGAGACGATCATGCGCTTCACGCCGGCGAGCTGATGCAGCGGCCACGTAGGAACCAGGCCGATGATGGTCGCGCAGTTGGGATTGGCGATAAGGCCGTGATGCCACTTGATATCGTCGGCATTGATCTCAGGCACAACCAGCGGCACTTCGGGATCCATGCGGAAGGCGTGGCTGTTGTCGACCACGACGGCGCCGCGCTTGACGGCCTCGGGCAGCAGCTCCTTGGCGATATCGTCGCCGGCAGCGCCGAGCACGATGTCGCAGCCCTCAAAAGCCTCGGGGCAAGCTTCCTCAATCACGATCTGCTCGCCGCGGAACTCAACGGTCTTGCCCGCAGAACGCGCGCTCGCCAGCAGCTTGAGCTTACCGACCGGAAACTCCTGCTCGTTGAGGCACTCGAGCATCTGGGTGCCCACGGCTCCCGTCGCGCCCAAAATAGCAACCGTGTACTGTTTCATGCTTCCCCCTTTAAAGGTTTTGGCTTTTGCCCGCACGCCGAGCAGGCCGATTATTGTTGCCAGTGTATACAAGAACGGGGCGGGCACGAAACCCGCCCCGTCGAAACGAAACCGAAACGAAACGCCCCGCCGTAGATTTTTGAGACATGACCAAAAATCTACCGAGCAGTCGCTACTTTTTGAGCGCGGCCGGGGCGGGATCGGCCGGCGCGGGAGCCTCCAGGTCAGAGACCTTCACAATGCCGTTCTCGTCGGAGAAGGCGCGGTAAATGGTCCGAATCGCCAGGTCGAAGTCCTTCTCCTCGACACCGATAATGATGTTGATCTCGTCGCAGCTCTGCGAAATCATGCGCACGCTCACGCCGGCCTGGCCGAGCATACCAAACAGGTGGCCGGAAATACCGGCGCGGCCGCGCAGGTTGCGGCCGACGGTCGCGATGAGCGCCAGGCCCTCAACAACCTCGATCTCGAGCGGCTCGACCTCCTGCTGAATGTCGCCCACGAGCGAGTACAGCGAATCGCGCACATCCTGCTCCTGCACCACGGCGCCAAAGCGATCGACGCCGGTGGGCATATGCTCAACGGAAACGTCATAGCGCTCGAAAACCGAAAGCGCGCGGCGCATAAAGCCGACGCGGGGCTTGGTACGGTCGCGGGCCACGTTGATGGCGACAAAGCCGCGCTTGCCGGTCACGCCGGTAATGATGGGCTCCGCCTCGCCCTCGTCTGCGGTCTCGCTAATGATGGTGCCGGGATCCCGCGGGGCGTTGGTGTTCTTGATGACCAGCGGAATGCCCGCCTCGCGCACGGGGAACACGGCCTCCTCGTGCAGAACGCTCGCGCCCATGTACGAAAGCTCGCGCAGCTCCTCGTAGGTAACGCGCGCGATGGGCTGAGCCTCGGGAACAATACGCGGATCGGCAGAATAGAAGCCCGAAACGTCGGTCCAGTTCTCGTACAGGTCGGCACCAAGGCATTTGGCCAGGATCGAGCCGGAAATATCGCCGCCGCCACGATCGAGTAGCTTAATCTGACCCTCACGCGTCGCGCCATAGAAGCCGGGCATAACAAAGCCGCCCTGCTGACCGTACTCCTGCACCAGCTCGGAGGTGCGGTTCATGCTGAGCGTACCGTCGTGATGGAACGCCACGACCGTCGCGGCGTCCAGGAACGGCAGGCCCAGATACTCGGCCATCAGGCGAGCGGTGAAGTACTCGCCACGACTCACGAGCTCCTCGGTGGAGTAGCCGCCTGAGCGGGCGCGCTCGGCAAAGGCCGCAAACTCCTCGCGGATGGGATAGGTGAGCTCCAGCTCGTCAGCGATATCAAAATAGCGCTGCCCAATGTCCTCGAGCAGTTCCTCGCACGACACGTGGTACTTAACGTGCGCGTTGACCAAGTAGAGCAGATCGGTCACCTTGGTGTCGCCCTTAAAGCGGCGACCGCAGGCAGAAACCACCACAAAACGGCGGGCCGGGTCGGCATCGACAATGGCCTTGATCTTCTTAAAGTGTTCGGCGTCGGCGACCGACGAGCCGCCAAACTTGGCAATTTTTATCATGGGCTTGAGGTTACCTTTCTAAAAGCCTCTGCAAACCTGTTTTGCGCGCTCTGATACCATGGTTTCACCGATTGGGACCAAGGCATCCGAGGAGCAGTGTTATATGGGAACTTATCATAGTACACGAGGGCGCACTTTATCGTGCTCAAGTAAGGTGGCAATCCGTACCGGCATCGCTCCCGACGGGGGTTTGTTTGTCTCGGACGAGCTGGGCACCCAGCAGGTCGATATCAGCTCGCTTGCAGATAAATCGTACTTTGAAATCGCTCAAGATGTGTTGGGAATGTTACTGAATGATTACACAGACGAAGAAATTTCGGCCTGTGTGAATGAGGCATACCGCGGCACGTTTGCGAGCGAAGAGGTCACGCCGCTCGTCAAACTCGACGCCGCACCGGGCGCCGACGCCCCTCAGACCTATGTGATGGAGCTCTTTGGCGGCCCCACGAGCGCCTTTAAGGACGTCGCCTTGCAGATGCTCCCCCGCCTTATGGCCCGCACCTCTGCCAAGGACGGCGGCGCCGAGCGCATCATGATCGTCACCGCCACGTCGGGAGACACCGGCAAGGCCGCGCTCGCCGGTTTTGCCGACGCTCCGGGCACGGGCATCACCGTCTTTTATCCCGAGGGCAAGGTCAGCCGCGTCCAGAATCTGCAGATGTCCACGCAGGAGGGCGACAACGTCGCCGTCTGCGGCATCCGCGGCAACTTTGACGACGCTCAGAGCGCCGTCAAGCGCATCTTTGCCGATAAGGAGCTTGCCGAGCGCCTAGAGGCAGCCGGCACGGTGCTTTCGAGCGCCAACTCCATCAACGTCGGCCGTCTGGTGCCGCAGGTCGTCTACTACTTTGCCGCCTATGCGCAGCTGCTGCGCGCCGGCGCTATCGAGGCCGACGACGCCGTAGAGTTCTGTGTGCCCACCGGCAACTTTGGCGATATCTTGGCCGGCTACTACGCCAAGCGCATGGGTCTGCCCGTCGCCAAGCTCGTCGTGGCGAGCGACAAGAACAACGTGCTTGCCGACTTCCTGACCACCGGCGTTTACGACCGTAACCGCCCGTTCTTCACGACCATTTCACCGTCGATGGACATCCTTATTAGCTCCAACCTGGAGCGCATGCTCTACTTCCTGTCCGACGGCGACTGCGAGCTCGTTGCCGGCCTTATGGAGCAGCTTGCCCAGACCGGCCGCTACGAGGTGCCCGCCGAGCTGCTGGCCAAGATCCAGAGCGTGTTTGGCTGCGGCTGGGCCAGCGAGGACGAGGTCCGCGCTGCCATCAAGAGCTGCTGGGACGCCAACGGCTACGTGATCGACCCGCACACCGCTTGCGGCTATCACGTCTTTGAGCAGGTCGCTTCCGCCGAGGGCGCCAAGGCCCGCGTGCTGCTTTCGACCGCCAGCCCCTACAAGTTCCCGCGCGCCTGCTGCGACGCCTTGGGCCTCGACGTTCCCGAGGACGATTTTGAGGCTATGCATGTGCTCGAGCATGCCACCAACACGGTCGCCCCGGCACAGCTCGCCGAGCTCGAGTCCAAGCCCGTCCGCTTCGAAGACGTCTGCGACGTCGATGAGATGGACAGTTACGTCGAGTCTGCAGCAAAACGAATGAGCACCAACTAAACCCCTTATTAAGCGCCGGCGAAAGCCGGCGCACCTTCTTTTTATTAAGCTTTCGGGATGATGACGAGCATGCGAGCGGGTCTGGCCGTTTAGTTCGTCGCGAGTTCCGCACGAGCCGGAAAGCACTTAATGTGCTTTCCGAGCGAGCCAGGACTGCCCGAGCAGCGAACTAAACGGCCAGACCCGCCCAGGAGGACCCACATGATCAAAATCACCGTCCCAGCAACCAGCGCCAACCTAGGCATCGGCTACGACACCCTCGGCATGGCCGTCAGCCTCTACTCGCACTTCACCTTCGAGCGTACCGACAAGCTCACCATCACGGGCTGCCCCGAGGAGTTCCAAAACGAGAACAACCTGGTCTATGTGAGCTTTGTCGATGCCCTGGCCGCCTGGGGCGAGCAGGCCTTCCCCGTTGCCATCGACATCCAGACCGATGTACCCGTCGCTCGCGGCCTGGGTTCCAGCTCCACCTGCGTCGTCGCTGGCATCATGGCGGCCGCCGCGCTGACGGGCCACACCGTCGACCGTGCCGAGCTCGTCCGCATTGCCACCGAGGTCGAGGGCCATCCCGATAACGTCGCCCCTGCCATCCTGGGCGGTGCCGTTTGCTCCTTTACGCCGACTGATTCGCTCCCCCAGTGCCTGCGCTACGAGGTGAGCGATCGCTTGCGTTTTATTACCGTGATTCCGCCCTACGAGGTGCATACGAGCGAGGCGCGCAAGGTTGTGCCGCAGGAGATTCCACTCTCCACCGCCGTATGGCAGATGGGCCGCATCGCCGGCATGACGCGCGGTCTCGAGACCGGCGATCTGGACCTGATTGCCGCCGCCAATGACGACCGCATCCAAGAGCCGTATCGCCGTCGCCTGATTCCCGACTACAACGCCGTGCGCGACACCTGCCTTAACGGCGGCGCCAAGACCATCTGGATCAGTGGCTCCGGCTCGGCCCTCATGGCCGTGACTGACGACACCATCGTGGCAAAGTTCTTGCAGGTTAAGCTGCGCGAGCAGTTCCCTAAGTGTGATACGCATATTCTGACGTGCGACACCGAGGGCGCTCAAATCGAGTACCTGTAGACATCGCTGGTTAATCCTTTCGGGCCGCCCAAGGGTATCCCCTTAAAAACGTCCTCGCACTTGA
>URFP01000043.1:0-13009 GCA_900547235.1 uncultured Collinsella sp. | reverse complement strand
CCGAGGAGATCGCCTGGGAGAACGGCTGGATCACGACCGCCGAGCTGGAGGAGGCGGCCAAGGCCTACGGCAAGTCGGTCTACGGGCAGCACCTGAAGAAGGTCGCCGCCGGCGAGATCGTCAACAGCCCGCGCGAGTACTAGCGCAAGCTTGTTTTCTTTTAGGGGTCACCGTTTATCTGGTGGCCCCTTTCGTTATGATTACGTTGACCATAAAGACAATATGATTGGGAGTGGATGTGTTAAGCGTCTACTTTGGCGATATGCCAGAAGCGATTTACAACACAGCGACATATTTCAAAAACTCTTACCGGTCTTCTTGGATTACGGATCCCTATGCAGTCTCGATAATTAAAGATGTTGATCGATCGGATGTTGTTTCCGAAAACGTCATCGAAAGCCCTGTGCTTGGATCCATCTCCCCACTCCAGCTTTCTGGTGGCGTGAAAACGCTGCTGCTTATGAGATTTGATCGTAAGCAAATTTTTAACGCTTCTACCTGTGGTGACAACTGTGCCAAGTGGATTCTCGACATGGCGAAAGACCGCAAACTTGTTGTGAATCTCTATCATGTGATGGACTTTGGTCGCGAGGATTTTAAAATTAAAGTCGTGAATAGCGGCCGAATCGTTCACAACATGGCCGAATTGATTCACGAGTCGATTCCGTATCTGTAGGTACTGCTTATGAACGGTTCGCATCTCGTTAAGATTTCCCGCCGCAGGGGAACCAAGTACACATTTACCATCAAGCGGAACATCACTATTGTGCGTGGCGATAGCGGCACGGGTAAGACGACACTGTTTGACATGGTCGCAGACTACATGCGAACGGGCGAGCAGTCGGGCGTTTCCTTGCAATGCGATTGTCCCTGTGTCGCCCTGACCGATTATGATTGGCGAAACCAGCTTTCGTCCGTTCATGACTCGATTGTATTTGTCGATGAGGGCTTAAAAGAGATCCATTCTGATGAGTTTGCCCATCATGTGCTGTATTCCTCGAATTATTTCGTGCTGATCTCAAGGGCTGATTTCCCCAATCTTCCGTATAGCGTGGATGAGATTTACAAGATTAAGACGAGCGGAAAATACCATTCTTTCGTCCCTGTTTATCAAGATCGCGGGAATCATCGTTATGCTATTTCCCGGTCGGCGCCAAAACAGGACATTACTTACGTGAAATAACTGGGGATTCGGTTTTTCACTACGACAAAGACTGCATTCCGGAGGCGTTTTGTACAGGAGGTAATTCTGCGAAGGTTATGGCTCTTATCGCATGCCGAAATGTCCGATAGTTTTGTTGAATAGTGTCGCGGCGTCACTTCCTGCGGCATACTAAAGAAGCTATACATGCTTCAGATTGGATTTTCATGTCTGAGATTTTTGAACCCCACAACATCATCGTCACGGGCGGCTGCGGCTTCATCGGCAGCAACTTCGTGCACTACGTCGTGAACAACCACCCCGGGGTGCACGTCACCGTCCTGGACAAGCTGACCTACGCCGGCAACCCCGAGAACATCGCCGGGCTGCCCTCCGACCGCGTGGAGCTCGTCGTGGGCGACATCTGCGACGCGGAGCTGCTCGATAGGATCGTCCCCGGCCACGACGCGATCGTCCACTACGCCGCCGAGAGCCACAACGACAACTCCATCGCCGACCCGGAGCCGTTCCTGCGCACCAACGTGGAGGGCACCTTCCGCCTCCTGGAGGCCGTCCGCAAATACGGCGTCCGCTACCACCACGTCTCCACCGACGAGGTCTACGGCGACCTGGCGCTCGACGATCCCGCCAAGTTCACCGAGGAGACTCCGTACAAGCCGTCCTCGCCGTACTCGAGCACCAAGGCCAGCTCCGACATGCTCGTGCGCGCCTGGACCCGCACCTACGGCCTGCGGACCACGATCTCCAACTGCTCCAACAACTACGGCCCCTACCAGCACGTGGAGAAGTTCATCCCCAGGCAGATCACGAACATCGTCGACGGCATGCGCCCCAAGCTCTACGGCCGCGGCGAGAACGTCCGCGACTGGATCCACACCGAGGACCACTCATCGGCCGTCTGGGATATCCTCACCAAGGGCCGCATGGGGGAGACCTACCTCATCGGCGCCGACGGCGAGAGGAACAACATCACCGTGCTGCGCATGATCCTGGAGGCCATGGGGCGCGACCCCGAGGACTTCGACTGGGTCGCCGACCGCCCCGGCCACGACCGCCGCTACGCCATCGACTCCACCAAGCTCCAGCGCGAGCTGGGCTGGAGGCCGGCGCACACCGACTTCGCCGAGGGGCTCAAGCAGACCATCGACTGGTACGTGGCTAACGAGTCCTGGTGGCGCCCGGCCAAGGAGGCCACCGAGGCGCGCTACCGCGCACAGGGCCAGTAGACCGCATCCCGGCGAACCGCACCGCGCGGGCGCCCCCGGTTTCCCAACCTCTTCGATAGGAGCTTTTCCCACATGGCTGACATCGCTTTCGAGAAGGACCTCTCCGTCACCGAGACCGGCATAGAGGGCCTCAAGGTCGTCGACCTCGCCGTCCACGGCGACTCGCGCGGCTGGTTCAAGGAGAACTGGCAGCGCGCCAAGATGACCGCCCTGGGCATCCCGGACCTCAGGGTCGTCCAGAACAACATCTCCTACAACGACAGCCGCGGCGTCACGCGCGGCATCCACGCCGAGCCCTGGGACAAGTTCATCTCCGTCGCGCGCGGCTCTGTCTTCGGCGCCTGGGTCGACCTGCGCGAGGGCAGCGCCACCTACGGGAAGGTGTTCACCTGCACGCTCGACCCGTCGAAGGCCATCTACGTCCCGCGCGGCGTGGGCAACTCCTTCCAGGCCCTGGAGGACGGCACCGCCTACACCTACCTGGTGGACGCCCACTGGTCGCTCGAGCTGAAGAGGACCTACACCTTCGTGAACCTCGCCGACCCCGAGCTCGCCATCGAGTGGCCGATCCCGCTGGATGAGGCCACCGTCTCCGAGGCGGACCTCAACCACCCGATGCTGAGGGATGTCGTCCCCATGGCGCCGAAGCGCACCCTCGTCACCGGCTGCAACGGCCAGCTGGGCCGCGCGGTCCGCAGGCTCGCCGAGGAGCGCGGCTTGGCGAAGGACTTCGACTTCTGCGACATCGACACCTTCGACATGTCCGACCCGGAGGCCTATTCGCAGTACGACTGGTCGCTCTACGGCGCCGTCATCAACTGCGGCGCCTACACGGCGGTCGACAGGGCCGAGACCCCCGAGGGCCGCGTGACCGCCTGGAAGGCCAACGCGACCGGCCCGGCCCTGCTCGCCCGCACCTGCGCCGGGCACGGCATCACCCTCGTCCACGTCTCCTCCGACTACGTCTTCGACGGCACGGCCGAGGTGCATGACGAGGACGAGCCGTTCTCCCCGCTGTCCGTCTACGGCCAGACCAAGGCCGCCGGCGACATCGCCGTGGCCGGCTGCCCGCGCCACTACGTCATGCGCTCCAGCTGGGTCATCGGCGAGGGTCACAACTTCGTCAAGACCATGAAGGGGCTGTCCGACCGCGTCGCCGACCCCGAGGACAGGCTCACGCAGGTCACGGTCGTGGACGACCAGCTGGGCCGCCTGACCTTCACACGCGACATGGCCGGGGCCATCTTCCACGTGCTGGGCTCGCACGCCCCCTACGGCACCTACGACTGCACCGGCTCCGGCACCGTCAAGTCCTGGGCCGATATCGCCCGCGCCGTCTTCGAGGCCGCCAACGGCAACGGGGAGAGGGTCGTGCCGGTCAGCACCGCCGACTACTACGCGAACGCCTCGGACCCCATCGCCCCGCGCCCGGTCCACTCCGCGCTCGACCTCTCGAAGCTCGAGGCCGCGGGCTTCCACATGCCCGACTGGGAGGAAGAGCTTGGGGAGTACCTGGACGCTATTTCTTCGAAAGGTTCTATCTAACTCTATGAGATATCTGGCTTCTGAATCTGATTGCCCATGCGTGAGCGTAATCGTACCCATGTATAATTTGGGTTCTTATGCCTGCTCGTGCATAAGATCGCTGCTGGTGCAGACATATGCTAACCTAGAGATTATCATTGTGGATGATGGCTCAACTGATGACACAGTTGAGTTAATCGAAAGCGTTGTCGAGGCTGACTCGCGCGTTAAAATTCTCCATAAGATAAACGGTGGGCTCTCCTCGGCGCGTAATTTCGGCGTTAAACACTGCACCGGTGAATACATAATGTTTGTAGACGGCGACGACGTTCTTGATATAAGAACGATTGAGCTTCTTGTCGAGATCGCCCTTGAGAACGATGTTTCTCTTGTTACTTGCAAGTATAAAAAAATTTCATGTACCGAAGATTTTAAGGGTGGACAGCTCGGCCCCGTTGAGGTTGTTTCTGGTGACCGTTTGCTTGAAAGCTTGCTGCTGCTTGATGGTGAGTCCGGTTCTGCGTGCGCAAAGTTATATGCAAAGAAGCTTCTGCCGCTTTTGGTATTTCCCGATGGTCAGCTATTTGAAGATTTTGGTGTAGAGGCTACTGTTTTTTCGACGATTGATAAAGCATGCATATTTGATGCTGAGCTATATGGTTATCTGGCGCGTGAAGGGTCTATTACCACAATCAAGAGTTATGGTGATGCCCAGCTCGACGGAATGTCTGCCTCTCTTGATGTCGTTAGGCGGGTTGTGCGGGAAAAGCCTGAGTTTTTTGACGCCTTTGCATGTTTTGAGGCCTTCTGTTCGCTTCGCATAGCTTCAAGGCTCGATTTGTCCAAATGCTCTGACATAGAGTCAGCAAAGGCATTTATTTTTAAAGCCAGAAAGCAGTGTTGGACCGTTGCAGCTAGTACGCTTGTTGACAGGACTTGGCGCCTTCGCTGCCTTCTGTTCGCGGTCTCTCCTGCCCTGCACAGCTTCGCATACAGCTTTTATGGCAAATTGACCGGAAAGGTTATCGGCAAATGATATTTTACAGTTGCCTTTTTTTCGTCTCAGTTTTTTTTGCCTTTCTTTCGGTATGCGATTTAAAGCAAAGACGAACCCTAAAACAGCCGAGACTGGGTTTTTTTGTCTTAAGTGGATTAACTGTTGCTATTGCTTTTGGTATAAGAGAAGGTTTCGGAACAGATTACTACGATATTTATGTCAAAGGCTACAACGAAATACAGGCTGGGTTTGCCAGTCGTTTTGAGTTGGGATTTGTGACTCTTTGTAGATTGCTCATTTTATTCGGCCTTGATTACCACAGCATGTTTTTCGTTACCTCCTTTCTTACGGTCTTTTTAGTTTATAGAGCTATTTATAGTCAATCTTTAGGACCAATTTGGGGTGTCTACATATTTTTGTTCGGAGGTTTTCTCTTTTTCTCATCCAATGGGATTAGGCAGGCACTTGCCGCGGCAATTCTGTTGAATGCTCTTCCTTTTGCTACTCGAGGTGATACAGTTAAATTTTGTATAGCTGTTTTGGCGGCATCGTTATTTCACTCTACGGCTCTGCTCTTCATTCCTTTGGTTGTATTGAGGGGGTGGCGTCCGGATAGCTTGAAATCCTTTTTCACGTTTGTGTGCGCCATTGTTTTCGGCGGAGCCATCTCTTCCGCGCTTCTATCTTTTGGAATTGCAGTTTCACCGCAGATTGCAAGATACGCAAGCGTTGAACATCTGTCTAATCAGTTTTTATCGAGCGGCAACATGGACGTTGCCGATTTATTGATTTGTTCGATTGGTCTTGCAATATTTTTCTGGGTTAAAAATGTTAGCTCAATAACGTTAGACAGGCACACCATATTCCTGTTCAACCTTTTGATGGTTGGAGTCGTCGTGTGCGTCTTGTCTAAATACGTAATGCTGTTTTCTAGGATTGCTGTCTACTTCACGTCGATCTGTATCATTGCGATTCCAAGGCTTTTTTGTTCGTGCGATCGCGGTACTTGTCCATCGATTCTCATTGTAAAAAGCTTATATGCGATGTTTGTCATTATCGTTTTTATCTATCTATATGGCATTTTGAACTTCAGCCATGTTGTTCCTTATATGTGCGTCTTTTCCCATTAACTTATCTAGCTTATATCGTCTGGAGATTTCACTTTGAGTTCTCAACACAAACGTTTCTACAGCAATGTCGTTTGGCAGTACGGACTGCAGATTGTTAAGTACATTTTTCCCCTCATTACGCTGCCTTATCTGACACGTGTGCTTCTGCCGGAGGGTTATGCGATCTACGCGTATGTTGTGTCGTTCATGACTTTCGCCCAGACTTTCGTCGATTTTGGCTTCAACCTTTCCGGTACTAAATGCATAGCAAAATCCGAGACTGTCGAAGAGGAGAACCGGGCTATTGGTGCTGTGACAGAGGCTCGCCTGTTGCTTGGTGTAGTGACCGGCGCTGTCGTTGTTGTTGTTGCCTGGTTTATCCCCATTACTCATTCGAACATGCTATATACCATGTTTGCATTTGTTGCTGTATTCGGTAAGGCACTTGCTCCGGACTTTCTTTTCCAGGGACATGAAAACATGGGTCCATTGACGACTCGCTATTTTGTCTCGAAGGGTGTCTCTACTGCCTTGACGTTCATCGTTGTCCATTCTATCGATGACATTCTGTGGATTCCTATTCTCGACATCCTTTCGAGCGTTATTGCCCTTGCCTGGTCTTTCATTTCCGCCAAGCGAATGTTCGGTACCACCATTACGTTCGTGCCCCTATGCGAGGCGCTTTCAGAGCTGAAGGTTTCCGCGCTCTATTGTTTCTCGAACATGGCCTCCGTCGTTTTTTCCGGTTTCACTACGCTCTTGATTGGAATCGTGATTACCAACAAGGCCATGATTTCCTACTGGTCCCTTGCTGTGACTGCAATTAATGCCATCCAGTCCCTTTATTCGCCAATTGTGAACAGTCTGTACCCACATATGGTCAAGGGGGGTGACTACGGTTTTGCAAGGAAGCTGCTTCTTGTCTCAATACCCGTCCTGCTCATTGGCACCATCGCTTTCGCAGCGCTTTCCGATGTAGTTATGCTCGTGCTCGGTGGCAAGGACTATCTATCAGGTTCCTGGGTTATCGCCTGGGCTTCACCCGTACTCCTGTTTTCCTTTTATGCAACGATGGTCGGCTGGCCGATTCTTGGTGCCTCTGGCAAAGTCGCTGAGGTTACCTATACCACAGTGGGGTCTGCTGTATTTTGCATCGTTTCGCTCTTGACCGTGTCTGCGATGGGGGTTGCGAGCATGCAGACTATTTGCTTTATCCGCTGCCTTACTGAGGCAATTATGTGTGTGAGTCGCATTTGGCTCGCGCGCGAATACTTGTTTCCATCTCGAAGCGTTACCGCCGATTGCGAAAGGTAAGGAATAAGAAATGAAAAAGTGCGTCGGTATATTGTCACGCCATGCAGTGCCGAACTACGGTTCCATTCTGCAAGCATATGCCCTTCAGGATGCGTTCGCCTCAATGGGTATCAATGCTGAGTATGTTGACTACCGCATCCCCCGGGACTTTCCTTTAGCAGATGCCATGAGGACCTCTGGCGCGCTCGGTCCGATTCGTGCGATTCCAAAAGCGATTGGTGCCCGTAAGTTCGAGGCGATGAGGAGTGATTTGCTGAGGCAGAGCCGTAGGGTTACCGACTCAGAAGAGCTCGGTAAGCTTCTTGCCGAGTATCCTGTCCTTTGTGTGGGAGGCGACCAAGTGTGGAATATCATGTCCGATGGAAACATCGAGGGTGCCTACCTTTTGGAGGGCGCATCAGACGATGCCTACAAGTTCTCCTTCTCTTCCTCCTTTGGTAAAAATGGCCTCGATCCACGCGAACGCGAACGTGCCGCCAAAGCGTTTGCGCGCTTTGATAGGCTTTCAGTGCGCGAGGAAAGTGGGCAGAAAACTCTTGAGGAAATGGGACTTGAGGCGCAAACCGTTGTCGACCCCGTGCACCTGCTCTCAAAGGAGGCCTGGTTTGATCGTGTTGAGCCTCGTGCGCCCCGCGGGGTGAATGGGGAGTATTGCCTGATCTACAACCTGCATCCAAGCGATGCATTCGACCGCTATTCTGCTGCCGCATGCAAGTCACTCGGCCTCGAGGTCGTTAGCATTCGTCCGTCGCTTCGTAAGACGATGGGGAAGAATTTGTTCTACCCTTCGCTTCACGAATTCCTTTGGCTGTTTGACAATGCCACCTGCGTGCTCACGGACTCATTCCACGGGACTGCTTTTTCGTTGCTGTTCAATACGCCCTTTGTCGATATTCTACCTGAGCAGTATGCGGAGCGTAACAAGGCAATTCTTTCTCGCTACGGGTTGGATTCCCGCATAAGCACGGAGCTTCAGCCAGAAGAGCTTTGCCTCAACGATTTTGATTGGGCGGGCGTCAATGAGTCGCTTGCCGTCAACCGTGAGTCCTCCTCGGAGTTCCTTTGTGACACCGTTGGCGAGTTCTCCGCCCGTCTTGCTCGCTAGAATAATGAATGGAAGGTCCTATTTTGAGTCAGCCATCTGTTTCCATCATCGTCGCTGTTTACAAATCTGAACAATTTCTGCCGAAGCTTCTTCATTCCTTTGAGGTTCAAACCCACAAGAATCTCCAGATTATTCTCGTTGACGATGGTTCTCCCGATGACAGTGGTCGCATCTGTGATGACTATGCTGCACGTGACCCTAGGGCTATTGTTATTCACAAGCCTAATGGCGGCACTTGCTCCGCTAGGAATGCGGGACTTGGTGTCGCGACGGGTGACTATCTCATGATCGTGGACGGTGACGACTGGCTGGAGCCCGATTGCGTTGAATATTTGGTCGACTTGGCTGAGAGCACTGGCTCCGACATGTCCTACTCGGTGAATCTCTTTACAACGCGTGATAGGGAGCAGATTGTTGAGGACGTCCGGGAGACCTGGTCGGCAGAGCGCGCCACCTCTGCCATCATCTATCCCTTTATGCGGCTGGGGCCTTGGAATAAGTTGTACAAACGTTCTGTAGTTGTCGACAACAATATTTCGTTTTCCGTTCCTTGGTTTGGCGAGGGTCTGTACTTTGCTACCGAGGTTGCACAGCACTCTAATCATGTGGGCGTTGGTAGACGTAAGGTCTACAACTACCGTTTGAATAACTTGGGGAGCGGTCTTACCAACTACAACGTTCAAAATGGCAAGAATGCCCTCGGAAATATTAAATTCATTAAAGAGAACCTGACTCTGGACACTCCGATGGTTCGCCACGCATGCGATTGGCATATCTGGCGAAACTACGAGTTCCTACTCACTCAGATAATAGGTGCGGATGAAATGGACTCCGAAGGCAAGCTCGCGAAAGAATGTGCAGCGTACGTTAGGAAGAACTGGCTGTCCGTGTTCAAGAACAGCGAAGTCGACCGTTCCGAGAAGGTAAAGATCGCATGCTGCGGCATGGCACCCGTGCTTTACGCGAAGCTGGTCATAGATCGAAACCGGAAGGGGCTCGAGGCTGATAAAGGCAAGTTCATGGATGTCGAGGAGTAGGTGCATGGCGAATCTAAAGCACGCAATCAAGCAGGGCATCGTTGCTCTCAAAGCCAAGAATATACAGCCTGTGATGCAGACCGTCGGCGATGAATGCCTGCTCAAGGGGAAGACTGCCCTCGTTGTGGGAGGCTCAGGTGGAATCGGCAAGGCGGTCGCCAAGGCGTTCCTGAAGAACGGCGCGAATGTTGTCATCGCCGGCACTAGGCGCGCGAAGGTCGACAAGGTGGTGTTAGAGCTTGGCGAGAAGTGCGCCGGGGTTGTTGTCGACCTTGCCGAGCCAGAGACCTTTTCGAAAGTCATCGACGAGGCGGTGGCATTCTACGGCCCCATCGATATCCTAGTCAATTCTGCCGGCGTTCATACCGAGGACGTCTCCATGGGCGGGTTTCTCGATTTTTCAGTTGAGGAATACGATCGCATCTTGGACATCAACCTGCGCGGCGTCTACTTCATGGTGCAGTCTGTTGCAAAGCGCATGATTTCCGATAAGGTCAGCAATGGGCATATCCTTATCGTCTCATCCTCGGCTGGCAACGAGCCCGCATGGTCTCCCTACCGCGTATCGAAGTGGGGTCTGAAGGGCATCACTGAGGGCATGGCTTCCGCCCTCGTTCCTCATGGCATTGTAGTCAACGCGATTGCGCCCGGCAGCACGGCGACTCCTCTTCTTGGCGTCGAGGAGGGTGACAGCATCTCTGCTGAGGACAACAGACTTGGCAGGTTCGCCATGCCCGAGGAGATCGCGGAATTCGCTGTGATGTTGGCCAGCCCCATGGGCGACATGGTGGTTGGTGACACTTTGTACGTCTCCGGTGGCCGTGGGGTCTGTGATATCCGGTAGCGGCTTTGCGGGCGCTTCAAAGTATGAGATCGCCTTTACCGCAGAAGCAGCTTGGCTGCCTCGGAGGCTTGCGTCGAACCGTCTTCGAGGTAGACTAAGCAACGGAATAGCCTCTTTGTCAAGCCTTCGGTTGCAGTGAAACTTATGGTGCTGCTTTTCGAGGTGACACCTCCGATTGCGGTGTTGTACCAGGTCCTGCCTCCGTTGTCAGAACATTGCCATTGAAATGCGGCCGCGTGCTCAGCGTCGATTGAGAACGAGGCCTCAATTCCTGCGCTCGTTGCGCAATCTTTCGGCTGCGTGGTGATCCTCTCTTTATTCGACAATAACGAGAGTTTGGCGTTTTGAGTCGCAGCTGTTGTTCCATCCTGGAAGGTGACAACGCACCTGTAGAGACGTTTCGCAAGTGCGGCACTGGCGGTGAACCGCAGCGTAGGCAGCTTTGAGGCGGCATTGCCAATCCCGGTGTCGTACCAGCCCTTCCCATCATTGTCGGAACATTGCCACTGGTACGAGATGGCACCTAGGGCTCGCACGGAGAAAGACGCTTCGGATCCAGTCGAGGCGGCCGTGTCTCGCGGTTGCCCGGTTATTTGGTTAGCGCTTAGTTTTAGTTGCGCAGTGTTTGAAGCCGAGCTAGTCCCATCAGGGAAGAATGCCAAGCATCTATAGCGGCGTTTTGACAATCCCGTACTTGCAGTGAACTCGATTCTCGCCTGCGTGGAAGTCTCACCTCCGATTCCTGTGTTGTACCATGTTCTGCCCTCATTGTCGGAGCATTGCCACTGGAACGAAGTAGCCCGCTCTGCTTCGATGGCGAAGAACGCTGTTGACCCTGCGGTAGTTGTGCAATCTTCAGGCTGGGAGCTGATGGCGTATCGGGCGACAAGGACGAGGCGTGCGGGCTCGCTTGCGAGGGTGCTGCTGTTCGGGAACGAGACTAGGCACCGGTAGAGCCTCTTCGCGAGCTGGGCATTGGATGCAAACCTCAGGGTTTTCTGCCTGGAAGTTTCGCCGCCTATACCCGTGTTGTACCAACTCGAACCTCCGTTGTCGGAGCATTGCCATTGGAACGATGTCGCGCTTGGTGCCGTTACGGTGAATTCGGCTTGGGCTCCGCTGTATAATTCACAGTCCTTCGGCATGGTTGTTATGGCGTACGTGGTCTCATAGCTTGCCATGAAGTCGTACTTGGCGCTCCATTTGCTGTTCGATTCTTTTGTGACGCTAGATGCCGCAGTAAGCTCAACCTTGGTGCCACCGGTCTTCCACTCCCTCTGATTCATCGCATAAGCAACAATCCCGTTCTGAATCCCCGAGATACTCGGCGGGAAGGACTGGTTATCTGCATTGATGGAAAAGCCCTCTTCCTTGGCATCCAGGTGCTGCTGAATGCGGTCGGCATATTTCTCGGCCCATTCATCGGCCTTGCCATTTCGCACATTGTAATTGTTGGAGAGGTCGGTTGAGCGGTAGGCATAGTCGCCCTTTTGGTAGTTTGCCGTGTGGTCGGAGTGGGCGATTGCCATGAGCTCGTCGGTCAGGCCAAAGTACAGATGGCGCTGGTCCAGGTCTCCGTACCAGTTGTCGCTGGTGTCGTCCCAGGTAAGGTCCATCTGACACCATTTGCCGTCGATCTTTACGGCGTTCCACGTGTGGCCGTTGCCGGTGATGCGGCCGTTGGCGATGCCCGCGGCGTCAAGGAGCTTGGAGTAGATGCGCTGGTAGCTCTCGCAGGTGCCCTGGTGGCGCGTGAGGCCACTCTCGGCCGAGCACCAGTTAAGGCTGTGGTCGTACTCCAGCCGGTCGAGCGTCCAGTCGTGGAGCCACAGCGCCATGTCGTATTCCGAGCCGTTTGTTTGTTGCCTGCACTGGGCCACGGCGTCGTTGACGATCTGCGTGACGCTCGGACGGGCGGCGTCGTTTACGGTCATCTCCGCCGTGGTGCGCAGGTAGTAGATTCCCTTGTCGTTTTGGGGGTCGTTTCTGTCGTTGTCCATAAAGTAGAAGTGGATGCGGTACGTGCCCGATGCCGTGAAGTCAAAGGTAAAGTCGTGGCCCGCGGTGCCCAGGCTGTAGTAGCGGGACCATGCCTGGCGCGACGGGTCGCAGACGCTTTCCTGGCTGCCGCCGTCCCAATAGGTGGGCACGTCCATGCGCGCCTTGGCCTGGGACGAGCCGTTGGCCTGGGTTACGTGGAAGGTAGTTGCGTCTCCCGCGGGGGCATCGTTCCACGAGACGGTGAAGGTGACGCCGTTTTGGGTTGCGGTGGCGGAGTGTGCGTAGGTGGTTTGCGACGTGGGGGAGATTGCGGCGGGCGCGGGGTTGGTTTGGGCGCGAAGGGATGGGGCGGGGGTGCCGGGCGTGGTGGGGGTGCCGGGCGCGGCGGTGTCTGTGGCGTTGGCGGTGGGGGTGCCGCCAGCGCTTTCCGTGTTGACTGTGCTGGCGCCGGTGGATGTTGCGGTGCCGTCCTCTACGGTATCTGCTGTCGCATTTGCGTTGGTGCCGTCTTCGGCCTTGCCTGTGTCGCTGCTCGTGGCGTCGGCTTGCGCCTGCTGCTCGGCAGTTTCTTGAGGCTGAATCGCCTCCGCAATGGCTGGCATAGGCAACGTCGCGCCGACCATGGACGTGCACGCGATCGCGCAGAGCAGGTAGTAAAGGGGTCGTTTCATAGCGGAGCCTCTCGGTGAG
>URFP01000042.1:0-13383 GCA_900547235.1 uncultured Collinsella sp. | reverse complement strand
AGCGCGGCGAGGCTTTTGCCCAGGGCCGCCACCTGTCGCTCGTGACGGCAGAGGGTCATACATTCGAGCTTGATCTTCCTGACTACACCATGCCCAAGACCAAAAATGCCTCGGGGTATTTTGTTGCGGACGATATGGACGCCATCGATCTTTTTATCGGTGCGTGCGGCACGCTCGGCGTCATTACCGAGCTCGAGATCGCCCTGCAGGCGGCACCTTCGGTCGTATGGGGTGTGAGTTGCTTTTTCGATAGCGAAGACAAGGCCGTGTCCTTTACCGATTCCTTGCGTCCCGTGCTGTCCCATGCCGCCGCTATTGAGTATTTCGATGCCGGCGCCCTGGATATCCTTCGTCGCCAGCGCGAGCAGTCGACCGCGTTTGCCTCGCTGCCAGCGCTCGACAAGGAGGCAAAGGTCTGTGTCTACGTGGAGCTCGACTGCGACGACGAGGCGCAGGCGACCGAGGAGCTGTACCACTTGGGGTTGGTTTTGGAGCTTGCGGGCGGCCGCGACGACGCGACCTGGGTTGCGCGCACCGAGGTCGATCGCGAGTGCCAGCTGTTCTTCCGCCACGCCGTCCCCGAGAGCGTCAACATGCTCATTGACGAGCGTCGCCGCACCGACCCCACCATTACCAAGCTGGGGTCGGATATGTCTGTGCCCAACGCGCGCCTGGCCGATGTCGTTGCCCTCTATCGCCGCACGCTGGCCGAAAGCGGGCTTGAGTCTGCTGCCTGGGGACATATCGGCAACAACCATCTGCATGTGAATATCCTGCCGCGCGATGCGCAAGACTACCGTCGTGGTGGAGAGCTCTTTGCCCAGTGGGCTTCCGAGGTCACGGCCATGGGCGGTGCCGTTTCTGCCGAACACGGCGTCGGCAAGATCAAGGCGGGCTTCTTGGAGACGATGTACGGCCACGAGGCTATGGTCGAGTCGGCGCGCCTCAAACTCCAGCTCGATCCTGCCGGCCAGCTGGGTCGCGGCAACCTGTTTACGGAGAAGCTCTTGGATGAACTCGTCCAGAAAGGGGGCGCGTGAAGATGAGTGATTTCCATATGGTGGTGTGCGTCAAGGCGGTGCCCGGAAGCACCGAGGTCAAGATGGACCCCAAGACCAATACTATCGTGCGTGATGGCAAGCAGGCGGTCATTAACCCGTTCGATGCAAGCGCCCTCGAATGCGCGCTGGCGCTGAAAGACGACTTTATCGGCTTTGGCATGGACGTGCGTGTAACGGTGGTGTCGATGGGCATCCCCGCGACCGAGTCGCTGCTGCGCGACTGCATCGCCCGAGGCGCCGATGACGCACTGCTGCTAACCGATCGCGCCTTTGCAGGTGCCGATACCCTGGCAACCACCTATGCCCTTAAGTGCGGCATCAAGGCGCTCGACGAGGACTTCGACCTGCTCATCTGCGGCAAGATGGCGGTGGATGGCGATACGGCCCAGATTGGTCCCGAGCTTGCCGGTGCCTTTGAGATTCCCTGCGTGACCGACGTGAGCTGCGTGCAGAGCGCGGGCTTTACGACGTGTGGCTCGCTGGCGCTCGTTCACGGATGCGATGCCGGCGAGGAGACGGTGTGCCTGGAGATGCCGTGCGCGATGACGACTGCCAAGGAGATTGGCCAGCTGCGCATGCCGAGTATTGCCGGTATTCGCGCGGCCGAGGATGCAGACGTGCGTGTGGCCAGCGCTGCCGACGTAAACGCCGATCCCTCGCGTTGCGGCCTTGCCGGATCACCGACGCAGGTCGTGCGCTCGTTTGTGCCCGACCGTGACCAAACGTGCGAGGCCGTTGAGGGGACGGCGTCCGAGCAGGCGGTAGAACTTGCCAAGATTATCGAGGGGATGGCATAGATGAGCGGACTGATTATCGATAGCGAAGCCTGTATCGGCTGCGGTCGCTGCGTTCGCGCCTGTGCCTCGGGCGGCATCGTAGTGGAAGGCGAGCGACCCAACCGATGCGCCCACGTAACCGACGGCTGCATCCTATGCGGTGGGTGCGTCGACGCCTGCCCTGTCAACGCTATCTCGATCGAGCGTGACGAGGCCGCTGGTGCGGTGGACCTTGATGCATATCGAGACATTTGGGTCTTCGTGCAGACTGACGAGCGCGACGCCGTGGCTCCCGTGGCCTACGAGCTCATGGGCAAGGGGCGCGAGCTTGCCGATGCTCGCGGCTGCCGTCTGGTGGCACTGGTCGGTATGGGCCCCGAGGGTTCTCTCGGTGACCTGGAGCATCTGGTTTGCGCGGGCGCCGACGAAGTCCTGGCCTGTCGCGACGAGCGCCTGCGCCAAAACGATGCGGAGGTCTACGCCCACTTGATCTGCGATTTGGTAGCCGAACGCAAACCCGAGGCCATCCTATACGGTGCGACCGCTTTTGGCCGCGAACTGGCACCCGGCGTTGCCGTGCGCTTGCAGACGGGCCTTACGGCTGACTGCACCGTACTTTCGATGGATACGGAGACGGGACTGCTGCAACAGACGCGTCCGGCGTTTGGCGGCAACCTGATGGCCACCATCGTCTGCCCCAATCATCGTCCCCAGATGGCAACGGTTCGTCCCGGCATCTTTAAGGCACCCGACTTTGACTACGGCCGCTCCGGCACGATCACCCAGATATCGCTTGCGGATGATGCTAAGGCTCGTGTCGAGATCTCGATTCCCGCCGAGGAGTGGAGGCAGCAGGCCTCGATCGCCGATGCCGAGCGCCTGGTCGTGGTGGGCCGCGGCATTGGCTCCAAGAAGAATCTGCCCCTGATGCGAAGGCTCGCCGAGGCTCTGGGAGCCGAGCTTGGTTGCACGCGACCTGTCGTGGAGGCCGGCTGGTTGGAGTATCGCCATCAGATTGGCCAGACCGGCGTATCGGTTTCGCCCAAGCTTCTCGTGAGTATCGGTGTTTCGGGCGCCATCCAGCATCTTGCCGGCATCGGTGGGGCGGAGTGCATTATCGCCATTAACGAGGACCCGGATGCCCCCATTTTCGGTGCTGCCCAGTACAAGGTTGTTGGGGACGCCGTCGAGGTCGTCGAGGAGCTGCTGGCCCAGCTTGAGCGCTAGGCGCGCGCCAGCCAGTCGCGCATCTCGTCCTTTAGGCGGCTCCAGGCTGCCTGCGTGGCGGGGTCGGTAAAGGGGCGCGTAATGCCAAAGGGCGCGTCGAGCAGGCGGTAGATATCGCCCTGCTCGCGCGCCAGCGCGCGGCTCGCTGGATAGACGAGCTCAAACATAAAGCAGATGAGTCCCACCAGGTAGTCTGCGGGCTCGTTGCGTTCATCGCGTGCGACGCAGCGGTGCTCGTCAAAGGCGGCAAGTGTCGGCGACGAGAAACGGCTGCCGAGAAACGTCTTCTCGTCCACCTTGAGGATGGTGTCGACGGTGCTGTCGGCGATGGTGCGCATAATGTCGATCTTGTCACCATCGCGCACGATATCGCAGAAGCTCCGCGTGCGCTCGTCGAGCTGCGCGGGTAGACGGAAATCGCTGTGATAGGCAATGCTCGCTCGGATGAGCTCATCTTCTGCCGGGTCATCGATAAAGTCGCGGATGCTCGTTACGGCGGGTGCATCGGCGGGATTCTCGCCAAAGAGGACCTCGATGCCCAGCGCCGCATGGCTCATGCTCTCGGCGTCCTTAAAGGTGTCCCAGCGTCGCAGCTGCTCAAAGCGGCCCATATCGTGCAGCAGGCCGCAAAGCCATGCTAGGTCAATATCTTCTGACGACCAGCCCTGCTCGCGCGCTACGGCATCGCATGCCTCGGCCACGTGGTACGTATGCTCGATTTTGAGCGCGATGCGTGGGTTAGTGGCGTCGTAGGCATCGGTGTAGCTTTTGAAGGCCGCGCGCGCCCGGTCTCGATCGATAGCTGTCATAATGACTTCCTAAAAAGTTGTGTCTTTCGATCCGGTGGCAATTGTAGGTGAACTCGGTTGCTGTCGGATGATGATTCTGCCGTGTCGCTACATGCGGCTCGGAGACCTTGTCAGGATGAGAAGCGTATGGTGCTCAAAATCGTTAGAACCGTCTGGCCAGTGATGCTTACCTATGTTGCAATAGGCGCGCCGTGCGGAATGATCATGGGGCAGACGGGAATGGAACCCTGGATGGTTTTTGCTCTGAGCAGCACGTTCGTGACGGGCAGCGGGCAGTTTATGATCTGCAATCTGTGGCTGGCAGGTGTGCCTGCGGCGTCGATCGTCGCGAGCGTCGCCGCAATCTCCTCGCGCTTTGCGCTTTACTCGGCATCGATCGCTCCACATCTGACGGGTGCCTCGAAGCGTCAGACGCTGGCTGTTGCCGCGACACTTACCGAGGAGGCATATGGCATCTCGCTTGCCAAGTTGGTTGAAGGGGAGGATTGGGGCCCGCGCGAGTCCTTTGTGCTCAACGTGATCCTTATCGCAACATGGGGCGTATCGTGTACGATGGGCGCCATCGTCGGCGCCGTTGTCGATATTCCCACCGCCATTGCAGCCTTTATCTGCACCTCGCTCTTTATCTTCCTGCTCTTTTCGCAGCGGCTGTCGCGCGGCAACGTTGTCGCGGCGGTTTCGGGCGCGGTGTCCGTCGCCGTATGCAAGTTCTTGGGCCTCGTGAATATTGCCGTGCCGGCAAGCGTCGTGGTCGGCATTACCATTGCGCTGGCGTGCGATGCTGTATTTGACGGAAGAGGTGCCCGCGATGCCCGTTAACGAGTTCTTGGTTCTGTGGCTGTCGTCGTGGGCTGCTATCGCGTTCTTTCGCATCGCGCCGGCGTTCGCCTTGCGCGGGCGGACCCTGTCGCCCCGCATTACCGAGGCCCTGGGCTATATCCCGCCCGCCGCCTTTGCCGCGCTGGTCGCCAACGACTTGGTGAGTCCCGGCGCGTTCGACGCGGGGCTCTGGCCTGCCTTGGTTCCCTGGATTGCGGCCGCCGGCGTCGTGGTCGTGGCGGTCAAGACAAAATCGATGCTGTGGTGCTGCGTCTCGGGCATCGTACTCTATATCGTCTTGAGCCTTATATAGGGGTGGCGTCGCGGGCGCCGAATCTCGTTCCATCCCAACTTGTCGAATTTTTCACCGCGCTGGTCTATTTCTTCTGGTACCATGGTCAAACTTTACTGTAGCAAAGCGTGACGTGGGCTTTTGTACCCCGTCAGCGGAAATGGGGGTTTCATGGCACAGGAAGCGAACGCCAACGAGCAAAAGAAATTCAAGGTCCCGCGCATCCCGGGCGACATCATGATCTATCCGATGATCGTCGGTCTTTTGCTCAACACCTTCTGCCCGCAGGTTTTTGAGATCGGTGGCTTCTTTACGGCTGCCTGCCGCGGTGGCTCCAATACCATCGTCGCTGCGATCCTACTCTTCGTGGGTGCCGGCATCAGCTTTAAGTCCACACCGGGCGCTATCAAGACCGGCATCGTCGTGCTGATCCCCAAACTGGTCGTCGCAGCGGCTCTCGGCCTGGGCGTGGCATATTTCTTTAACGACAACTTCCTGGGTCTGAGTTCCGTGTCTATCATCGGCGGCATCACGTTTTGCAACATGGCGCTCTATACGGGCATCATGGGCGAGTTCGGCGATGAGTCCGAGCAGGGCGCCGTCGGTATCCTGTTCTTTACGGCCGGCCCCGCCGTCACGATGATCATCCTCGGTGTCTCGGGTCTCGCCAACATTCCCATTGGCACCATTATCGGCTCCATCTTGCCACTCGTTATTGGCATGGTTCTGGGCAACCTGTTCCCGTTTATCAAGAACCTGCTGGTTCCCGGTGCCAATCCCGCGATTGCCGTCATCGGATTTCAGCTCGGTGCGTCCATGAGCCTGTCGAGCTTTATCACCGGCGGTATTTCCGGCATCTTGCTGGGCCTTGTCACGCTGTTTGTCGTCGGTCCCATCACCTTTGCGTTTGAGCGTCTGTGCGGCGGCAATGGCAAGGCCGCTGTGGCTTGCTCCACCATTGCCGGCACGGCTATGACCACACCGGTTGCCCTCGCCGAGGTCGCACCGCGCTACGCCGAGCTTGCGCCCACCGCGTACGCTCAGATCGCCACCGCCGTTATCATCACGGCGATCATGGCTCCGATTCTGACTGGCTGGGTCGACAAGAAGTTCTGCCAAGGCAAGGAGGATCTGTCGCCTGTCGGTGTCGAGGCCATCGAGGAGGCTGTCGCGACTGACATCGATGGCGAGTAGCAATCGATACCCATCAATGATGCCGGCGTGTGCAATTCGCGCCGTATGGGTGCCCGAACAGAAACTGTTTTGCAGTGATGTTCGGGCGCTCTGCTATTATCCCCTTTACCCCTGCGGAGTAAAGGGGTGTTTATTGCCCTGATTCGAATTGGGCGATTCTGACCACTTGGATATTGAAGGGATGGCGCTAGTGGTTAAGGCACTCAAGATTGAGATATTCGTGCTATGCATGATTGTTCTTATCGGGCTTGCCGTACGAAGCCGTCGCTCCCTGTTCTCGAGCACCCAGCAGCTTTTGTTTAGCATGCTGGGCTACACGTCTGCTGCGTACATATTATTCGATATGATCTGGACGCTTTCGGACGGTGTGGACGGCACGTTGGGCATTGCTGCCAACTGGATTTCCAACGCGGTTTCGTTTTCGCTCTTTGCTATCGCGTGTCTCATTTGGTTTATCTATTCCGAGACGGTGCAGGGTTCTCGCCTTTTGACCTCGCGCTATAGGGTGGTGCTTGTAGCGTTGCCTACGGCTCTGGTGGTCGTGCTGGCGTTTACCAGTTACTGGACGCACGCCCTGTTCTATATCGATTCGCAGGGCGTGTATCGTCGCGGCTTTGCCTATATGATCCAGCCCATCGTCAGCTACTGTTACGTTATACATACGTCCCTACATGCGTTTGTGCAATCTCGCAGGGTCGAGAGCCTGCAGACGAAGGCCATCTATCGAACCTTGGCATTTTTCGCCATTCCGGCCCTGGTGGGCGGTACCTTTCAGGTCGTATACTCGGTGCCCGGCCTTTGTGTCGGCATAATGATTAGCATGTTGCTGCTCTACATCATCTACCAGGAGCAGCTCATCTCGACCGACCCGTTGACTGGACTTAACAATCGCAACCGTTTTGAGACCTATATGCTGTCGCTCTTCTCAAATGTGGATCAGGCCGAAGATGTATATCTGCTTATGATGGACGCCGACGGCTTTAAGCAGATTAACGATCGCTATGGACATGTGGAGGGCGACCATGCTCTTCAGGTTGTTGCGACGGCGCTCAAGGATGTCTGTTCGCCGGCTGGTGGCTTTATCGCACGTTATGGTGGCGATGAGTTCGTGGTGCTCCAAAAGGCAGCGGCGGAACAGGACATCATGCGTCTGTGCGCGGCAATCAACGATGAACTCGCACGCGCCGAGGTGCCGTATCTGTTGCGGATGTCCATCGGCTATGCACGGGTCGGTGATGGTGTCGATACCTGGCAAGATTTGCTTCGCGCCGCCGACGCGGAGCTCTACCGCGTAAAGTACGAGAAGAAGAAAGCTGGCGTCCAGATACGCTAGAAATAGGGGCGCACGCTTGCGTGCATGGTGGCCCTCGGCTCTCCGATGTATTCCATTAAACTAAAGTATGTGAATCCCCTCTGCTAAATAAGGGCAGTTCGCTAGGCCTTTTTAGGCCTGTTGACGATGATGATGCCGCCGCAGACCAACAGCAGGGCAACTATAACGGTAACGGGGCTCGTGCCGGCGCCCTCGCCGAGCAGCAGCGCACTCAGCAGCACACCAAAGACGGGGTTCATAAACCCAAAGACCGAGACGCGGCTGACGGGGTTGACGGCAAGCAGGCGCGACCATAGCGAGTACGCGATGGCGGAGATGAGTGCCATATAGATAATGAGCGCGATGGCGGGGATGATCGCGGTGGGGGAGAGCGCGCCGCCCATCAAAAACCCGATGGCGGTGAGGACCAGGCCGCCGACCAAGAACTGCCACCCGGCAAGCAAGACACCGTCGTGCTCGCGCGAGAAGATGCCGATCAGGCAGGTCGACAGGGCACCCGCGACGGTGGAGGCCAGGATAAAGCCCTCGCCGTCGAGCGTAAAGCCAAAGGTGCCGTCCGCGCCCGAAAGGTTGACGAGCGCGACGCCGGCAAAGCCCAGTACACAGCCGAGCACCTTGGCCGCATCGAGCTTTTCGGTGCGAAACGCCAGGGCGGCAAAGAGGATTGCGAGGAAGTTGGCGCTGGCCTCGATGATGGAGCTCGACATGGCACTGGCGCGCGAGAGTCCCAGGTAGAAAAAGAAGTACTGCCCGATAGTCTGGAAGAGTGACAGGATGCAGATGGGCTTGATATCGCGTACCTGTGGGACGAGCGGGCGGCGCTGAGCTGTGCTCATACCGACGATAACCAGGATGCCGGCAAGCGTGAAGCGCAAACCTGCAAAGAGTAGCTGCGAGGCGCTATCGTGCGCCGGGATCCCAAAGAGTGCGTAGCCGATCTTGATGCAGGGAAAGGCCGATCCCCAGAGTGCACAGCAAACAAGACAGCCCAGGATGAGTCCGGGCAGGGTGGCGAGATACGGCTTGCGGCTTTCCATGATGTCCTTCCTACATGCGCGAAGCAAAAAAGAACCCGCCACCGGATGTGTCGGTGGCGGGTGTTGTTACCCGAGGGGATTGTACCCGATGGGAAAGGCTTAGGCGAAGTAGGCTACGCCGCTCTCAAAGATCGGCATGAACTTGTCGCCGGGGACATGCTCGGGCACGTTGCGGTACAGGTTGTCGCCGCGACGCTCGGCATGGCCCATCTTGCCCAGGACGCGGCCGTCGGGGCTCGTGATGCCCTCGATGGCGAGTGCGGAGCCGTTGGGGTTGACGGAAAGGTCCATGCTGGGCTTGCCGTCCTCGCCCACGTACTGCGTGGCGACCTGGCCGTTGGCGATCAGCTGGGCGAGCACCTCGTCGTTGGCGACAAAGCGGCCCTCGCCGTGGCTGATGGCGACGGTGTAGGGGTCGTCGAGGCTGCACTGCGACAGCCACGGGGACAGGTTGGACGAGATGCGGGTGCGCACCAGGCGGCTCTGATGGCGACCGATGGTGTTGAACGTCAGCGTGGGCGCATCGGGCGTGGCGTCGACGATGTCGCCGTAGGGTACCAGGCCGAGCTTGATCAGGGCCTGGAAGCCGTTGCAGATGCCCAGCATCAGGCCGTCGCGGGCCTTGAGCAGGTCGCGAACTGCCTCGGTGACCTCGGGAGCGCGGAAGAACGCCGTGATGAACTTGGCGGAGCCGTCGGGCTCGTCGCCGCCCGAGAAGCCGCCGGGGATCATGACGATCTGGCTTTGGCGGATGCGACGGGCAAGCTCGTGGGTGCTCTCGGCGACGGCCTCGGGCGTGAGGTTGTTGATCACGAAGGTGTCGGCCTCGGCACCGGCGGCGCGGAAGGCGCGGGCGCTGTCGTACTCGCAGTTGTTGCCGGGGAACACCGGGATAATCACGCGCGGGCGGGCGATCTTGGCGCCGCCGTACACGTGGATATCCTTGGCGCGGAAGTCGATGGTCTCGACCTCGGGGGTCTCGTCGGCGCTGCGGTAGGCAAAGACGCCCTCGATGCCGCTCTCCCAGGCCTCCTGGAGCTCGGAGAGCTCGATGACCTCGGAGCCGGTGTCGATGACATAGCCCTCGACGGTGGTGCCCAGGGGCTCGACGACAACGCCGTCGGCGACCTCGGGCAGCTCGGCGTCATCGGCGAGCTCGACGATAAAGCCGCCGTAGAGCGGGGTGAAGAAGCTCTCCACGTCCACATCCTCGGCAAGCTCGATACCGATCTGGTTGCCGACGCACATCTTAAAGAGGCTCTCGGCGCCGCAGCCGTAGCCGGGCGTGGAGATGGCCAGGGCGTTGCCGGTAGCAGTGAGCGCCTCGACGGCGTCAAATGCGGCGAGCAGCTGCTGGGCATCGGGACGGTAGTCCTCGCCGTAGGTGGCGGGGGCGATGCGGACGACGCGGTGCGTCAGACCCTTGAACTCAGGGGAGACAGCGCGCGCCGCGCGGCCCACGGCCACAGCGAAGCTGATCAGGGTCGGCGGAACGTTGAGCTCGCCGGCCTCGTCCTCAAAGGAGCCGCTCATGGAGTCCTTGCCGCCGATGGCGCCGGCACCCAGATCGACCTGGGCCATAAGGGCACCCAGGACGGCTGCCATGGGCTTGCCCCAACGCTCGGCCTCGGTGCGCAGGCGCTCGAAGTACTCCTGGAAGGAGAGGTAGGCGCGCTTGTGCTCAAAGCCGGCGGCAACGAGCTTGGCGATGGACTCGACCACGGACAGGTAGGCGCCCGCAAACTGGTCGGCCTCCATCAGATAGGGGTTGAAGCCCCATGCCATGGCGCTCGCCGTGGTGGTCTCGCCGTCCACGGGGAACTTGGCGACCATGGCCGAGCTTGGGGTGAGCTGCGTCTTGCCGCCAAAGGGCATGAGCACGGTCGCGGCGCCGATGGTGGAGTCGAAGCGCTCGGAAAGGCCCTTGTTGGAAGCGACGTTGAGGTCGGTGACGAGCGAGGTCATGCGCTCGGCGAGCGTGGTACCGGCCCAGCTGGGCTGCCACACACTGCGGGCGCAGACGTGGACGACCTGGTGCTTGGGCGCACCGTTGGAGTTGAGGAACTCGCGGGACAGATCGACGATGGCGACGCCGTTCCAGGCCATGCGCATGCGCGGCTCGGCGGTAACCTCGGCGATAACGGTCGCCTCCAGGTTCTCCTCGGCGGCGTAGCCCATGAACTCCTCGACGTCACCGTCGGCGACGGCGCAGGCCATGCGCTCCTGGGATTCAGAGATGGCGAGCTCGGTGCCGTCAAGACCGTCGTACTTTTTGGTCACGGTATCAAGGTCGACATACAGGCCGTCGGCAAGCTCGCCTACGGCGACCGAGACACCGCCAGCGCCAAAGTCGTTGCAGCGCTTGATCAGACGGCAGGCATCGCCGCGGCGGAACAGGCGCTGCAGCTTGCGCTCGACCGGGGCGTTGCCCTTCTGGACCTCGGCGCCCGATGTCTCGATGGACTCGGTGTTCTGGGTCTTGGAGGAGCCGGTGGCACCGCCGATGCCGTCACGGCCGGTGCGGCCGCCCAACAGGATGATCTTGTCGGTGGGGGCGGGGCACTCGCGACGCACGTGGTTTGCCGGGGTAGCGCCCACGACGGCGCCGACCTCCATGCGCTTGGCGACGTAGCCGGGGTGATAGAGTTCGTTGACCTGACCGGTGGCAAGGCCGATCTGGTTGCCGTAGCTGGAGTAGCCGGCGGCAGCAGTGGTCACGAGCTCACGCTGCGGCAGCTTGCCCTCGAGCGTCTCGGACACGGGGACGGTGGGGTCGCCGGCGCCGGTGACACGCATGGCCTGGTACACGTAGCTGCGGCCCGACAGCGGGTCGCGGATGGCACCGCCCACGCAGGTGGCGGCACCGCCGAAGGGCTCGATCTCGGTCGGGTGGTTGTGGGTCTCGTTCTTAAAGAGGAACAGCCAGTCCTGGTCCTCGCCGTCGACATCGACCTTCACCTTGACGGTGCAGGCGTTAATCTCCTCGGACTCGTCGACATCGGTCATGACGCCGGTCTTCTTGAGGTACTTGGCGCCGATGGTGCCCATGTCCATGAGGCAGACGGGCTTGGTGTCGCGACCGAGTTCGTGGCGCATCTCCATGTAGCGGTCGAAGGCCTGCTGCACCACGGCGTCGTCGATCGTCACGTCGTCCAGGACGGTGCCGAAGGTGGTGTGGCGGCAGTGATCGGACCAGTAGGTGTCGATCACGCGGATCTCGGTGATGGTGGGGTCGCGATCCTCATCGCGGAAGTACTGCTGGCAGAAGGCGATGTCCGCCTCGTCCATGGCAAGGCCGCGCTCGGAAATAAAGGCGGCAAGGCCGGCTTCGTCGAGCTCGCGGAAACCGTCGAGCACCTCGACGGGCTGGGGCTCGGGGGTCTCCATGTACAGCGTCTCGGGCAGGTCGAGCGAGGCGATGCGCGCCTCGACGGGGTTCACCACGTAGTGCTTGATGGCATCAATGGCGGCCTCGTCCAGAGCGCCCGAGATCATATAGACCTTGGCGGAGCGCACGGCGGGGCGCTCGCCCTGGCTGATGAGCTGCACGCACTCGCTGGCGGAGTCGGCGCGCTGGTCAAACTGGCCAGGCAGGAATTCGACGGCAAAGACGGCGCCATCGCTTGCGGGGAGCTCGTCGTAGGTCACATCGACCTGGGGCTCGCTAAAGACGGTCGGCACGCAGGACCGGAAAAGCTCCTTGTCGATGCCCTCGACGTCGTAGCGGTTGATAATCCTCAGGGCCTCGATGCCCTTGATGCCGAGAATTTCGGTCAGCTCGCCCTTGAGCTGCTGAGCCTCGACGTCGAACCCGGGTTTCTTCTCCACGTAGATACGAGAGACCATTGGTTCCTGCCTTCCTGATCGGTTGGGCGTACGGTACGGTATGCGGCAGCGGTCGGTTTGCGGGGTCTGCCCTGCGGTCGCCTTGAGCCACATGTTTGTAAACCTCACTATGATACGACAGCTCGCGGCGCGTTGAGGACGGCGAGGGTGCTACAGTGAAGCGCAAACAAGAGAAAGGCATCACATGGCATTCGTTTCGCTCGCCATCATCGCACTCGTGGCCTTTGCGAGTCCTTTTATCGCCTCGGCGATTCCCGGAAAACCCGTTCCCGAGACGGTCTTTTTGCTCGTGCTCGGCGCGGTACTGGGACCCCATATGCTCGGCGTCATCCATGTAGATGCTGAGGTCTCGCTTGTGTCCGAGCTGGGCCTGGCCTTTTTGTTCCTGCTTGCCGGCTTTGAGATCGACCCCAAGAGCATCACAGGCGTCGAGGGGCGCTACGGCTTGGCGACGTGGGTCGTCACGTTTGGTATCGCCTGGCTTGCCGTGCGCTTTACCCCGTGGTACTCAGTCAGTCATTTCGACGGTATCGCCGTGACGCTGGCGTTGACCTCGACGGCGCTTGGGGCGCTCATGCCCATCTTGCGCGAGCGGTCGCTTGCTGGGACGCGCGTCGGCGATTCGATTCTTGCCTATGGTACGTGGGGCGAGCTCGGGCCCGTGCTCGCCATGTCGGTGCTGCTGTCTGCCCGTACGGGTGTCGAGACGCTGTTGATCTTGGGGCTGTTCGCCGTGGTGTGCGTGCTGCTTGCCGTGGTCCCCAGTCGCTCCAAGCGTATTGGCAGCCGCTTCTTTGCCTTTATTCAGGAGCGCGCCGATACGACTTCTCAGACGTTCGTGCGCCTCACAGTGCTCATCCTGGTCACGCTCGTGGCGTTTTCCGCCATTTTTAGCCTCGATATCGTGTTGGGCGCTTTTGCCGCGGGCTTTGTCCTGCGCTATATCATCCCCGAGGGCAACCATACGCTCGAGCTTAAACTCGATGGCC
>URFP01000041.1:0-13715 GCA_900547235.1 uncultured Collinsella sp. | reverse complement strand
TGCCAGGCGTCGACGATGCGGATTTTATGCTCGGGTGAGACACGGGCATAGACAGAAATGCGGGGAAGCTTTTCGTCCAGCTCGGCATCGGTCATGGCGTCGCGCTTGGCGGCAAGCTCTGCCGCCTCGGCGCCTTCCGATCCGGCACCGGCGTCCACCGGAACCAGCTCGACCAGCGCCATGTGGTCGTTCTCCAGCACGAGCTCGCGCAGAAGGTCCTCAAAGTAGCTGCCTTCCAGCTCGCCGCGCAGCTCCTTGTACACCGGGCCATACTTGAGTGCCAGCGTCGCGGCGTCGTCATCGTAGAGCCACGTGCTCAGCGCGTCGCACGCAATGGCCACGCCGTCGGCGATACCGTAGTCGCGCTGGCGCAGGTCGTATTCGTTGCTGCTGATGATAGCTTCCAGGCGCTCGCGCGGAACGCCGTGCTCACACAGGTCGCGGCAGGCGTCCTGGAACACGCGGCGCAGCTCGCGCGCCACGCCGGGCTGCGCGTTTTGCAGCATGATGAGCTCGTAGGGCTGCAGGCACTCGGCCGCGGTGTAGCTCACCACGTTGCCGCCCAGGCCTGCCGCCAGGATAGCCTTCTTAACCGGCGCCTCGTTGGAGCCCAGCAGCGCCTCGAACAGGATGTCCGCGGCGATCGTGCGCTTGCGGTCGAGTGCGCTGCCCAGCACAAGGCCCAGGCCCACCAGGGCGTTTTCGGGCGTGGTGGCCATCTCGACGCGCTTATACTCGCAGGTCACGGGTGTCTGCACGACCAGCGGATTGGGCGCCAGCGCAGACGGGTCCTCGCCGGCGGCGACGGCTGCGTCCATGCGGCGGCTCGCGGCGCTCGACTGCGACAGATAGCGCTCGTCCAAAAAGGCCAGCGCGCGGTCCACGTCCAGGTCGCCGTAGAGCGTGATGTAGGAGTTGGAGGGGTTGTAATGGCGCGCGTGCGTGTCCAGGAACTGCTCGTAGGTGAGCGCGGGAATCGCGCGCGGATCGCCGCCGCTCTCGTGCGCATAGGCGGTGTCGGGATAGAGCGCGGCGTTGACGGCGTCGTCCAGCACGCTCATGGGGTCGGACAGCGCGCCCTTCATCTCGTTGAACACCACGCCGTTATAGCGCAGCGTGCCCTCGCGCAGGCTCGCGGAGCTGTCGCCGCCCTCGCCCTCGGCGCCCTCCGGCAGGTCCAGCTCGTAGTGCCAGCCCTCCTGCTCAAAAATGGTGGGCTTGGTATAGATGGCCGGGTTGAACACCGCGTCCAGGTACACGTCCATCAGGTTGTACAGATCCTGCTCGTTGGTGGTGGCAACGGGGTAGATGGTCTTGTCGGGGTAGGTCATGGCGTTGAGGAACGTCTGCATGGAGCTCTTGATCAGGTCCACGAACGGCTCCTTGACGGGGAACTTGGCCGATCCGCACAGCACCGAGTGCTCAAGAATATGGAACACGCCAGTGGAATCGGCCGGCGGCGTTTTAAAACCAATGGCAAAGGCCTTGTTTTCGTCGTTGCACGCCAAGTACAGCAGGCGAGCGCCCGAGGTGGTATGGCGCAGCACGTAAGCGTCCGAGTCGAGCTCGGGCACGGTCTCGCAGCGCTCGACGGCAAAGCCGTGGCAGGTGGTGCCGGGCACCAGCAGCGCGGCAGCAGCGGCGCGCGGGTCGGTTGAGGTAGTGGACATATGCAGTCTCCTTTGACGCCCCAACGGGGGCGAATCGAGTCGAATCCTCGAGAGTATACCCATATGGGGCCTTCGACCAATCTGCCGGATGAGCGTGGATTTTCTGGCACACGAGCGTGGAAATTCGGACGTCTGCCGCATGAGCGTGGATTTTCGGACGAAATCGGCCGCCAAAAGCCCAAAAACCGTCCAAATATCCACGCTCGCGTGTCAAGTACGTATCTCTCACCTCACATTCATCTCTACGACGAGGGATGAATGTGAGACAGGTAGAAGATAAAAATCAATCGGCTTATCGGATGCATATACCGCCATCAGATTGAAGCTGTATGCGGAAATGGATGGACTCTACACCGCTTACGCAAAATAACCCCTCGTTTGCTAAAACATTATAGGAAATGGCGTGGAGTGCTAAAAAGTTCTAATACAATATAAGTCATTTATCTATAGGCTGCTGATTCCTTGTAAAGGTATGGTTGATATGGTTGAGGCAAATAGCGTTATCCCCCTGTACAAACAGATTGTTCGTGCGCTTTCTGATTCAATCGCCAACGGCACGTACCGCCCGGGAGATAAGCTTCCGACCGAGGCGGAGCTTATCGAGCAATTTGGCGTGAGCCGAATAACGGTTCGCTCCGCAATTAAAGAAATGGAAGATGCTGGGCTTGTTGAGAGGGCCCGCGGCAAGGGCACGTTCGTTTCGTCGGACACGCAGATGTATGCCGCGGACGACCGTGAGAGCTTTACCCATTCGTGCCAGCTTGCGGGCAAACAGGCGTCTACCAGGGTTCTCGAAATGGGCTGGGACTTCCCAAGTCTGCGAGACGCGAAGTTCCTGGGCGTAGACGATACCCAAAAGGTATTGCGTAGCCGTCGTCTGCGCCTTGTGGATGGCAAGCCCACGATGCTGGAAACCAATAGCTATTCCGCTGCGCTTTCTTTTTTGGAGCATGAGTCCCTCGATGATTCGCTGATGGCGGTACTCGATCGCCAGGGGATCAAGATGGGCCCCAACACGCGTACGCTCGAGGTCTGCTATGCGAGCGAGCTCGAGGCGGCATACCTTAACGTGGAGCTGGACTCTTCGCTGCTTCTGTTTGTCGATAGACGTTATGCCCCAAGTGGCGAGCCGCTTTTTATCTCCCGTCAGGTGTACTGCACCGAGCGACTGAAGTTCTATTTGTAAATTAGCGATAGATTGGTCGATTTACCGACCAATTGTTACCGTTCGCGGATTTGGAAAATAGACACACCACGTAGGGTAGATTGCTAATATACTTTGTTATGACAATATAGTACGTCCTATTGGTATTGGAGAACTATGAATAAGATATTGCTAGCGAGTCATGGTTATCTCGCCCAAGGCATGAAAAGCTCTCTGGAGATTCTGATGGGCACCAACGACCGAATCGAGTGCCTGTGCGCCTATGTCGATGACGATTCAAGGGACGTCGCGGCGTTGATTGATGCATGGATGGAGACGAGGGACCCTGCCGACTCTTGGTTTGTCGTGACTGACATCTTTGGCGGCTCTGTAAACAACGAATTCATTCAGAGGCAGACCGACGGATCGTTTACGTTAATCGCTGGAATGAACTTGCCGCTGCTGGTGGAAATGGTTACACAGCTGGACTCCCTGGATGCGGACAAGGCCAAAGCCGCGGTCGAGGGATCGCGTTCGTTTATTCAGCTTTGCGAGGCGGCGGACATGCTTGCCGGCGCCGAGGAAGAAGAGTTCTAGTTAGTTCTGGTTCGAGCCCTAGCTAGGGGCCACACCTGTCATTCCCTTTATCACGTGCGGAGATGATAACGATGATTAAGCTTACGAGAGTTGATTACCGACTGATTCACGGCCAAGTTGCCATGTCCTGGACTCACGCTTTGGATGTAGATTGCATCTTGCTTGCCAGCGATGCTGTGGCAAAAGACGACATGAGGAAGGCGGCCTTGAGGCTCGCCCGCCCCAACGGCGTTAAACTCGTCATCAAGGATGTTGACGCTGCTATCGAGGCGCTCAACAGCGGCGTTACCGACAAGTATTCGCTGTTTATCATCACTGAGACGATTGAAGATGTCTATCGTCTCGCTAAGGGTTGCAAAGACATCAAAGAGATCAATCTGGGCGGAACCCGAAAGACCCCTGAGACCACGCTTCATCCGACCCCTGCGATCTTTGCGACCGAGAAAGATGCCGAGCATATCCAAGAGCTCCTGGGCGATGGCGTGGCCATCGAAATCCGTCAGGTCCCCAATGACGCTAAGGTGTTTGCCAAGGACGTTTTCTAGCCGGAAACACGTTGATGCTCGGCATTTATTGAACCAATGCTCTATGCCTATGCCCGTCGATCATTTGATCGGCGGGCTTTTTATTAAAGAAAAATCAAAAAAATCTGAAATAGTTCTTGCATAGTTAGTTATATAAAGTATTATAACGTCATGGGATGAATGAAGGGTTCATCCAAGTGAGTTAGGAGTAAGGGATGTTCAATTTCGATGAGCCTCGTTACGAGAAGGTTGTGAGCGATGCCCTCGCTCTCCGTCCTCAGATTGAGGCTGCCGTGGACGAGGTCTGCGAGCAGGGTTATTCCAACATCTTCTTCATCGGCTGCGGCGGCACCTGGGCCCACACGCTCCCGATGAAGTATTGGGTCGAGACCACCACGGCCGACGTCGATGTCCACTGCGAGATCGCTGCAGAGTTCCTCGCCTGCCCGCCCAAGACCTTCAACAAGGATTCTGTCTGCGTCTTCTCCACCCGTACCGGCACCACCCCCGAGATCATTGAGGCTGCCAAGTTCTGCCAGGAGCAGGGCGCCCGCACGCTGATGTATGTCTCCAACGACAACACCCCGGCCACCGAGTACGCCGATTACAAGTTCTTCAGCTTCGCCGAGGACGACGTTCTGTGCGAGGCCATCTACACCTACCAGATCACGCTGGTCGCCCGCTTCCTCAAGAACGCCGGCGCCTTCCCCAAGTACGACACCTTCATGGAAGAGTTCGGCAACATCGCTCCGTACCTCATCAAGGCCAAGGGCGCTCAGGACGAGCGCTGCGCCGCCATGGCCGAGGACTTCAAGGACACCGATTACCACATGGTGATTGGCTCCGGCATGCTCTGGGGTGAGGCCTACGACTACGCCATGTGCATCCTCGAGGAGATGCAGTGGATCAAGACCAAGTCCATCCACGCCGCCGAGTTCTTCCACGGCACCATCGAGCTGTGCGAGGAAGGCACGAGCCTCATCATGCTCTACGGCGAGGACGACACCCGTAAGCTCATGGACCGCGTGGACAACTTCACTCACATGCTCGCCGACGAGAAGGGCGTCAACGTCCGCGTGAACAAGTTTGACACCGCCGAGGTCGAGCTGCCGTTCAGCGACCCCGAGTTCCGCAAGATCGTCTCCCCGATGGTCACCTACACCATCACCGAGCGTCTGAGCTGCCATCTCGAGCACGTCCGTAACCACCCGCTCACCACGCGTCGTTACTATCACCAGATGAACTACTAATCCTCTCAAATTGCTGCGGTTGTCTGCAGGCGAGCTGCGCAGAATGCCTCGCCTGCAGACCTGTTTCTGGGGTTGATCGAAATGGTTGTCCAGTATCTTCTAGTTGCACTGGTCGCATTTATTGCGTCCATGGACGAGCAATTATTTGGCATTACGATGCTTGGTCGTCCGCTGTTTACGAGCCTGTTTGTCGGCTTGATCCTTGGCGATGTCCAGCAGGGCGTTATCGTCGGCGCTGCTTTGGAGTCCATGTTCATGGGCGCCATCATGGTCGGCGCGGCGGTTCCTCCCGAGGTCTATGCCTCCGGCGTGCTTGGCTGCGCGTTTGCCGTCATTACGGGTACGGGCACGGCAACTGCCGTCGCGCTCGCCCTTCCCGTCTCCGTCTTCCTTCAGGTGTGGCGCAACTTCTGCTACGCCGTTCCGGGTGCCTTTGCCTGCAAGAAGATTGAGACCGCTCTGGCAAATCGCGATCTTGCCAAGGCGAATCTGTACCATCTGACCATCGTGCCGCTGTCGATTGGCATTCCGTCTGCACTGCTGGTGTTTGGCTCGCTGTTCTTTGGTGCCGACCTTATCAACAATGCGCTCAGCGCGATTCAGCAGTTTGTGATGGACGGCCTCAACGTTGCGTCCGGCGTCATGGTCTGCATCGGCTTCGCTCTTCTTATCAGGACCATGGGCGATAACAAGCTCCTTCCCTGGCTGTTCCTGGGCTTCATTATGGTCATCTACCTCAAGATGGACGTGGTCGGCGTCGCCGCAGCTGCCATTTGCGTCGCGCTGCTCCTGGCCTTCCGCGAGGGCTCGTCCGGTCCGCAGACGGTTGCTGCAGATGAAGAGGAGGACTTCTAATGGCTATCCAGAACACCGACCTCAAAGAGGCCAAGAAGGACGCGATTATGACTCCCGATATGTATCGGAGCATGTTCCTTCGCCAGTTTACGAGCCAGTGCTCGCAGTCGTACGACAAGATGATGGCAATGGGCTTCATGTACACCATTCAGAAGCCCCTGCGAAAGATCTATCCCAACGACGACGATTACTATGCGGCGCTCGATCGCCATACCGAGTTCTTTAACATCACGCCTCATGTGCTTCCGTTTGTAGCCGGCCTAACGGTTTCGATGGAAGAGCAGGCGGCTGCCGATAAGAACTTCGACACGTCCTCGATTAACGCCATGAAGGTCGGCCTTATGGGACCGCTTTCCGGCATCGGCGATTCGTTCTACTGGGGTACGTTCCGCGTGGTTGCCGCCGGCATTGGTATTGGCATCGCTTCGACGGGCAACCCGCTCGGCCCCATCGTGTACGCGCTCATCTACTCCGTGATTAACTTTGCAACGCGTATCGTCGCCGCCCATCTGGGTTACGACTTGGGAACCAAGTTTTTGCAGCAGTCCGAAGAGAGCAACCTTATGTCTCGCATGCTGCCGGTGTTCTCGGAATGACCGTTATCGGTGCCATGATTGCGGCACAGGTCTCGCTGTCCACGGCTTTGACCTTTGACGTGGGTGGTTCGGAGATTGTCCTGCAGGATCTGTTCGATTCGATCTTCCCCGGTCTGCTGCCCTTGCTGGCAACGTTCGCTTGCGTTGCCCTCTATAAAAAGGGCGTCAAGACCATTTGGATCATCTTGGGCATCTTCGCAATCTGCATCATCGGAACGGGCTTGGGAGTGTTCGCGGCGGCGTAATGTTGGCTGCTATGCTCGCGCGTTGGATAACTAACTGACCGTTTGAAAACGGGGCTCGGCGTAAGGCCGGCCCCGTTTTTTATTTGAGGGATTTTCCGACCGTCCAAAAAATCACACTCGTCCATCACTCACGCATCTCTCGTCTCTCATTCGTCACTAATACGAGAGATAACAGAAAGATGAGAGATAAATATGAGAGATAACTGAGCAGCAAAGAGACAAGCAATCATGGTATTGTCTCAATACTGATTGTTCTACCAGCAAAAATATGTTTAAATGAAACAGATGGCAGACATCTTATCTTTCATCTCTCACTTATCTCTAATATGAGAGATAGCAGTAAGATGAGAGATAATTACGAGAGATAACTGAGAGACGAAGGAAATCTATTCGCGGCATTCTCCGCCGGGCCGAGCGAAAGGGCATGCAGATGAACGAAAACGAGCTGGCCGGTCTGCTCGAGTCTTTAAAGCGCATGGGCTCGGACGATCTTAACGTCGAGGTCAAGGAGAGCGCCATGACGCTTTCCCGCGATGTATGGGAAACGGTCAGCGCTTTCGCGAATACCGCTGGCGGAATTATCGTGCTCGGCGTGAGCGAACGCGCGGGCTTTGTCCCGGTTGAGAACTTTGAGACCGAGAAGGTGCTCAACCAATTCGTAGCGGGCATGGGTGATGCCGGCGGTCGCGGAAAACTGGCCAATCCGCCCAAATACACCATTGAGCGCGTGGAGCTCCAAGGCACCGTGGTTCTGGTCATCACGATTGAGGAGCTCGACCCGTCGAGCAAGCCTTGCTATGTCATAGAGCGGGGCGCTCAAGGTGGCAGCTACAAGCGCATCGATGACAAAGACGTGCCGCTTTCGTCGACTGAGGTCCTGTCCTTGTCATCGTATGAACGGACGAGCCCCAGTGATCGCGATGCAGTGCCCGGCGCAGTCGCAGGCGATCTTGACGAGGCCCTGGTCGACCGCACGATAGAGCGTGCTTTCTCGCTGACACCTCGTGCAATGCGCGGCGCGCCGGACAAGAAAACGAAGCTGGAGCGCCTGAATTTCCTCGACTCCCAGGGCAATGTTACTAAGGCCGGGCTCCTGGCCGCGGGTGCCTATCCCCAACAGTTCTATCCCAAGCTCTTTATCGATGTGGCGGTCTATGCCGGAACGCAGAAGGGCGCGGCGGGGCCGTTGAGGTTCATGGACCGTACGATCTGCGAGGGAACATTGGGCGAAATGATCTCGGATGCCGTCGCGGCAATCGCCAAGAATTTGCGGCGAACCTCGACGATCCAAGGCGTCTCGCGTGTCGACTCGCTGGAGATTCCCGAGGAGGTCCTGCGCGAGGCAATCGCCAACGCCGTAATCCACCGAGAATACGGAGATCGGTTCTGTGGGCAGTCGATCGCTGTTGACGTCTTTGATGACCGTATCGAGGTGACGAACCCCGGCGGCCTATACGGAGGAAAGACTCGCGAGAACCTGTTTGACGGCAGCTCCCGATGTCGCAATGCGACGCTTGTGAAGCTCATGTCGCTTGTCCCATTGCCCGACGGCGCGGGCTCTCCTGCCGAGGGTAATGGATCGGGCATTCCGATGATGCTCGATGCCATGCGTGCGCACGGTCTGGCCGAACCCCTGTTTTGCCCTGGTTTCGATCGATTCAAGGTTGTCCTTTACCGCTCAAAGGTTGAGCAGGTCGATCATGGCGGGGACCTGATCATGGCGGCCCTCAAGCGCTATGACGAGTTGGGAACGCGCGAGCTGGCAGAATGCACGGGACTCACCGTCTCCCAGGTTAGGGTACGCGTCAATGCGCTCATCTCACAGGGCGAGCTTGAACCTACGGCGTCGGCGACGAGCCGCAACCGCAAGTACCGGCTAACGGAGCGCGCGGGGCAGCTGCACTAGCGGCCCCCGCACCTCACATCCCGCCATTTCACGCGCTGCACATCGAAACCTGCGGCAAAGCAGTTACAATAGCCCAATGTGCATCGCGCACGACGATGATATCGGCGCCCGCGACTGGGGGAGAAAACATGGCAGAGCAACAGATAACGCCGGGGACCAAGCTTCAGGTGGCATTCGACGTGCCCATGGGCCAAAAAACCGACTTCAACATGCTCGCCACGTACAAAGAGGACCTGGACGAGGCGTACTTCCTTATGAGCGCGCCCATGCTCGCCGGCAAGCCGCTGCTCATGGACGAAAACCAAAAGCTGCTGCTGCAGTACAAAGTGGGCGAGGAAACGTTTGTGCTCGCCGGCTATCCCGAGTCGGTCGAGAAAAAGGGCATCCGCACCTACTGGAAAATGCGCAAAGTCGCCGAGCAGCGCAGCTTTGTCAAGCGCCGCGACGAGCGTTTTAAGGTCGCCATGCGCTTGACCTACCAGCGCGACAACGCGCCGACCCCCGAGCCCGAGGACGCCATGACCATCGACGTCTCGGCCGGCGGTCTGGCTATCTACCTCAACGATTACCCCGACGTGGGCGAGGCCCTGACCGTACAAATGCCCACGATTCGCCTGCAGGGCGAGCGCCACGAGCTGCCCGAGCAGCTGGGCATCGTGTGCTGGGTGCGCCGCGCGCCCAAGGGTAGCCTGTACCGCAACGTCTGCGGCCTGCAGTTTCGCTACGCCGACGACATGGAGCGCGAGCTCGTCAAAGAATACGTCGGCTACATCCGCGCCAAATATAAGATCTGATCGCCATGGCACTGTTCAAGCGTAACGACAACAAAGATCAAACTGCCGAGGATTTGGCCGAGGATTTGGCGCAGGACCAAGCCGAGGGCGTGGCCGATAATTTGGCCGAGCGCCAGGCCGAGCGCCAGACCGTGGACACGTCGGCAGACGCGCCCGCCGCCAATGCCGAGAACGCGCCCGGCGAGGACTCCGCCCTCGATCAGCCTCCCACCTCCCGCAAGCGCTTCGGCAAGCCCAAGCCCAAGCGCAAGCCCAAACCCAAGCGCGACTTGCGCGGCGTGGTGCGCATCGAGGAGCTGGAGCAGGCGCTGGCCGACCAGGACCTCGACGACATCGACCCCGACGCGGTCGTGTCCATGTACATGCCCAAGCGTCGCATGGAGCGCATCGGCACGGCGCTGCTGCGCATGGACAAGTTGCAAAAGGCCCTCGTGGTGCTGGCGCTTGCCTTTGGCGTGCTGTTCGCCCTGTCGTTTATGCAGGAAAACATGGGCAACTTCACCATCAACCTCAACCGCCTGGAGCTGTTCCGCCGCGGCGTGGCCATTGCCGACAACGGCGACTTTAACAACGCCACCGCGCGCCTGGCGGCCGACGCCGTGGGCAACGGCACCAATATCGCCGCCGACGACTTGCCCGACAACCTGGATAGCGTCGACGGCAGCCACAACGGCAAGAACTACGTGGCGTACACCTTCTATATCCGCAACGCCGGCAAGACCGATTTGGGCTACAGCGCCAAGCTCAAGGTGGTCAGCGCCAGCAAGGGCGTGGAGAAGGCGGCGCGCGTGCGGGTGTATCGCAACGGCAAGCCCATCACCTACGCGGCTGCCGCGGCCGACGGCAATCCCGAGCCCAACACCGAGCCGTTTGCGTCCAAAGACGTGGTGACGACCATTAGCCACGCGAACTTCCGCGTGGGCGACGTGGACAAGTACACCGTGGTCATTTGGCTGGACGGCGACGACCCGGAGTGCGTGGACAAGATCATCGGCGGCGCGGTGGAGTTCGGTTTCGATTTCGATTCGTCTGAGACCGACGATTCGAGCCTGTTCGTTAAGTTCGTGCAGGATATTGCCGACACCCTGACTGGCAACGACCCCATTAGCGCGAGCGGCAACGAGGCGCCCGATTACTACAAGGAGCACAACGTGACGTGGAGCAACCGTCGCAACCAAAAGAACTCACCCGCAGGGGACGGGGACAAGTAGAACGAACAAGCGCCGGGCCGGGATTGAATTCCCGGCCCGGCGCTTTTGCTATACAGAGTCGTTGTCGTTAGAGGTGCCGCCGTTGCCCGCGGCGGCATCCAGCAGGAACAGTCGCAGCGCGAGATTGATCGCGTAGCCCGGTTTGACCTGCGCGGCGTCACCCATGCGTTCGCCCAGGTCGCCACAGTAGGCGTAAACATCGCGGATGAGGTCCGCGCCCGAGAGGGTAAACATGTAGCCCGCGTCCGAAAGCGCGTTGGGTGCTGCGGGCAGTCCCGCGGCCGCACAAAAGCTCGCAAGGTCGGGACCCATGACGGCCTCGTAGTCGATTGCGTGGCCGTCGTCCTGGGCGGCCCGCTCCTGCTCGCGGGTGTACGACAACGCCGCCGCCAGCACAAAACTGGGCGTGGGGGCGTTGACGTCATCGGTGGTGGCGACGAGCTTGCCGGCCGCCTGCGTGACCAACCAGGCGACTTCGCGCTGGCAGCGAACGGCTTTGCGCGTCACCGGCTTGATCGATCCGGCAGAAACGCTTCCCTTGGGTTGATTGGCGGCAGCCATGGGGCCCTCCCAACAAATAGCCCGCTAAGCAGGCAAAAATACACGTTCTGCACCAGTATAGCGAGTGGGGAAGGGCTAAGGGCAAAGCTCGGTGAGGGGTGTAGGTATGTGCTGGCATGGCGCTGCGGCGGCAAGCCTTAAGAGGGACTTATGACCCAGCGGGAGAGCGTGGCCAAATAGAGTGAACGGCGTTTGCGCAGTTCCATACCTAGCCCAAGGTAGGCCTATGAATCTGACGGATCGTAGGCCCCCGAAAACTCATAAGGAAATCGTAAGAAATATGGTATTCTCAAATCCAAATTTTAAGGATGGGCAAGCAACATCCAACACGAAAGCACGGGCTCCCCTTCCGGGCTTCTCGAGGGTCATCTGGGACGAATGGGGAAAGAAAGGGGTCCGTATGGATACCAAGGCATTAAAGAAGCAGATGGGCGCCGCCATCGCCATGGTGCTGGTGGCAGCCGTAGCCCTCGGCTCCGCCACCTTCGCATGGTTTGTCAGCAACAACACGGTTAAGGCCGAGACCGCAACGATCTCCGCCCAGTCGAACGCTCCGTTCCTGCAGATTGACAAGAATGCAATCGGAGAGAATTCCGGTACAAGCATTCAGTACACGGATGAACAAAATACCGAGCTTTATCCTGCCCAGGTTGTTAAAAATGCGGAAGATTCTACGCCCGTTTTTGAATCTGCATACGCCACGGCTGCCAATGCTGCTACGGAGCTGACCAATTCTCGTTACACCGTCGGTAACGCTGAAAAGGCCGTTGCTGACAAATTCGCCATTAGCGAGACGTTCCATATCGGCACTTATGATGCTAAGGCGGGCTCGTTCCATAATCTAAAGGTGTCCGAGGTTGTCGTGAAAACCGGCACAGAGGAAAATGGGCTCAAGAACGCTATTTCCGTTTTGCTCGTTTGCGGTGACAAGTGGGCAGTTTATAAGGCGAGCACCAATGGCTCCGTACTCGATAAGTATGCGGACAACAAAGCCATTGTGTGTACGGCCACGGATGGCGTTCTGTCGGCAAACATTGCTGCTGGCTCGTCTGAAGAAATAAAGGCGTATGTCTTTTATGATGGATCGCAGGAGAACGTTAAGACGACTAATATTGCGAATCTTAAGAACTGCAATGTTGAGCTGAGCTTCACTGCTACTCCGGTTAACACTCAGGGCGGTGAAGGCGCTTCTAACAATGCCGTTTAGCGTCAACCTTATCGCGTTTTAACGGGCGCCCGGCTTATGCGCCGGGCGCCCGTCCTGTTTTTGAAAGGGGGATCACGTGCAATCGTCTAAGAGCCTTAAAACACAACTTGTTGCGGCCGCCGTTAGCGTGGTCCTCTCTGCGTTTGCTCTGTCGGCAGCGACGTATGCGTGGTACGTTGCGAATACGAAGGTTTCCGCAGCTACGTCAACCATTAGTGCGACGACGAATGGCTTTATCCTTCAAATCGACGAGCTCAAAAATGGTGCCCAGCATGGTGGCGAGCAGAAGTCGCTCGAAGCCCAAACCGTGGGTGCTACGCTCAGCCCGTCTTCGACTAACGACCTTAAAAACTGGTACGTTTGTAATGGCTGGAACAACCAGGGCCTGGTAACCGACTATTCAGAGCCTTCTTTTTCAACGGCTGCTAATGCGCTGCCGGGCGAGTACGAGGTTGCCGGCAAGAAGTACAACGCTTTCATTCGAAGCGACTATATCGTCTACACCATTACCGATACTGGCACCGCTGACGTTTACCTTGACGCGTCTGACGGTGAGCCCGTAACGATTGAGCCCGTGGGCGGCGAGGCGTCGGAGACCATGGTTGGTTCTCTGCGCGTTGCGATTACCACGCAGGAGATTGGGTCTGACGGCAAGTCGTGTGTCGGCGAAGAAAAACTGCGCGTTGTATATGCCATGTGCGATGAGACGGGCAAGGGTAACGATGCAAGCGCTATTGATGGCTGGACGAGCATCCAAAACAAGAATGGCACTCCGACGCTCGCGAAAGCAACCTATCCCCATATCTTTAAAGGCGGCACGGACGGATGGGTTGCTACTAAGGGTGACAGCGGCGATTACTCGGTTGCTAAGGGCACCGAACCGATTGCTAGGGGCGTTGGCTACAACGGCGTTGCGGTGCGTGTCTATATCTGGATGGAAGGCACCGATGCGGATTGCGTTAACGGTAAGTCCATCGAGAACAGCCCGACGACCTATAACGTCAGCGTCAAACTCGCCGGTGTCGCAACGTCGTAATGCCGACGTTCGCTTAAATGCAGACGACCAAGGGCTCACTTCGAAGGAAGTGGGCCCTTTTTCGTTCAAGACTTTAGTCTGCTGGCCGCGCAGCGGCCAGCTTTAAACCACCCGCTACG
>URFP01000040.1:0-13869 GCA_900547235.1 uncultured Collinsella sp. | reverse complement strand
CCGGTTCGACGAACAGCCGATCGTGTCAAATTTGGTCTAACAGAGCCAAACAAAAAGGTAGATTTTAGGCATGTCTCAAAAATCTACCTTGGTTAGTGCAGCAGCTCGGTGAGGTTGCGTTTAAAGCGGGCGCGGTCTTCGCTGGTAAATGCTGCCGGACCGCGAGTGCGTCCGCCGGCGCGGCGTACCTTCTTTTCCTCGTGGCGAATAAACAGCTGCATGTCGATAGTCGCCTTGTCGTACACGCGCCCGCGCACACCGATGGCGGCGGCATCGCGCCCGAGCACCATGCTCGCCAAGCCAATGTCCTGCGTCACGACCACGTCGCCCGCCTGCAGGCGTTCGACAATGGCAAAGTCGGCGCTGTCGGCGCCCACGCTCACGTCGAGCGTCGTGACCCAAAAGCCGCATCGCGCGTGCTCGGCATCGCGCGGGTCGTCGCGGCGAATGTGTCGTTCCAGGTTTTGCGTGCTATTGCCGGCGATAACAACGGCGACGCCCGCCCGCCGCGCGCAGTCAATCGACTCGCGCGTGACCGGGCAGGCGTCGGCATCAATAAAGAGCGTTCGCGGCATCTAGTGCACCAGTTTGCCAAATTGAATGGCGCGAACAATGAGCGTTACGCCAAACACCAGCAGCGCGGCGCCACTAAAGATGACAAGCATCTTGGCCGACCACAGCGGATAGATAAACACGAACATGCCGGCGATGATGGAGAGTGCACCGCTCAGGATGGCAAGGGCGCGGTTGGACGAAAGCTCGGACTCCAGAATGGACATGACACCTTCGACAATCCAGCCAAAGCCGGCCACGATAACCACCATCGTGGTGAGTGTCGCGGTCGAGAAGGCCTGGTTGCGCAGGATTATGACGCCGCCCAGGATAATGAGTAGGTTGGAGATGATGCTCGTCACGCGCCAGCCAGTGGGCAGCAGCGGCTCAAAAATGGCAGTGAACAGCCTGATGGCAGCGGTGATTACAAAGTAAAAACCCAGGACGGTCGTCAAAAAGACGAGGGACTTGGCGGGTGCAAAAAGCAGCGCGATGCCAGCAATGAGCGCCACGACGCCCGTGATGGCGTAGATCCAGCGCACGGCCTTGACGGCTTTGCCCGCCATACTTTTCTCGTCAAATCCAAACTGGCTCGATTTTTGGTCATCGTTCCTAAAGATACCCATAACGTCTCCTTTCCGTGCGGCGTAAGCCTTGATCGTTACAACCAGTATCGCTTAAAGGCGCTGGCGTATGGGTCGGGGAGGGCGAAACGTAACCCAAAGGTCCCGAATTGTTTCCGTTGTTCCCCACGTCGCGGTTTTCTATTCAACAGGTGTAGAACATTGCAGCCCTGTTCGTTATTGCCTACGTTTTAGGTTAGATTTTCCTAAGGACAATTGGCTTGTATTGGGGGTCCCTATGAACGAAGCAGTTCCCGAGGCACCGTCGAGTGTCGAATCGATGGCAAAGCAAGGTTGCGAAAAGCTCGGTCTGGAAGCGTTTGATGCGCTGGTCCGTCGTGCCCGTACGTGCCGTCGCTTTGACGAGTCTATGCGCGTGCCGCGCGAGTTTTTGCTCGAGCTGGCGGAACTGGCGCACCTGGCTCCCTGCGGCGCCAATGCTCAGCGTCTGCGCTTTCACGTGGTGAGCGGTGCAGAGGACTGCGCGCGTGTATTTGACGAGCTTGCATGGGCCGGTGCGCTCAAGGATTGGCCGGGTCCCGATGAGGGCGAGCGCCCGACCGGCTACATCGCGATTCTTGCTGAGCGCGCCGTTCCGGGCAAGCCCGCCGCTCCCATTACCGATGTCGACACGGGCATTACCGCGCAGACGATGATGCTCGCCGCCCGCAGCGCCACGCCCGAGGTGGCAGCCTGCATGTTCAAGGCCTTTACGCCCCACGCGATCGATGCCATGGGGCTCGATAACGACAAGTATGAGCTCAAGCTGATCATGGCGTTTGGCATTCCGGCCGAGACACAGGTGATCGATGCGATCGATTCCAACCCCGACGGCTCCATCAATTATTGGCGCGACGAGGCGCGGGTGCACCACGTACCCAAGCGTCCGCTTGCCGACGTGCTGCTGTAGTTGTGCGTCGTTGCGGTGCAATCCGGCGGCAAAATCACCACAAAGGCTCCTGTCCCCTTTGCGGTGGTACGAGGGGAGGGTGTGTGGCAGATCTGTATTTGGTGCGGCATGGGCAGACTGAGCTCAATGTGCAGAGCATTTTGCAGGGCTGGCACGATTCGCCGCTTACGGCGCGCGGGCGCGAGCAGGCGCTGACGGCGCGTACGGCGTTTGCGGCGCGTGGCGTGGCCTTTGATCATGTGTATTCCTCGCCGTTGGGCCGGGCGCGGCATACGGCCGAGCTTATCGTTGGCGAGGGCCGTTCCATTGAGCTGGTCGATGACCTGCGTGAGTGGCATTTTGGCTCGCTGGAGGGCACATCAAATCGCGAGATGCCGCCGCAGCCCTGGGGCGATTATCCGGTGGCCTTTGGCGGTGAGTCGGAAGTGCAGCTTCAGTCGCGCATGGTCGCGGCGCTGTCCCGCATCATGGCCAGGCCGCAGCACGACTGCGTGCTGGCGGTTTCCCACGGCTCAGCCTGCCAGGAGTTTCTTGAGTATGTGACTGGCGGGGGAGAGCTACCCGACAACGGTGCCGTGCTTCATTTTGGCTATCGCGACGGGGCGTTTTCGCTCTTGGGTTGGTAACGAACGAAAGGACCCCTATGAATAAAGATCTGTATCTGGTCCGTCATGGACAGACGATATTCAACCTTAAGCGCATTATTCAGGGCTGGAGTGACTCGCCGCTTACGCAGTTGGGTTGCGACCAGGCGGCGCGCGCCGGCATGTTTTTACGTGCGCGCGGCATTGAGCCCGATCATGCCTACACCTCCACGCTTCATCGCACCGAGCAGACTATCGCCAACTTGTGGCCGGGCTTGGCGTACGAGCGCCTGGACGGCCTGCGTGAGTGGTTCTTTGGCGACTTTGAGGCCGAGCGCGTGATGCTCATGCCCGAGCGCCCGTGGCGCGACTTCTATCGCCAGTTTGGCGGCGAGGGCCAGATGCAGGTGCGCGAGCGCATGGTGGCGACGTTGACCGATCTTGTGCGACGCCCGGACCACGAGTGCGTCCTCGCGGTGAGCCATGGCTCGGCCATCAAGGAGTTTTTGGATCACGTGAGGGGAGCGGCGGCCGACGAGCACGAGCGCGTGCCGGGCAACTGCTCGGTGCTGCATTTCGTGTTTGACGATACGACCGATACGTTTGAACTGGTTGAGATCTTTACGCAGGAAGACTACGCGCGCGAGCTGGGGCTTGAGCCGCTCGTGGCTGCCGCGGGTCCGCAGCGCGGGTAGTTTGGGCGTGGCGGTGCGGGTCGCCGACTTACTTGCTCGATGCGAAAGGGGGCGGAGATGCATGCGCTGGCGTTGCATCTCCGCCCCCTTTTTTTGTTGAGCTGCCGAGTCTTTGTGCTGGGCGTTTAGGCTCTGTTAGAACCGTGAGATCTGGTGAGTGAGCAGGCCCGTCGGAACCTGCGCCGCGCCGCCGCTGACCTGCGCGGCGGGGAAGAGCACAGCTACGGCAAAGTTGAACGGCTCTTTGCCAGAGTAGGCGCCAGCAGTGCGGGCCTCGTCGGCCAGAATCTGCGATGCCCCAGCCAGCGCGGCAGCGTAGGTGGGGTCGTCTGCCGGCGTCGGCTTCGGTGCCTGGTCGAGCATGGCTCGGATGGCGGCAACAGCGTCCTCGCGCTTGACTTCCCATACGCGATGCGTAATGCCGGTGGGGTCGGTGACGGCATAGAGCGACGCTCCTTCTTTGGCGGCGCCAAGGATGATATCCATGACGGGCGAGGCTTCGTAGGCGAGCGTTACAGGGCGGGGCTGCACCTTAAGCTCGGCGATCGCGCGCGCGGCGGCGAGTGCGTCGACGCTCTCGGCGGCAGCCTCGTCGCTACCCATCAGTACGTTAACCGGGCAAATCGCCACGACACCCGTCGCGCGACCCGGCTCGCCCGAGCATTCGTACACGTAATACGCCGCGCCTGGATCCTTGAGCATTAGGCCGTCAGCAATGGCGCCGCGCAGGGCGTCGTTGCCGCTCAGGATACCGCCCATCGCAGGCAGCGCCTCGAGCACACGGTCCTGAGCCGGGCGGATGCAGGGAAACGGAAGTGCTTTCATGGGCGGTCCTAACGCGCGAGTCGGTTTGTTCGCGGCTTATTATGCCCCAACTTGGCCGCTTGCGTCCCAGAGCGTGTTATCGGCAAGCGCGATGAGCACGTTTTGGCAGCGAACGATATCGGCATGGGGCACATACTCGTCGGGCTTGTGTGCGAGCGCCAACGAGCCGGGGCCGTAGCTCATACAGTTGCGGTTGCCCGTCTTGCCAGCAATGACGGCGGTATCGGTGTAGCCGGTAAAGAAGCCGACGGTCGTGTCCGCGCCTGTCACATCGTCTGCTGCGCGCTTGAGTGCAGCTAGAAGGGGAGAGGCTGGATCGCGCTCGATGGCGGGGCGGTCGCCTGTCACGGTATAGCTTCCATGGCAGCCGGGGACCGCGGCTTCGGCAGCGACAATGGCCTGCTCTACCATGCGCGTCGCGGCGGCCGTATCAGTCGGCGGGGTCAGGCGCATATCGACCCAGACCTTAGCGTGGTCGGGCACGACATAGGGACGGTAGCCACCCTCGATCTGTCCAAACGTGATGGTCGATGGCCCCAGCTCCTCATGTAAAGGTAGCGTCGCAAACGTGCGACGAAGCGAGCACGCGACCTCGGCCATGGCGGCGACGGCATCCGCGCCCTTCCACGGCTGGCTCGCATGCGCCGTTACGCCAGCCATTTCAATCTCGAACCACGTGCGCCCCTTGTGCGCCACCTGAATCTGTCCGTCGGTGGGTTCGGTGTCCAGCACCCATTCACGCGAGCCGACCCAGCCGGCATCGATCGCGGCCTCTGAGCCGCGCATAAAGTCTTCCTCGTCGACCGAGCAGATGAGCGAAAAGCCGCGGCGGGGCAACGCGCCATCCGCCGCCACGCGCTCGAGCGTATGGATCAGTGCGGCAATAGCGCAGGCCAGGCCACCCTTCATATCGCAGGCACCGCGGCCATAGAGTTTATCGTCGCGCACAACCGCCCCAAGCGGTGCGATGTCTGCGTCCCAGCCATCGCCCAAGGTGACGGTATCCATGTGGCAGATATAGATCAGCCGCGGCTCGTCGCTTTGGCCCGGCACGGTGACTTTAAGGTTGCGGCGCCCGGGCAGCATTTCGAGCTCCTCAATCTGCACGGCATCGAGCGCAGAACTATCAAGTTGTGCCAGCTGCTGCTCAATGAGCCTCTTAATGAAGCGCTCAATTTCATCCTCATACGCGCCCGGGTCTGAGCTGTCAATCTTCACAAGGTCCTGCGCAAGCCGCCAGGCAAAGTCCTCATCAACCATATGCAACCTCACAATCAGTCTGCTTTCCAAACCGATTGTAAGCCTCTTGAGAGATCCGCGGCGTGCGCGCAGCGGTATTTACCGTTCGCAGGCCGAGCCAGCGCGTTTGCCGTCCAGGCGGGTTTACGAACGACGCGGTGGGTACGTACCCTTCATGGACGACATGCTGTGCGACATATCTGCCTTTCGGTATCACCGGATACCTCCACAGGTCTTGGCAATAATGCCGGACCTGCCCGATTCTGCGGACGATCCGCGCAGGGAGCACCTATGTGAGCATCCGCTCGTCACGCATTTCCTGGGCACCCCGTTACACGTGTTGGCGCAGGGCGTCTGCGGGCGCAAGGGCGATCGCATTGTCAGGCATGTTTGGAACGGGGAGAGGCCGTTTGATTCCGTGCGGCAGACGGAGTTTGGCCTCGATGTTGCGTCCCCGCTCTTTACCCTGCTGACCCTGGCTTCCTCGGTCTCAAACGAGCGTCTAATCATGTGCATGTATGAGATGTGCGGCACCTTTGCCGTGTGCAAGATTGCGCCTCAGGTAAAGTCGGCACTTGTGCAGGCATATGGGGACCGGTGGGGTGACGCACGGTCGGGCTGGGAAAACGTAAAGGATACCTCGGGGAATCCAACAGACTTGTGGAAACGACCTCCCTTGATTGAGCTCTCTGAACTTACCGAGTACGTCGATAAGATCCCGGGGCTCCGCGGCGCTAAATCGTTCACGCGTGCCGCGAAATGCATTACGGGGGTGGCGGCATCGCCGCTCGAGGTCCAGGCTTCGATGCTGTTTGGCCTTACGAGGTTGCGCGGCGGCGAAGGGCTGCGCCTTACCAATAACGTCGAGATTCGCTTGACGCGCAGCGCCCGCCTGATTTCGGGGCTTGATAGGCGCTATGCCGATATCCTGCTGGCAAATAAGGACGGCAGTCGAGAGTGTCTGGTTGAATGCCAAGGTAAAGCCATTCACGGATCCATTGAATCCAAGATCTCGGACTCCGATCGAACGACGGCCTTGCAAGCCATGGGATATCCCGTCGTTCTGATGACCTATGGTCAGCTGGCCGACTTCGATGCCTTCCGCGTGGTGATGGAGCTCATCATGTCCTATCTCGATGTGCCGCTGAAAGACAAGACGCCGCGACAGCAGGAGCTCGAACGGCGGCTTCGTGAGGAGATTTTTATCGATTGGGCGGGAATGTAGTCGCGCGGTGGGTAAACGGTAGCGCGAGCTAGAGTTCTGGTCGCAAAAAGGCTTCAATTTTGCCTTGGAGGGACCCTAAAAATGCTATCTAGAATAAGTTGTTTCGGAAAATAGACAGTCAACTTACATTCGGCACATAGAGACCGATTTTTACCTACTAAAGTCCCTGATAAAGCTGTTTATCAAAGCGGGTGTGCTTAGCGACTGGAGCCTCACTATCGATTATCTGAAAAAACTTGTTCCGGGTATCATTTTAAAGTCGTCCGGAGCAACAAAATCGCCCCCCGTTTCGTGAAAACGGGGGGCGAATGGGCTTCGTGGTCTGTCTGGCAGGCTTGGCACCGGCGCTATTTAATCACGCGCACGCGATACATCGACGGAATCTGCTTGAGCGCCTCGATCGTGCTGCCGTCCAGGTGCTCATCGGTGTCGAACATGGTGTAGGCGTTCTCGCCAGCGGACTCGTTGGTCATGCGCTGCACATTGGCGTTGTCCTTGGCGAGAATGGCCGTGATCTGGCCGATCATGTTGGGCACGTTGGCATGCAGGCAGGCAATACGGCTTGCGGCGCGCGCCTTGCCCATGCTGCAGGCGGGGTAGTTGACGCTGTGCGCGATGTTGCCGTTTTCCAGGTAATCCTTGAGCTCGCTGATGGCCATGTCGGCGCAGTTGGCCTCGGCCTCGCCGGTGCCGGCGCCCGAATGCGTGGTGATAAACGTATTGGGCATCTTGACGGTCTTGGTCGTGGCAAAGTCGCAGCTAAACCAGCTGAGCTTGCCCTCGCGCAGGGCGGCGTCGACGGCGTCCTCGTCAATGATGGTCTCGCGCGCGTAGTTGATGAGCACGGCGTCGGGCGCCAGCAGGTTAATCTGCTCGGTGCTGATCATACCGATGGTGTCGGCCTTGCTGGGCACGTGCACGGTGAGGTAGTCGCAGCCGCGGCACAGATCCTCGAGCGTGCCCACGCGCTGCACCTCGCGGCTCAGCACCCACGCGTGCTCGACGGAAATGAACGGGTCGTAGCCGTAGACGTCCATGCCCAGATCGACACAGGCGTTGGCGACCTTGGAGCCCACGTTGCCCAGGCCGATGACGCCAATGCGCTTGCCCTTGAGCTCGCGGCCCACAAAGGCCTTCTTGGCCTTTTCGGCATCGACCTGAATCTCGGGGTCGTCGGCGTTGTTGCGCACCCAGTTCATCGACTGCACGACGCCGCGGCTCGAAAGCACCAGCATGCCCAGGACGAGCTCCTTGACGGCGTTGCTGTTGGCACCGGGGGAGTTAAAGACGACGACGCCCTTCTTGGCGTACTCCTCGACGGGGATGTTGTTGACGCCGGCGCCGCAGCGGGCGATGGCGCGGATGCCCTCGGGCAGCTCGTAGCCGTGCAGGTCGGTGGAGCGCATCAGGATGGCGTCGGCCTCCTCGGCGGTGCCCACAAACTCGTAGCCCTCGCCAAACTCGACTTTGCCGTCTTTGGTGATGTCGTCGATGGTCTTAATCTTACGCATGGAAAAACTCCTTAGCAGGTTTTGATCTAAACAGGGTGGTTTGAGATGGCTGGTCGGCCCGCGCGTTGCGGGCTAGTTAGATCGCGGACTCAAACTATGCTGCGCTTCGAAGTCCTTCATGTACGAGGCAAGTGCCTGCACGTCTTCCATGGTTACGGCGTTGTAGACGCTGGCGCGCATGCCGCCCACCAGGCGATGGCCCTTGACGTTTTGAATCTGGTGCTTGGCCGCGCCTGCGACAAAGGCCGCGTCGAGCTCGGCGTCGCCGGTGCGGAAGGTGACGTTGGCGATGGAGCGGCTGTCGGCCTGCGTGGCGCCATGGAACAGCTCGCTGTGCTCGAGCAGGTCATAGAGCAGGTTGGCCTTGGCCCAGTTGCGCTCGGCCATGGTTGCGAGCCCGCCGGTCTGCTCCACCCAATGGAACACCTTGCCGCATACGTAGATGCCAAAGGTGTTAGGCGTGTTGAGCATGGAGCCCTTGGCGGTCTGGGTCTTAAGGTCCATGTACTCCGGCGTCTGCGCAAAGGCGGGGCCATCTGCGATGAGATCGTCGCGCACGATGACCACGGTCACGCCCGCGGCGCCGGCGTTTTTCTGAGCGCCGGCGTAGATGAGTCCGTAGCGCTCGACGTCGAGCGGCTGCGACAAAAAGCAGCTCGAGACATCGGCGACCAGCGGCACGTCGCCGCAATCGGGCAGCTCGTGGAACATGGTGCCGAAGATGGTGTTGTTCTGGCAGGTGTAGACGTAGTCGAGCCCGTCGCCCGTGGCCTCGGCGGCAATGCGCGCGTTGACGTCGGCCATGGTGGGAATGCGGTCGAAATTGGTTTCCTCGGAGCTCGCGAGCAGCACCGCCTCGCCGTACTTGGCGGCCTCCTGGTACGCCTTGCTGGCGAAGTTGCCGGTCACGACGTAGCCGGCGCGGCCGCAGCGCATAAGGTTCATGGGGATGCCCGCAAACTGCAGCGTGGCGCCGCCCTGCAAAAACAGGACACGGTAGTTGTCGGGGATGCTCAGCAGGCGACGCAGGGTTGCCTCGGCGTCGTCGATGATCTGTTGGTACATACTAGATCGATGGCTCATCTCGAGCACGGACATGCCGCAGCCGCGGTAGTCCATCATCTCGTCGGCGATCTCGGCGAGCACGCTTGTGGGCAGCGCGGCCGGGCCAGCTGAGAAGTTGTGCACACGTGCCATCTTCTAGTTCCCCTCGTAGTCGTTTGAACGTTCGGGATACTTTAGCACAGTGGAGCGTCAGGCGCGACCGAATCACAGCAAAACCCGAGTGCGCCGCTATGATTTACAGGATGGTTACATGGGGGAGGGGTGCTTTACTCCTCGGGCAAATCCAAATCTGCGAGCGAAGGCATGAGGTTCTCTAGGCGCTTGATTTCTTCGTCGCAAATTAGCTAACCCCTGGCCGCTACGACGCGAGCGTGGCGATGACGGCTTCGTCGCCGGCGTATATGAGGGTGTCGCCGTCGGGGATGATCGTTTGGCCTTCGCGCTTGAGCATCACCACGATAAACGGGTGCTTGCCCTGCGGCACGTCGCGCAGGCGCTGACCGGCCAGGCGACCGTGGGGCGTCACGGTGACCTCGCGCAGCGTAACCTCGGCACGCTCTTCGAACGTTGGGGCTGCCATCACCAGAAGGTCGCCTTCCTCGATGACGGTATCGCCGTTGGGCAGTACCGGGTGCGCCCCGTCGCGCAGCACCAAGACCACGAGCATGTCCGTCGCGCTGCCAATATCGGCGAGCGAGCGCCCGGCAAACGGATGGCCAGCGCCCACCTTGAGCTTTACAAACGACATGCCGTCCTCGTCGCGGTAGTCGTTAAAGGTGCGGCGCACGTCGCCGGCCGCATCGATCATATCGAGTTTCTTCGCCACCGCCGGCAGTAGCGAACCCTGCACCACAATGCTCGATACGGCAATCACAAACACCAGGTCAAATAGGTCGTGTCCGCCGGGAACGCCGGCCACCACAGCAAAGAGGCTAAAGACGACCGAAGCCGCGCCGCGCAAGCCCGCCCAGCTTACGAGCGCAACCTGGCGAGGGCTCGTCTTAAAGGGCGCCAGCAGCAGACCGACGGCGATGGGGCGGCTCGCAAAGAGCATAAACGCCATGAGCGCCAGGCCGGGTAGCAGCATTTGCGGCAGGCGCGCGGGCGTGACGAGCAGGCCGAGCAAGAAGAAGATCGTCATCTCGGCCATCTCGGTAAGGGTGTCAAAGAAGTGCGCCATCTCGACCTTGCCGGTGATGTCGCTTGCGCCCAGCACAATGCCTGCAAGGTATACGGCCAAAAAGCCGTTGCCGCCCAGGTAGCTCGGCAGCGCGTAGGCGACGATGGCCACGGCGAACAAGAAGATGGTCTGCGCGCCTTCGGCCGTTGCGTGTGCGCGCTCAATCAGACGGCTGGATGTCCAGCCGATGGCAAGGCCCAACCCCACGCCCAGGATGATCTGCTTGGTCAGCAGCACGGGAATGTCGATATTGCCGCCCGCCGCGAGGGTCGCGAGCACGGCGGTGAGCATGTAGGCGACGGGGTCGTTGGAGCCCGATTCGACCTCGAGCAGCGAGTCGGTGCCGCCCCTCAGCGAAAGGCTGTGCTCGCGCAGAACGCTAAAGACGCTGGCCGCGTCGGTGGACGCCACGACCGATCCCAGCAGCAGGCCGCCGATCCAGTCGAAGCCCAGCACAAAGTGGGCGAACACGCCGGTGATGCCTGCGGTGATGACGACGCCGAGCGTGCTCAGCAGCACCGCCGGCGCGGCGACGGGCTTGGCGCGGTCTATGTTGGTGTTAAAGCCGCCGTAGAACATGATGAACAATAGCGCCGTGCTGCAGACGGTTTCGGTGAGTGCGTAGTCGCTAAAGTCGATATGCGCCGGGCCGTTGACGCCCAGCAGCATGCCGAGCGCGATAAAGATAAGCAGGGTGGGGAAGGGGAGCTTTTTGCCGACGGGTTTGATGGTCAGGCACAAAATGATGACGAGGCCGATAAAAAGAAGGATCTGGTTCATGGATGGTGTCCGCTCCTGGGTGGTTGGCGTGGCACGGTTAGTTGTCTGCGGTTATTTGTACCCAAAGATGGTGGGTTTATGGGGTTGGATTGCGGGCGTGCGCGATATCGTCATAGACGGCTGCCGTCTTTGCCTCTGCTCGGAAACCCTTTCCAGCTTTATTGCAACGGAGTACAATGGGTAACGTTTAAGTTCAACTTGAAGTTTTAGTTGCGGCGCCGGGCTTTGGCCGCAATGCAAGGAGAGGCGTACCATGGCGATCTATGTGACATCTGATGCTCACGGGCACGTGCGTGCGCTTGACGAGGCCCTGTCCAAGATTTCGTTGACGTCCGACGACACGCTGTACGTGTTGGGCGACATGATCGATCGCGGGCCCGATCCGGTCGGCGTTATTAAGCTCGTGCGCTCGCTGCCCAACGCCCGCGTGCTCAAGGGTAATCACGAGCAGATCATGCTCGATGCCATCATTGGCCAGGATCCGCTCGATGCCGAGACCTGGGATATCAACGGTGGCTGGACGACGCGCGAGCAGCTCAACGACATGGAATTTGACGCATACGAGGAGCTCGTGCGATGGATGGCCGCGCTGCCGCTCTACGCGGTGGCCGAGACCGAGGAGCGCCCGTATCTGCTGGTACATGCTGGAATCGAGATGAAGGCGGCGCGCGCGTTTTTGCTTGAGCATGGCGTCGATTGTGCCGATGGCGTTGGAGCGGTGGGTGCCGATCGCGAGCTGCTGCAGCAGATGCTCGCGGTGCAGTCGGCCGATGACCTGCTGTGGATTCGTCACGGCTATTGGGATGCGCCGACCGGGCTGCTTTCTGCCGAGGGCAAGGGTCCGGTCGTGGTGAGCGGTCACACGCCAACGGTGTCGCTCGGGCGTTATTGCGAGGTCGGTGGTCTTGCGGGGCTCGATGAGGAGTCGGGCCGCGGGCAGATCGTGCGCCTGGGCGGCGAGGATGCCGCCGGTGTGCCCGATCGCATCGACATCGACTGCGCTGCCGCCACCGGCTCCGAGTTCGGTCGCGTCGGTATCCTGCGTCTGGACGACGGGGCGGAGTTCTATGCGAACATCAACCCTGGAGAATAACCTTGTTCCGCCGTTCTACCGAACGGCGGTCACGTTGACGCTGCGCAGCCCCGAAGCACCCCACCTTGTCGCTCAAACCGTCGCTCGCGTACAGAAGTACGCGTCGCTCCTCCTTCGCGCCAACCTGGGGCACTTCGAGACTGCTCGCTGTCGGTGCCAAAACATCGACGTTTCTTTTCTTCAAATTGATTCGAATTAGGCGCCGTAGGGGTTGCGGTCGCGCTCGATGCGTTGGCGGATGTGGGCGTATTCGATAATCAGCAGCACCAGGAGTAGGGCCATGATGGCTAGGTAGCTCACCACAGCGCCCATCAGACCCAGTAGCTTAATCAGGATCACCGGCAGCACCACGCTTACGGCGAAGCAGATCAGGTAGATCTTGGTGACGTCTCCAGCGTGGCGCAGCACCGTGATGATGGCGTAGATAAAGTCGATGGCCGCGGTGACGCCGCCGGCGACGACCATCAGCAGCGCCAGCGTACGGTAGCGTTCAAAGCTGAGGCCGTACATAAAGCTCATGAGGGGAATACCGGGACCTGCCATAAATGCGGCGCACACGCCGGTGATGACCACGATCAGCGCCATAACGGCAACAATAATCAGGTCAAAGCGACGACGCTTGCGAGGATTAGCCCAAATGCTCGACAAGCGCAGGAGCTGCGGTTTATAGATAAATCCAATGCTCAGCAAAATAGCCTGCGCCGGAAAGAACAGGGCATTAAAGTACAGCTGATATTTGTATGCCAGCGTGCCTTCCATCACAAACTTGGGCATGCTCTCGATAAGGTTGAACAAGAACAGTGCACCAAAGAGTGGAGCGCACTGGACAAACAGGTGGCCGACCTCGCGAAGGCTCACGCGGCGCGATTTTTCGGTCTCGAGCAGGGCGAGCGGCGCGGTGACCAGCACGAGCGAGGCGATCGCGGCGATGCCCATGGCCATGGCCGCGATGGGCATGCTGCGCGTGAGGAACAGCGCCACGCTGAAGACCGCGATGACGCCGACGGAGCGTAGCGTTTGGCTCATTCCAGCCAAGTAGAGTTTGTCGGCCTGCTGCAGGCGGCCTTCGTACACATCGGCGACGCCGTCGATGACCTTATACAGGTAGACGCCCAGGCCGATCGTCGCCATCTGCGCGTCATAGCCGCGGGCGCTGCTGTACATGAGGCCGCAGCCTAGGGCGAGCGCTCCACAAAGCCAGCGGTTGAGCTGGTAGGAGGCAAAGGACGTCTTTTCGTCGATGTCCGAGACCTGGAAATTGCGCACGCCGTAGTTGCACGCGATCATGATGAGCGTGCCGGTGACAAAGGCGATGGAGAATTTGCCTGCTTCTTCGGCGCCCACGAGCTGCGTAGACACGATGGTGAGCAGTGGAAACGCCAAGCCCCACACGGCGGTGCCGAGGGTGTTCCAAAGATAGTCGCGACTGGTGGCGTGCTCCTCGTATTCCGCTTCCTGCATGGAGAAGCCGCCGCCGTAGACGGCGCCGAGCAGACGGTTCCACCAAGCGTTGACCATGCGGCGGACGGGGCCGGGCTCCCGATCGCGTTCGCGCCGGCGACGGCGCGTGGCCTGGCTGCTGTCGGG
>URFP01000039.1:0-13915 GCA_900547235.1 uncultured Collinsella sp. | reverse complement strand
TCGGCCATTCTACTGTTATGCCTGCTTGGATATCTGGTGTTTACTGCACCACGTCCTCGCCGTTCGCAGCGGCAACGGCCTCGTGCGGGTCCTTGCCCTCGGCCTCGGCACGCATGCCCAGCACCAGGTTGCGCAGGCCCGCGACCGTGCCGTCCACATCGGGGGCGGGCTGGTCGGCGTGCAGATAGGCCCAATCCATCATAAAGGTGGCCGAAGACAGCGCGCCGATAGCCAGCGCGTCGTCGGGGCACGAAAGCTCAACCTCAAAGACGCGCTCGTCGTGCTCGCTTACGCGCGTGCGGCCGCACGAGATGCTGCCGGCAAGACCGGTCTCGTTCATGAGCTCGACCGTCACGTGCTCCAGCAGGTGGCAAAGCTCGGTCTGGCCCATGCAGTCCTGGAACTCGCGACCGGAATCGCCCAGGCACAGATGCTTGGCAATCGCGGGCACCAGGTAGTACACGCGCGCCGTGGCCTCGATATCCTCCGAGGTCATGAGCGGCATGCCGGGGTTCACCAGCACGTGCGCGCAAATCTTGTCCTCGCTGACGGTGACCTTAAGGATGTTGAACAGGCCTGCCATAACTCTCCCCTACTCGTCCTTGCCCTACTCGTCGCCGTCGTGCGGGTCCGCAGGGCCCGCACCCGACGCCGCCGGCTTCTCTGCCGAGGACTCGGAATCCTTCTTATCGGTTTCGGCCGGAGCGATCACGCGAATGAGCGAGATGCGCTGGCCACGCATCGACTGCACTTTAAACTTGTACCCCGCGACCTCAAACACCTCTCCGATGTCGGGCACCGAGTCGCAAAGCTCCAAAATCCAGCCGGCGATGGTCTCATAATCATCGCTTTCCTCGAGCGGCCAACCAAGCTCAATCGCGTCATCGCACGAAAAACGCCCATCGACGAGCCACTCACGGCGCGAGAGGCGCGTGAGGTACTTGTTGTCGGGGTCGAACTCGTCCTCGATCTCGCCGACGATCTCCTCGACGATATCTTCGATGGTGATGATGCCGGCCGTGCCGCCGTACTCGTCCACGACGACCACGATCTGGTCGTGCGAGGTCTGCATCTCGGACAGCAGCGGCAGGATATCCTTGGTATCGGGCACAAAGGTGGCGTCGCGCAAAAAGCCGGCGATGGGCTGGTCGCCCTTGCCGTCGAGCGCGGGCTGAATCAGGTCCTTAATGTGCGCGATGCCCGCGACGTTGTCGGGGTCCTCGTGATAGACGGGGATGCGGCTGAAGCCGGTCTGGCGCATGGTGGACAACACGTCGGCGACCGTCTCGTCGTCCTCGCACATGGTGGTGTCCACGCGCGGCACCATGACCTCGCGAGCCACGGTGTCGCCCAGGTCAAAGATCTCGTGAATCATGCGCTTTTCCTCGTCGAGCAGGTCGTCCTGCTCCGAGACCATGTACTTGATCTCTTCCTCCGAGACGTTCTGGCGGTCGTCGGCGCTCTTGATGCGCAGGATGCGGGCCAGGCCGTCGGAGCAGGCGCCGGTCAGCCACACGAGCGGGCGGGCGATCTTTTGGAACACGGAAAGCGGGCCCACGACCTGCTTGGACACGCCTTCGGCATTGGCCAGGCCGATGCGCTTGGGGACAAGCTCGCCAATCACGATGGACACGAAGGCGACCGCGACGGTGATGATGACCGGCGCCAGGCCGCGCGCGATGGCTGAAAGCGGCGCGATGCCAAAGCTCATGAGCCACGTGGCGAGCGGGTCGGACAGGCTCGTCGAGGCGACGGCGGACGAGGCAAAGCCCACGAGCGTGATGGCGACCTGGATGGTGGCGAGCAGCTGGTCGGAATCGGCGGCAAGCTGGACGGCGCGCTCGGCGCGCTTATCGCCCTCCTCGGCATCGTGCTCCAAAACGGCGCGCTTGGCCGTGGTGAGCGCCATCTCGGACATAGAGAAGTAGCCGTTGATGAGGGTCAAAACGAGGGTGGTGATAAGGGAGATGGTTATGTCCATCGGGAGTTTCTCGAACCTCCAAGATTCGGGACGTTGGGTAGTAAGCGTAGGTGACGGATAGGGCAGTTGCGCCCGGCGGCCGCTTGGATAGGTCCGCGGGCACAGACGCGATCGCTAGATTACGAAGAGAATCACCGCCATGAACTGGAAGATGCTGCCGGCGAGCACCCACAGGTGAAACACGCTGTGCAGATAGCGCACGTTTTTGGCGATGTAGAACGGCACGCCCACGGTGTAGCACACGCCGCCGACAGCGAGCAGGGCAAGCGCCACGGGGTTCAGCAGCGCCACAAGCTCGGGCAACTTAAAGACGACGAGCCAGCCCATCAGCAGGTAGACCAGGCCGCATGCCCAGTGCGGTTGACGCTCGCGCATAAAGCACTCGAGGGCAATGCCGATAATGGCGATGGCCCACACGGCAAAGAACAGCGTAGGGCCGCCGTCGTTTGCGAGCGTGATGAGGCAAAACGGCGTATAGCTGCCGGCTATGAGCAGGTAGATGCAGCTGTGGTCGATGATGCGAAACACGCGCTTGGCGCGCGCGGGCTGAATCGCGTGATAGAGCGTGGAGGCGAGGTATTCGAGAATAATGCTGACGCCATAGACGATTGCCGCGGCCATGTGGGCCGGACCTCCGCCGCGCAGGGCAGCGAATACGATCAGGAGCACCAGGCCCGCGATACCCAGCAGGCAGCCGACACCATGGGTGACGGAGTTCATGATCTCCTCGCCCACCGTGTAGTGTGGAACGGCCGCGGTCTTGGGTCGCGGCTTAGAACTGTCGCTCGAATCGGACATGCCGGTTACATCCTCCAATGTAAAGAGTTCTCAACACTATATCAAAGCGTCTGGGTACGTGCGAAATTTGCACCATACGTGTCCCTTTGTTTACCCATTCTTTGCTTGTTGACGCATCAACGGCGAACATCCATAATGCGCTTGTTTTAAATGTTGATGTATTAACATCTATAAGGAGAACCGTAAATGCCTCAAAGCGCACACCCCCATCGGAAGCTCAAGATAGCCGGCGTTGTTGCGTTGGTGCTCATCGTCGCGCTGCTTGGATTTGCCGGCAACTTTTTGTTTGACTTTGCCCTGAACCCCCAAGCGCCGTACACCATGAAGATGATGCAGGATAGCAAGAACGACAAAGAAGGTGAGCAGCCGGATGCCGAGGACACCGAGGCGCGGGCATGGTTTAAGGAAAACCGCAAGAGCAGCAGCCTCACCGCAGACGACGGGACCGAGCTTGCCGCTTGGTATTTTGCCGCCCCGGAGAGCACGCACGATTACGCTATCTGCCTGCACGGATACACCGACGAGCCCATCGGTATGGCCCGATACGTCAAGCGCTTCCACGATCGCGGCATGAACGTACTCGCACCCGCCGCCCGCGCCCACGAGCGTTCCGGCGGCGACTATATCGGCATGGGCTGGCCCGAGCGCCTCGACATCGTCGCATGGATCGAGCAAATCGTTCAGGCTGACCCCGAGGCGCGCATCCTGGTCTTTGGTGAGTCGATGGGTGCGGCAACCGCTATGAACGTCGCGGGGGAATCTCTGCCCGCAAACGTGAAATGCATTATCGAGGACTGTGGCTATACGAGTGTTTGGGACGAGTTTTCCCTACAGCTCAAGGACGTGTTCGGCCTGCCCAGCTTCCCCTTGCTCGATGTGGCGAACCTGGTGTGCAGGGTGCGCGCGGGCTACGACTTTCATACGGCGAGCAGCGTGGAGCAGCTTAAACACGCGACGGTCCCCATGCTCTTTATCCATGGCGATCAAGATACCTTTGTGCCGTACAGTATGCTCGACCAAAACTACGACGCGTGCGCCAGCAAGATCAAGCAAAAGCTCACCATCCATGGCGCCACCCACGCCAAGAGCGCGCAGGTCGATCCCGAGCTCTACTGGAACACGGTCGACGACTTCCTCGGAAAGAATTTTTAGGCAAAAAGCAACGTCCGGGGCTTTATCTGACCCCCTATTTTCGGAAGTATGCGGCAAAATCTGGAACTGCCGACCAGACCGCAGTTTTATCAACAATTTATCAGGGGTTTTGTTGCCAAAAAACGTCGTGTGCTCGGCGGTCTCGAAATTTGCCGCATACTTCCGGAAAACCGCCCGCGAGCGCTGTGCTCGCGGGCGGCTTTTGCTCGACTTACGCCACAAAGTCACTTGATATGTTCAATAGCTAGGTGCTACTTGACCTCGATGAGCTCATACTCGCTCGTGCCCAGGCCGATCTTCTCGGCGTGTGCGATGCAGGAGCGCCAGTCGGTGTCGGGATGTGTGATGCAGAAGGGGTCCTTGGCCTGCTCGCCCTCCAGATGCTCGTGGTCGTGCTCCATCTTGGCCGCGCTGTCGGTGAGCACGGTGTTGGGCAGCGGCTCGGATGCCATGACGGCATCGGCGCAGGCCTGGTCGATGGCGACCGGGTCGAAGCTCGCGAACATGCCGATGTCGTTGACGATGGGCGTGTCGTTCTCGGCGTGGCAGTCGCAGTTGGGGCTGATGTCCATGGCGAGCGAGATGTGGAAGCTCGGGCGGCCCTCGACGATGGCCTTGGTGTACTCGGCAATCTTGCAGTTGAGCACGTCGGCCGCGGCGTCATAGTCGGGATTGATGGCATCCTGGTTGCACACGCCGATGCAGCGGCCGCAGCCCAGGCAGCGGTCGTGGTCGATGGCGGCCACGTGCACCTCGACGGTCTTGCCGCTCGCAAGCTCGCGCTCGCGGGTGCCGTCGAACGAGATGGCGTTGTGAGCGCAGATCTTTTCGCAGGCACGGCAGCCAACGCAGTGCTCAGTCGCGACGCTTGGCTTGCCGGCAGCATGCTGCTCCATCTTGCCGGCACGGCTGCCGCCGCCCATGCCCAGGTTCTTCATGGCGCCGCCAAAGCCGGCCTGCTCATGACCCTTAAAGTGAGTAAGGCTGATCACGATGTCGGCATCCATGAGCGCCTGGCCGATCTTTGCCTCGTGCACGTACTCGCCGCCCTCGACCGGGACGAGTGCCTCGTCGGTACCCTTGAGGCCGTCGGCGATGATGACCTGGCAGCCCGTGGCGTACGGGGTAAAGCCGTTCTGGTAGGCGGTGTCGATGTGCTCGAGCGCGTTTTTGCGGCTACCCACATAGAGCGTGTTGCAGTCAGTGAGGAAGGGCTTGCCGCCCAGCTCCTTGACGACATCCGCGACGGCGCGGGCGTAGTTGGGGCGCAAAAAGCTCAGATTGCCCAGCTCGCCAAAGTGAATCTTGATGGCGACGAACTTGTTCTCAAAGTCAATCTGCTCAATACCAGCGCGACGGACGAGGCGCTTGAGCTTGTCGAGCTGGCTCTCGCGAGCATGCGTGCGCAGGTTGGTGAAGTACACCTTGGCGGGTGCGACAGGTGCAGTTGCGGTCATAAATCTATCCCCTCGGTCTATATGGCGTTACAGACATAGAGGATGGTACCCGTTAAAGCGGGGTTGAAGTCAAGCGCCGCACCTGGCCACTCATTGGGGACACACTCATTGGGGACAGACTTAAATGAGTGCTGCCAGGGACAGCCCTTGCCAGCCCGGCCGGCGAGTCGGCAGATCGGCAAAGACTGTCCCCGATGACTAGTCGTTTAAGAACGTCCCCAAGGGCTACTCCTGCACCTTGAGGGCTTCGGCCAGGCTGACGCGCTTGATCGAGCGCATGTGCAGCAGCGCCACGACCAGGTACGTTGCAAAGCCGATCCCTGCGCACGCCGCCATGGACCAGCTTGGCACATAAATCTCGATATTGCCGTTATAGGCGAGCAACATGGAGCGGAAAATAGCCGTGAGCGAGCAGATAATCAACGGCAGGCTCAGCACGAGCGACGCCGCCACGCACAGCGTGATCGAGCGGATGTACAGATGCGAGATCTCGCTATCGCGATAGCCAAAGACCTTCATATAGCTGATCGAGCGGGCGCTATGGTCGATAACGGCCTTGGTTAGCAGGTACATAAACAGCAGGAAGATAAACACCGCGAGCCCGACCATCATGCCGATCATTTTGCTCATCATGCCGATGAACTGGTCACCCACGGCGCGCATGTCGTCGGGCGTGGTGTCGCCGGCAAAGTAGCGCGCGTCGAGGTCGAGCTTCTCGTCGCTCACATAGCCGTTAAAGTAGGCGGCGTCGTTGTCGAACAGCTCGTTAAAGTCGTCGATACTCATATAGATATTCATGTCCGACTTGGAGCCCCAGGCACAGTCCTTGCCCGCATACTCAAGGGAATAATGCTCGCCCTCGTACTTGTCGCTGAGCGTGACCTTCTGGCCCTCGCTCCAGCCAAACTTGTCGAGCAGGCCGCCGCCAAAGACGACACGGCCATCGCCAACGTTGAGGCCCTTCCAGTAGCGCGAGCTTGGCGAGACGCCGTAGACCGAAATCGTCTCCTCGCCGTTTCCGTCGCCGCGGTCGTACTGCAGCTGGTAGACAGCGTATTTCTCGGCCTGTGCAATCTTTTCCGCACCGTTGTCGGTCGTGTTGACCGGGTGAATGTCGTCGTTGTCGGTGTCGATCTTAGAGGCCTTGTCGATCAGGTCGATAGCCTCGTCGCGGTCGCAGCCGAGGGCATCGGCCAGGTCGTCAAGGCGCGCGTAGAGCGTATCCTTCTTGTCCTGGACCTTGGCAAGCGCGTCCTGCGCCGCGGCCAGGCTCTCGGCAGACGGAGCGCTGGTCGCGGCATCGGCTGCCGCCTGCGCCGCATCGGCCGCGTCGTCAAGCTCGTCATCCGCATCCCGGGCGGCGGAAAGCAGCGCGCCGTCAACCGACTGCAAGCGCTCGAGTGCCGACCACTGCTCGCGCTCCTCGGCAGTGCCCTCGAGCTCCAGCGGCGCCTTGAGCGTGAACTGGTGCTCGGCGACCAGGCTTGTCTCGAGGTTGTCCGCATAGTGCGTCATCGTGGGCAGAATCGCCAGGCCAAAGAGCAAAAGCAGCGACCCAAACGCGATGCCCACGAAGAGCGTGGCGAAGTTGCCCAGGTTGCGCAGGAAGATACGCAGGCGGAAGCGGGAAACAAAACCCATGCGCTCCGGCAGCTGCAGGCCGCGCTTGGTGCCCGATTTGCCACTCGCCTCGTGACGAAGGAACTGCAACGGCGTCTTGCCCATTTTGCGAAGCAGGCCCACCAGCGTTATGAGGATGAGCGCGACGGCGGGAACCACGGCGCACTTCACAAAGATCTCCCAGCTCCAGTACACCTGGAAGGGCGGCAGGCTGTACGAACCGTAATAGAGGCTGCGCATGGGCTCGGTAAAGAACGCGACGCCGAGCGCGGTGCCCAAAAGCGCCGCGACCACGCCCACGATGGCGGGAAGCGCCAGGTAGTGAAGCACGATCTCGCGACGACGATAGCCGCTGGCGAGCAGCGTGCCGATGATGGCGCTCTCTTCCTCGATGGTGGCGTCAGTGAGCACCACAAAGACAAATGCCATGATCACGATGATGATGTCGAGCAACGTCATCCACATCATGGAGTCGCCGTCCACGTCGTCGCGCGCATAGCCAATGCCCTGATTGGAATCGGCATCGATCAGATCGTCCACGCGCGCATCGGCATCGGTCAGCGCCTCGACCATATCCTGCTCCGCATCGATGCGATCCGCGGTGGGGAGGTCGCGATCGGCAAAGGTGAAGGAGTAGGTGTAGGCAGGCGCGCCGCCGGCATCCTCGAGCGCGGCAAAGCCGGCGTCGGTGACCTCGGCGACACCATAGGTAATGGTGTTCACCGTAAAGTCCGAATTGTTGAGGAACAGCGCCTGGCTATCGGGCTGCGTCATGATGCCGCAGATGGTGTAGGTGCGCCCCTCGAGCTCGACCTTATCGCCGATGGCGAGGTCGTTATTGGTGGCAAAGACGCGGTCTATGGCCACCTCGTCGTCCGCCTTTGGCTGCTTGCCTTCGCAGTAGGACGCAATGTCGACCTTGGTGCGATGCGCGTAGGTGCGCAGGGTGCGCTTGGTGCCGTCGTCGCCGGACGCCTTTTTGATGATGGCGTCGATAGAGAAGTTCTTGTAGAGCGTAACGCCGCCGACGTCCTTTGCCGCGTCCTCGGCAGCCTTGAGCTGCTCGTCGGTGGCCTCGAAGGAGGTAGTCACGCGGCCGTCCTCAATCGTGTACTCGTCGCGCATGTCGTCGATGAGGCAGCCGATGGAATGCGCCGCGAGCAAAAAGCCCGACGTGAGGGCGATGCTTCCGCACATAAGCAAAAAGATGCCCAGGTACTTGCCGATATTGCGGCGCAGCTCGCGCGGGAGTCGTTTTGCGAGAGGTGTCATGCGAGCGCCTACCAATCGAGCTCGGCGGCGGGCACGGGATCGGCGTTGAGCTCGTCCTCGACAATGCGGCCGTCGCGCAGGCGCAGCACGCGGTTGGCCATGCGCGCGATGGCGGCGTTGTGGGTGACGATGATGATGGTGCAGCCGTAGGTGCGATTGACGTCCTCCATGAGCTGCAGGATTTCCTTGGATGTCTTGTAGTCGAGCGCGCCCGTGGGCTCGTCGCACAGCAGCAGGCCCGGATTTTTGACGAGCGCGCGGCCGATGGCGCAGCGCTGCTGCTGGCCGCCCGAGACCTGGCGCGGGAACTTATTGCGGTGCTCGTAGAGGCCCAGCGAGCGCAACAGGTCGTCGACGTCGAGCGGGTTTTTGGACAGGTGCGCCGTGACCTCGATGTTTTCCTTGATGGTGAGATCGGGCACCAGGTTGTAGAACTGGAAGACAAAACCCAGCTCGCGGCGGCGGTACTCGCCCAAGTCGGCAGGCTTGAGCACCGTGAGGTCGCAGCCGTCCACCATGATGGAGCCGCCGTCGGCATCCTCCAGGCCGCCGATCAGGTTGAGAAAGGTCGACTTGCCCGAGCCGGAGGGCCCCAGCATGACGCAGATCTCGCCGCGGTTGATAGACGTGTCGATGCCGTCGAGCACCGTCAGGCGTGCATCTCCATCGCCGTAGTGTTTCTTGAGCCCGTTGACCTGGACGTAGGCTCGCTTTGTCGCCATCTTATCCCCCGTTGTTAGCCATCTGCTACTTTTCTAGGTTAATAGTAAACCCGGGCGAACTATTTTTAAGCGACGTGCGCGAACTATTTTCCAACCTACTCATTGGGGACAGACTTAAATGACTGAAACCACTCATTTAAGTCTGTCCCCAATGAGTGCCGCCAGGGACAGCCCTTGCCAGCCCGGCCGGCGAGCCGGCAGATCGGCAAAGACTGTCCCCAGCGACCAGTCGTTTAAGAACGTCCCCGATGACCAGGTAGCTAGGCATGGGATTTGGCGCGGGTGAGGGCCATGCCTACGGCGGTGATGGCCGCGGCAAAGAGCACCGTAACGCCCAGGTCGCAGGCGATGTCGCCCAGCACGGCAGACGTCAGGTCCGAAGCGAGCGCCTTGCCGATCGCGTCGTTCACCCAATACGTCGGCACAAAGTGCGCCACCGTCTGCACGGCCGAGCCCATGAGCGACAGCGGCATCCAGGCGCCGCCCAAAAACGTCATGAGCATGCCGAGCAGGTTGCCCACACCGTTGAGCAGCTCCTCGCGCGCGCCCAGGCTCGACAGCGTAAAGCCAACGGCCAGCGGCGTGCACGCCAGGGCAAACGTTGCCGCCAGCGCCAGGCACACGCGACCCACGCCGACCTCGGCAACCGCGCTGGCAAAGCCCACGACGCCCATCATGCTCGACACGAGCCAGATGCAGACGGTGAGCACGGCGGCGGCCGCGAACACAGCGAGCGAACGCTGGCGCTCAGAGACCGGGCTGGCATCCATGCGGCGCACGCGCTCGGGCTCGTTCATGCCCGAGAACACCAGTCCCACCGACACGATGACCGACGAGATGATCGCGTACGCGCCAAAGTTGAAGTACGACTCGAGCGTGGTAGCAGCAGTCGAGTCGACCTTGACCTGCTCGATCTGGACCTCCGCGCGCTTTGCGGCCGCGTGCTCGGCGGCCCTTGCGACGTCGCCGTTGGAGGCAGCGGGCTCTAGTGCGGCCGCAGCGCCCGCGAGCGAGATCCACCGCGAGGCCTCGGCAGACGAAAGCGCCGCCGCCATGGTGCCGGCACCGTAGGTCACATCGAGCTTGGGCAGGGACTCCCCCGCGCGGGCGGCTGCAACAAGATCGTCCTCAAACCCCTCCGGGATAAAGAACACGCAGTCGGCGCTGCCTTTGGCGCTGTTGCTCTTGGAGAGCGCGTCAGCAAGGTCGTATGTGTCGTCGCCGACGCCCGTGACCAGGTCAAAGCGTGAGCCCAGGTGCTTGGTAAGCGCCCGCGAAAGGTCGCTATCGTCGCGGTCGACCACGATCACGTTGGTGTCGTAGGGCTTGTACTCGGTAAGCTGCGACGAGTTCCAGCTCACCGAAGCCGCGATGAATACGCCCATGAGCGAGATGAACACCGTATAGATGAGCAGGTAGAACGGGTGCGCCAGCGCCATGCGAAGCGCGGTCTTAAAGGTGCTCATAGCGGCTCCTTCCAAAGATCAGCGTAGCGGCGGCGACAAACACCAGGGCCATCAGGACGAGCGCGCCGGCGCGAACAGCGAAGGGCCCCAGGTCCTCAAAGAAATACAGGCGATTGAACATGTCGCAGATGAGCTTGACGGGGTTGAGCCAGCACTCGACCGGACAAGCGCGGGCGACGTCGTCGGCAAGCGCCATCGCCGGCTCGCCGTAGAGGCCGGCGAACAGGGCGCACGTGGTGGCAAAGCCCGTGAGGATGCCCGACTTGGATGCCTTGCCGCCCTTAACGGGAAGCGTGCCCACAAAAAGCCCCAGGCCCGTGGCGGCAAGCGCGGATGCAGCCCCGCCCAGCAGGCACAACCCCTCGCGCCCGCCAAAGTCGACGCCCACGACCAGGCGCACGTAGCCGATCGCAACCGCCATCGATGCAAAGGAAACCAGCCACGAGCCGACAAAAATGCCGGCCAGCGACGCCGTCTTGGAAAGACCGCCCACGCAGCGGCGCGCGCCGAGGCCGGACAGATTGGGCTGCAAATCGACGACGCTCAAGGCGGCAAACTCGGCAGACATCATCGCGACCAGGCCAAAAAGCGCGTAATAGTAGATGACCGTGCCATCGGGCGTGGCACGAGTCAGGCTCACGCGGCGGGTTCCGCCCTCGAGCGACAGGGCGCGCGCAACCGCCGCCGGATCGGCGAGCGCCGCCGGGTTGTCCTGGGCAATCTGGGACATGAGCTCGGCATTTTGCGTATACGAGCTTGCCACCGTTTCAAGGATGCTGCGGTCGGTGAGCACCGTACTGGCGCGCGAGCTATCGTAGCTCGAAAGCAACGTAAGCTTGGGCGCGCCCGCGTCGTCGACCGTGTAGACGCCCGCAACCTCGCCGGACTTGAGCGCATGGTTCGCCTCGGCCGCGTCGTCGCACTCGTGGATCTTAAGCAGCTGGTCGTCGCCCTCCTTGGCAAGCGACGTCGCCACGTCCTTAAAGGTCGAAGCGTCCCAGGCCTCGTCGGCGACAACGGCTACCGGCACCGGATCGACCTTGCCGTCGGAGCTGAGGTTCGCAAACATAAACATGAACATCGTGGAAAGCGCAATGGGAAAGAGCGCGCCCCAGACCCATGTGCTCGGCCGGCGCAGCAGCGTCTTGACCGTGATAATGATGGTGTTGATCATGGCTGCCCCCTAGTCGCGTAGCTCGCGGCCGGTGATCTCGAGGAACACGTCGTTGAGGGTCGGCGGCTCGCTCCACACGCGACCGAGTGCCACGTCGGCGGCGCGCAGCGTGTCAAGGATGTCGACCAGATTATGTGGGCTCGCCTCGCAGGTGCAGATGAGCTCGCCGCCGGACAGCTCAACCGAAAGCACGTGCTCCAGAGCGCGCAGCCGCTCGACCGTGGCGGGCTCGACGGCGCCGACCTCGACGGTCACGCGCTCGCCCATCTGAATCATGCGCTTGAGCTCGTCGTTGGTGCCCTGCGCCAGCACGCGGCCGCCGTCCATGATCATGATGCGGCTGCAGATCTGCTCGACCTCCTCCATGTAATGGCTGGTATACACCACCGTGGCGCCCTCGTCGCGCAGGCGGCAGATGCCCTCCAGGATGGCGTTGCGGCTCTGTGGATCGACTGCCACCGTAGGCTCGTCAAAAAAGATGAGCTCGGGCTTGTGCGCGATGCCGCAGGCAATGTTGAGACGGCGTGCCAAGCCGCCCGAGAGCTTTCCGGGGCGAAACTTGGTAAAGTCGCCCAAGCCGACAAAGTCGATCGCCTCGTCCACCAGCGCGCGGCGGCGCTTGCGGTCGTTGACGTAGAGGCTGCAGAAATAGTCGATGTTTTCGCGCACGGTGAGCTCGTCAAACACCGCCACCTGCTGTGGCACCACGCCGACGCGACGCTTAAGGTCGTAGCGGGTGGGCGTCATGGGCTCGCCGAACAGCTCGATGGTGCCCTTGTCGTAAGCGAGCAGCTGCAGGATGCAGTTGATGGACGTGGTCTTGCCCGAGCCGTTGGGGCCCAACAGGCCAAAGATCTCGCCAGGGGCAATACTCAGGTTAAAGTGGTCGAGCGCGATAAGATCGTCGTAGCGCTTGACGAGGTTTTCGACGTGGACGATATCTGTCATGAGGCGGCCCTTCTGTTGGTCGTGGCCCGGTACGATTGCATCATCGCAGGAGAGGACGGCGCGCACCAGTGAGCTTTGTCACGAGTGCGAGGGGGCAGAGGCGAAACCCCCGCTCGCGCGAGCGATCGACGCCGCTTTGCCGCGCGGGAGGAATGTCACGGTTGCCCCGGGCGGCGCCTCCCCCGCGCGCAGCATCGCGTACAATACCCGTATGAACAGGCTTTTCGACAAATCGATTGTGCTGGCGTGCTGTATTGCGGCCGCCATGGGTCTTGCCGTGGACGCTCGTCTGGTTGTGGCGTTTTGCCTTGGCGTTATGGCCACCTCGGCGTCGGAAGTCGCACGAGAAGAACACGCCCATCGCGCGAGCGAGGCCGCGAGCTACGCTTACATCATCGCTGCCGTCTTCGTGCCGCCATTTATGCCGTTCGCACCCCTTGCCTTCTATGACATCGCGCGACGCGTGCGCCGTGAACGCATCTGGCCCGCGCTGGCGATTGGCGCCGTGTTTGTCTGCGCGCTTGTCGCGGACCTTCGTGGCGGCGTGCTCACCACCCGAACGCTGTTGCTAACCGCCATCCTTTCGATCGCTGCCACGTTGCTGTCGCTGCGCACCGCGCAGCTGGAGCGCGAACAGGATCGCATGCGTCGCACCCGCGACAAGCTGCAAGAACGCGCCCTGGCACTCGAGGCACGCAACCGCGACCTCGCCGACCGCCAGGACTACGAAGTCGAGCTCGCAACGCTCGCCGAACGCGCCCGCATCGCGCGCGAGATCCACGATAACGTGGGCCACCAGCTCACGCGCGCTTCGCTCCAAACCGAAGCCTTGCGCGTGGTCCACGCCAACGAGCCCAGGGTTGCCGCCGATTTCGCCGACGTCAAGCACACCGTTGACGAGGCGCTCCAACTTGTGCGCGCCAGCGTCCACGCGCTCAATGACACTGCCGCCGACCTCTCCGTACAGCTCGAGTGCATCGTGGAAGGCGCGTGCTCAGATGGCGGCCCGCAGATTGAGCTTGAGGTTTTGGCCGAGCATGCGCCCGCCAACATCACCAACTGCTTTGCGGCGGTCCTGCGCGAGGCGCTCTCCAACACCATGCGCCACGCCCGCGCGCAAAACGTTGTTGTGCGATGCTTGGAGCATCCATCGTTTTACCAGCTCATCGTTACCGACGATGGCACGGGCGGGACCCAGACGGGCGGTCGCGGCATCGCCGAGGGCATGGGGCTCGGCTCCATGCGCGAGCGCGTCGAGGCGCTTGGCGGCATGCCGAGGATTTCTCCGCGACGCAGGGAAAATGAGACGTCATTGACCCGTTTAA
>URFP01000038.1:0-14057 GCA_900547235.1 uncultured Collinsella sp. | reverse complement strand
CCCTCGTCGGCGACCTTGTCGGCGAGCGCGGTCATCTTCTTGCCGGTCTCGTAGAGCGCCTTGCCGTCCTCGAGATAGCCCTCCTGGTCGAAATGCATGATCTCGATCTTCTCGGTTTCCTTCATTTGTCTCTCCTTTCTGGGGTTGTTTCCACATCCCCCATGCCAACGGGCATCAAAACCCGCTTACATTCCGTAACACTCAGCCGCTTTGGCCTTAAGCGCATTGACTGACTCTTCGTAGCCCTCTGCCTTGACCTCCATTTGCTTGGAGACGGTATCGAGATACGGGTGCACGTTCCATGACTTCAGACGCTCGGCAATCATGGCCGCAATCGTCTGGAAGAACACAAGATTGGGAATTGCGCTGAGCAGCGGAGCCACCTGAGGCACCGCAACCTCGTGAGCCCTACCCTTGGGATGGGCCGTGAGCAGCACCGTTTTTGCCGTAACGTTCGATAGCGCATCGGCGATATTCGCAAGACGCTCCGACCCCTGCGGATCGTCGACGATAAACACCAGATAGCCCGGAACGATCTGCATCTCGGGACCGTGGACGAACTCCTCGCCCTCGTGATGCATGGCAGGAATCTTGATGGTCTCGCTCAGCTTGAGCGCTGCCTCCTCGGCAACACCATAGTTGGGGCCGTTGCCGACGACCATGGCGGGCATGTGCTCAGAAAGCTCGAGCATGTGATCTTGGACATATGCCTCGGCGGTCTTGCACATCACGGCATTAGCCTGGATAGCCTCGCGCAGGTCATCAAGACGCTGAGCAACGCCCTTGGCGTCAATCGTTCCGCGCGCCTGACCGCCGTAAATACCAAAGAGCACCAGGTACTCAACGAGAACCTCGACGCCCAGAGTCACAAAGTCCACCGACTCGACACCCACACCGTAGTCAAGAACGATGTCAGCGTGTTCCTTGATGGGTGCCTCGACGTTTGCCGTGAGCGCAACTGCAGCCATATCGTGTGCACGCATGTAATCGAGCGCCGCAATCGTATTGGTCGAATAGCCGCTCTGCGAGACGGCGATGTTGAGCGCATGCTGCGGATAGGTGTGTTCAAAATCGACGAAGGCCTCGGGCGTCACAACGGACACCTGCATCTGCAGCGCATCTTGCAGGTAATCGCGGGCGCAATCGGCGGCATGGCGCGACGAACCCGAAGCAACGATGCGCAGTGCATCAAAAGAACCGGACTGGAAAATATCAACGAGCTGCGCTACCAGCTCAGACGAACGCTCGAGGTTCTCCCCCATACGCACATGGGCAAGCTGAACGTAATCGAGCATCTTCATCGTCTCACCTCGTAACAAATCATTAGTATTTGATACCAATCACGGTTACAGATTACGGCTTTTTGATACCTCTTTGTCGTGTAATTTATCCCCTTCGGCGAACGGTCGATTTTGAGCCATGTAAGGTTGTGTATACAGCTGACTCAACGATCAAAACTGGTTAGTTTCCCAGCCGTTATTCACAAAACACCAGCTAGTACGTATAGGTATAGCCGCCTGCGTCGCCACGGTTAAAGGACTTGACGTACTCAATCGCCTGGCCGCTCGCATCGAAGCTCACGCACTCCAGCGTCAATGCAAGATCGCCCTGCTCCAGTCCAAGCAGGCCGGCATCTCGCGCGCCCAGCGCTTCGATATCAAGCTTTTCCTGCGCCGTGACCGGCTTTCGGCCCAGCATCTCATAGGTCTCGTACAAACTGAAGACCGACACGTCAATATCTTCGATTGTGGGAAACAGCAGGCATGGGATGAACGCCATCTCAATCGATACGGGATCGCCGTTGACGCAGTTCAAACGCCGAATCGAATACAGCAAATCGTCCTCGGCAATACCAAACAGGTTGGCATAATATGGGCCCGCATAACGCTTGGAACGCGCGAGGATGCGGACGGACGGCTCGCCGCCCGAAGCACGGACCGACTCGCGAAAGCCCCCTGTTCGCTCGTAGGCAACGGGCACCTTCTGTGCCACAAACGCGCCTTTTCCGCGGACGCGTCGAATCTGCCCACGCCGAACCAGCTCATCGACAGCACTTCGGATGGTCAAGCGTGTCGTACCAAATTCCTCGGCGAGGTCTTTTTCGGACGGAATCATGGAACCCGTGAGATAAATACCGCGCTCGATACGCTCTTCAATGCGGCGTCGAATGCGCATATAAACCGGGGTGGCATCTACTGTTTTAGCCATTGTTCACCTGCCACGCTCCTCATGCCGTTCTTTTCGCCGTTATCGGCAAAGCGGAACTTTGTGGGCAAAATCACCGATTTGCAATACTCCACAAAACGCATGTCCTTATCAAATTCTATCGTGCTCTCATAGAACACCGGCGTTCCCTCTTCTTGCTGGAGCAGCTCGGCCTCTTCGGCGTTCAAACGCGAGATGGAGATATGCTCACGTCCATGCTCAACGCGCACGCCGCCTTCTTTGAGCAAGACATCATAAAGGCTCTCACACTCAAAATCGTGATCGGGAAGCGAGGGGCACAGGGACAGGTTAACGTGAGCCGTCTCGATTGACGCCGGCTCGCCCTCAATAAGTCGAACACGCTGCATGCGGAGCAAAGGAGTGCCTACAGCAACCCCAAGCTTGTCGGCAAGCGCCTCATCCGCCTCGATGGCCCCGGTGGAAACCAGACGAGAAGAGGGGTGCAGGCCGGCAGTCCGCACAGCATCGGAAAAGTTATACGTTTCTTGGAAGATGTTCAACGGCTTGGGAGGACACACATACGTACCCGACCCACGACGGCTCTCGAGCGTTCCGCACGAGATGAGCCGCGTGATACCGGCGCGCAACGCCGTACGCGAAACGCCGATCTCTTCGCACAGCACGCGCTCGGCCGGAAGGCGATCGCCGCCGGCAAGCTGATGGTGCTGGATATACCATAGAATTCCCTCAACAGCACGATCTTTAGGGGGAATTGCATAAGATTCGCCTGCCATTGCACAGACTCCTCATTCAGAAACGTATGCCGCCAAAATTAGACCAGCCCTCCCATGGCATCAAATTCGGCCTTGATCTTCTCGGCGACATTCCGATACGACTTATATAGGCTTGAATCGCGTTTGACTTCGTCGGTCATAACGGGAATCTCCAATTTGGAAACCTCGTCTTTTCCCGTCTGAACCGCCACAACAACGCCCATACCAAGACACATATTACGCTTGGCAGCGTTCATTTTTGCCGCCTTAGCGGGATTTGCCAGAATACGCTGGGCAAATTCCTGTTTAGAGACCGCTTCATCGGCCTCCGGATCGCCTGCCTCGGCCACTTCGCACTGCAACACGTCCGCATAGTCAAAAATCTTCGGCTCACCGCCGCGCTGGTGCACGGCCCACTTGCGGCGCGTGGCATCCTGGTAGATAGCCGGCAAAAACGTAAACCGCGGCGGGTCCAAAATCGTATCCGTGATGGTAAACACATCGGGATCAAAGGCATCCTGCGGGTTTTTCTTCTTGAACAGCCCCATATCAGCCTCCCGTACTAGCATTAAACAACTCAAGTCGAATATAGCACCAATTTCAAGCCGTCACTTTAGCACATCGGTGCATGGCATCTATGACCCGCTCAGCGGGGAATACGTACGGACGAGGGACGGGGCAGGGTGCTTGGTTTTGGAAGTGGGCTTCGCGAACTTCCAAAACCAAGCACCCTGCCCCGTCCCCGGCGATGTATCACTGGCTGACCAAAGTTACACGCACAGTACCCAAGGCAGCATCAGCAAAGTCCCTATTACATTAAAAATAATCAGCCCCCGCAAAACGAAACGGTCGAGAGGGCCTTGCCCGGCGGGGTTGCCTTGCTCCGGGAAGTTCGCGAAGCCCACTTCCCGGAGCAAGGCAACCCCGCCGGGCAAGGCCCCAGCGCGAGACCGTCCCGGATGCCTACCCGCACAGCGTGGCTACGAGTGGGATAGTCAGAATGGAGCAGATGATCGACAAAAACGTGCACTGCATCATGGGGCGTGCATCCTTACCGTATTGTAGGCAGTACAGCGTGCCGTTGCTGCCCACCGGCATTGCCATCTCGAGCACAAGCGTCGCGATAAACATGGGTGTCATGCCTGGCCACAAGCGCGCGACGGCAAGACATGCCACCGGCACGACAACCAGGCGAAACGCCACGGCGACATAGGCGCGCCAGTTGGTAAGCATCTCGAGCGGACGGTACTTGGCGATAGACGATCCCATGAGCAACAATGCCGCTGGAGTGGTCATGGTGCCAACGATGGAAATCGAGTCGCCCAACACGCCCCAATCGGTCCATCCGGTTAGCACAATCCCAAGCACAACAGCACTTGCAATGAGACCAGGACTCTTGCAGCAGGCGGCAATATTGCGCATCTGCTTTTTAAGGCCACCATCCATTCCGCTAAATAACATGGCACCGACGGTAAACATAAGAAGGTTTAGGGGGATAAGCGCAATCGATGCATACAACAGCGCTTGTTTTCCCAACACCGCCGAAATAACCGGAAAACCGATAAACCCGGCATTACCGAAAAGCACGGCGAAGCGATACGAGCATTCCGTCCCTTTGGGAACGCGAAGAGCAGCGGTGACGGCAAACGCAATAACGATCGCCACCACATACATCACAAAGGACAGACCCATGAGCGAAAACGTATCGGCAATGCTCGGAAGATTCGCATCATCGCCCAGCGCTGACGAAAGCACCAAGCACGGTAGCGCCACCTGCAACAGCAGATGCGACAGCTCGCGCTCGAACTCCGCTTTCATAAACCCCAGCTTGGCGATACACCACCCCAACAAAATAGGCAACGAAACCGTCAACATCTGAAGCGCCACGCTCGTAAAGCTCATGCTGCCCCCTTATCTATTCCACGATATTCCACGAGGGCCGGGGCGCCTGCTTTGTTTTGAAAAGTGGGCTTCGCGAACTTCTCAAAACAAAGCAGGCGCCCCGGCCCCGGCAATGTAATCTTGGCTGACCATAGTTAGGTGCGCAGTCCCAAGGCCGCAACAGCCAAGTCCCCATTACATTAAAAAATATCAGCCCCCGCATATCGAAACGGTCGAGAGAGCCGCCTCCGGGCTGGTGCCCTTCCTCGGAGAAGTTCGCGAAGCCCACTTCTCCGAGGAAGGGCACCAGCCCGGAGGCGGCCCCAGTGCGAGATCGTCCCGGATGCCTATCTACTCGTTGTCGCCCGCGGTCATTTGCGTTGCGGAAAGCGCGCCGTCGGCTGCTGTTGCGGCTGCAGCGTCGGGCCAGACCCAGTCGGTAAAGGCCGGGTGATCGTAGCCCTCGTCGCACGCGAACTCGAAGGCCTCGGTGCGGAACGCCTCCCACTCGTCAATCTGCTCAGCAAACTTATCGGCGTCGACCATACGCAACACGTCTGCGGCCAGGGCCCAGCGGTCCATGTTGTTCAGGCGCAGCATGTCGAACGGCGTGGTCGTGGAGCCCTTCTCCTCGTAGCCGTGGACACGGAAGGCGTCGTGGCCGGGGCGGTTCCAGATCAAGCGGCGGATCGTGCCGGCATAGGCGTGGAATGCGAAGAGGACGGGCTTCTCGCCGCAGCCGAACAGCTCAGCCCAGCGCTCGTCGCTGATGGCCTGGTCGTTCTCGCAGACGTTCTGAATCTTGAGCAGATCGACCACGTTGACGAACCACACCTTAATGCCCAGTTTGCGCAGCATATCGGTTGCAGCCAGGGCCTCGAGCGTCGGCACGTCACCGCAGGTCGCAACCACGATGTCGGCCTCGGCAAGCGAGCTGGCAGTCGATGCCCACTCCCAAGTCGCGACGCCCTCGGCGAGTTCGGACTTGGCCTCGTCGACCGTCTGGAAGGTCGGGGCGGGCTGCTTGCCGCAGAAGATGGCGTTGACGCAGTCGGTGGACTGGTAGACGCGCTCGGCCACGGCGAGCGCCATGTTGGCGTCGGCCGGATAGTAGGCGTTCACGATATGCGTATCGTTGGTCTTATTGAGCAGCAGGTCGATAAAGCCGGGGTCCTGGTGCGAGAAGCCGTTGTGGTCCTGACGCCAGACATGGCTCGACAGCAAAATGTTGAGGCCGCTGATGGGGGCACGCCACGGAATCTCGCGCTTGGTAGCCTCGAGCCACTTGCAGTGCTGGTTGACCATGGAGTCGACCACATGGACAAAGCTCTCGTAGGAGCTCCACACGCCGGAACGGCCAGTGAGCACGTAGGCCTCGAGGAAGCCCTCGCACTGGTGCTCGGAAAGCTGCTCGACAACCTTACCGGAGCCTGCCAGCAGCTCGTCGTTGGCCTCGTCCTCGTAGAAGCCGGCATCCCACTGCTTCTTGGTCACCTTGTAGGCAGCCTGCAGGCGGTTAGACGCGGTCTCGTCGGGACCGAAGATGCGGAAATCGTCCATGTTCTTGGCCAGAACGTCGGCAGTGTACTCACCAAAGACGCGGGCGGCCTCGGTGGAACCCCAGCCGTGGCCCTTACTTGCGACGGGAATCTCGTGGGCATGAATATCGGGCAGTTCGAGCTCGCGGCGCACCTTGCCGCCGTTCGCGTTGGGGTTGGCGCCGATGCGCAGCTCGCCGGTCGGCATAAAGGCCGTCACCTCGGGACGCACCTGACCCTCGGGCGTAAAGAGCTCCTCAGGCTTGTAGGAGCGCAGCCACTCGCGTAGCACGCGGAAGTGCTCGTGGGTGTCCTTGGCACTCGCCAGCGGCACCTGATGCGCGCGCCAGGAGTCCTCGGTCTTCTTGCCATCGATGTGCTTGGGGCAGGTCCAGCCCTTGGGCGTACGGAACACGATCATGGGATAGGCCGGGCGGACCACGGTCTCGCCCGCGGCTGCCCGGGCCTGAGCGGTGGCCTTAATGTCGCAGATCTCGTCAAAGACCTGCTCAAACAGGGCGGCAAAACGCTCGTGGATCCTCGCGTGGCTCTCGTCGTCAAAGCCGGCGACAAAGAAGTGCGGCTTGTAGCCCATGCCCTCAAAGAACTTGGCCAGCTCCTCGTCGGACACGCGAGCGAGGATGGTGGGGTTGGCGATCTTGTAACCGTTGAGGTGCAGGATCGGCAGGACGATGCCATCGGTTGCCGGGTTCACGAGCTTGTTGGACTGCCAAGAGGTGGCAAGCGGACCGGTCTCGGACTCGCCGTCGCCCACCACGGCCACGGCCAGCAGGCTCGGGTTGTCCATGACGGCGCCGTAGGCGTGGCTGAGCGTGTAGCCAAGCTCGCCGCCCTCGTGGATGGAGCCGGGCGTCTCGGGCGCAAAGTGGCTCGGGATGCCGCCGGGGTAGGAGAACTGGCGGAAGAACTTCTGCAGGCCGGCCTCGTCATTGGTGATGTCGGGGCGGATCTCGCGGTAGGTGCCATCGAGCAGCGACTGGGCGGTGCCGGCGGGGCCACCGTGACCCGGGCCCATCAGGAAGATGGCGTTCTGGTTGTGGTCGGCGATGAGACGGTTGACGTGGCCGAACAGGAAGTTGATGCCGGGCGTGGTGCCCCAGTGACCAACCAGGCGATGCTTGACGTCCGGACGACCAAAGTCGCGCGTCTCGCCGGTCTTCTCGTCGACAAAGTCGCTGCGCATCAGCGGGTTGGAGCGAAGGTAAATCTGGCCGACGGACAGGTAGTTCGAGGCGCGCCAGTACAGGTCGACACCCTCGAGCTCGGAAGCGGGGACCTCATGTCCCAGTTTTTGCCACGGCGTTCCCAGTGTTTTAGCCATTGTTTATGTCCCTTCGCTGCGCGGTTGCCTTTCGATACGGCAACCATTCGTTGGGACTAGTATATTTGCTAAAACGTTTTATCATGGTGAAAAAACGTTTTAGCATCTTTATCGATCCCATCGATTGGCAAAACGCGACATTCACCTGCGGCATTATCTGTCACAGGTACTCCATATTCAATCTGCATGAATTGGTAAACGTGTTTAGTTGTGTTTAGTAAGCTCGAGCACACTGCCCTTCACGATAAGCGCCGGCTCCAGAACGACCTCTTCGGCACGTCTACCGCCCCTACCGGCAAGACGCTTGGACATGCAGCCAAAAGCATGCTCCGCAAGGACACCGGGATCCTGCTCAATCGCGGTCAGCGCCGGCTCAAAGAGAACGTCGGCCGCCGAGTTGTCATAGCTTACGACCGAGATATCGCCCGGGATGCTCTTCCCCATCTCGTGCAAGCGCTTGAGCAGACCGAGGGCGATGTTGTCCGAGCTTGCGAACACGGCGGTGGCATCGGTTGCAAGCACCGCCTCCGAGGCCTCGTATGCGCTCGGAATGTAGTACTCGCTCTCAAACTCCAGGCGCGCGTCGATGGGCAGTCCCACCTCGCGCAGCGCGCGCTCGTAACCGGCGAGTCGTTTGCGACCCGTATTGGAGCGACGCGCGTTAACCAGACAGGCGATGCGGCGATGACCCTGTTCAATCAGATACCGCGTAGCCATGTAGCCGCCCATCTCGTGGTCGAACATCACCTTGTCGCACTCGAGGCCCTCAATGGCGCGGTCGACCATCACGGCAGGAATGGGCAGATGGCTCACTTCCTCGCGCAGGGCGCGATCGTCGGAGAACTCGTCACCCACTACCAGAAAGACGCCGTCGACGCCGCGCGTCACCAGCTGGCGCAGCAGTTCCAAATCGTCATCGGCGCTTCCACCCGAGCTGGTAATAAAGAGCGCGTAACCGTCCTCGCGGCAGCGCTTTTCCAAACTGCCGGCGAGCGAGGCAAAAAAGCGGCTCTCGATATTGGGAACGATAAGGCCCAGTGTGCGCGACTCGCGCATGACCAGGCTGCGCGCGATCTGGTTAGGAACATAGTGGTTGCGCGCCGCAACCTCTTTGATGCGCTTGCGGTTTTCTTCCGAGATACGACAAGGCCGATTGTTGAGAACAAGCGAGACCGACGAGGGGGAAAGCCCCACCTCCTGGGCAATCTGCTTGAGAGTAACTTTGTTGCCCATCTCGCTCCTTCCGAGTATTCGCGCAATCTCTTGAAAGTATAGCGACCGTCCCTCTACCTCGTTGATAAACACTTTACCAATCCGGTGGACGGCTGTTTTATCGCCGCGATTGGTGTAAAGCAACCTGACCCCTTTGCACTATGTGATGCATTGGGGTCAGGTTACTTTGCACCAAATCCATCCGGGTGGGGTATATTGCATTCGATTGATGAAAACGACCACCATAAGGCGGATATTCGTATGCACGAGAATGACTTTTTTAACGAGGACCTGCTCTGCGCGCTCGCTGGCGTTGCCGGCGAGGACAACGTGCTCATGAGCGAGCCCATGCGCGAGCACACCACGTTTAAGATCGGCGGCCCGGCCGATGTCTTTGTCACGCCCGATACCGAGCAGGGCCTCGTCGCCACGCTTGACACCTGCTACCGCTGCGACCTGCCGCTCACCATCGTGGGCAACGGCTCCGACCTGCTCGTCGGCGACAAGGGTATCCGCGGCGTTGTTGTAGCGCTGGGCGAGGGCCTCTCTAGCATCACCGTCGACGGCACACATGTTACGGCAGCAGCCGGCGCGCTGCTCTCGGACGTAGCGGCAGCGGCAGCCGAGGCCGGTCTCACCGGCATGGAGCCCATCTCGGGCATTCCCGGATCGGTCGGCGGCGCCTGCTACATGAACGCCGGCGCCTACGGTGCCTGCATGGCCGATGTGTTGGGATCCGTGCGCGTCTACAAGCCCGCCCGCATGCTCGACGACGGCACCCGCGGCAGCGGCAGCATCATCGAGTTCGATGTCGACGAGCTCAACCTGGGTTATCGCAAGAGCCGCATCGCCGACGACGGCTTTACCGTGCTTTCGGCCACCTTCAATCTCGCCCCGGGCAACGCCGTGATGATTAAGGCCGACATGGACGACTACCGCCAGCGCCGCGAGGACAAGCAGCCGCTCGACATGCCGAGTGCTGGCTCCACTTTCAAGCGCCCCGAGGGTTACTTTGCCGGCAAACTCATCATGGATGCCGGCTTGCGAGGCCACGCCGTTGGCGGCGCGCAGGTGAGCGAGAAGCACTGCGGCTTCATCGTCAACGCCGACCACGCCACCGCCGCCGACGTCGACGAACTCATCCGCCACATCCAAACAACCGTCAAAGACCAATTCAACGTAGACCTAGAACCCGAAGTCCACCGAGTAGGCGAATTCCTATAAAAAGAAGGCCCCGAAAGGGAGAGGCTTCGTAAGGAAGTCCTCTCCCTTTCGGCTTTTATAATCCCCCACTTATGATTGAATTGGCAGGTAAAATCATAAGTGGAGAATTACAATAGGGAAGGAGGGCTTGACTATGGCGAATGGAAATGCAGCGACTTTTCTCGGCTCGGCTCGGCTCGGCAGGAGCATAGCGCCGCTTTTTCAGCGTTTCAAGTCTTATTTCATACAATTAATAACGAATCGGTTGCCGGAGACAGGGCGCAGTATGCCTTGACTTCGGCTTTTTTGCGTTTTCCGGAAGGATGGTGGTTTGATATTGAAGTCCTAGCCACGACCGGCAAATCAATCTTTTCCGGTTAAGCCGGCTAAGCCCTCTATCTTCTCCGGCATGTCCGCTGTCGGAGGAAGTAAGTAGCGGATAGAGTTATTTGGGAGAAATAAACATGAAGAAGAAGCTTCTAGGCATTCTGCTTGCGTTGTGCCTTTCGATGACACTTGTTCCGATGACAGCGTTTGCTGAAGGAACTTCAGTAGATAATTGGGACGGTACGGCAGATACAAGCTGGTACACCGACCATAAGACGGATACTGAATACCATTTCACCACTGCCGAACAGTTGGCTGGTTTAGCGCAGTTAGTCAATGACAAAACTGCATCTGTATCATTTGAAGGGAAAACGATTTACTTAGATAATGACCTCGACTTATCCGGCTCCCAGTGGACTCCCATTGGAGATGGCAGTAACCATGCAAGATTTTTTGCTGGTACTTTTAATGGACAGCATCATAAAATCATGAATCTGAACCATCACTATACTGGGGACGAAGTTGTTCGAAATGGACTTTTCGGAGTTGTTTCTGACGGCGGTACATTAAAGAATGTACTTGTTATAGACGCTGATATTGCCTCAAATGATGGTTCGTTACTTGCCGGCATTTTGGCGGATTGGGTCAATGGCGGCACCGTTGAAAACTGCTACACAAGCGGAAAAATAGAAAACAATGTTGGCAACAAGTTCGTTGGTGGGCTGATTGGTCAATGCACTTGGAGTACACAGGTAAAAGGCTGTGGCTCAGACGCCACGGTTATCAGTACAGAGTCCAATGAAGATGATGTTGATACCGTTGGCGGGCTGATTGGTCAGTGGGAAAACTCTGCGGACAGCTCGTCGATTACCGATTGTTGGTTTGGCGGTTCTGTTTCCTGCAATAATATCTATTCAGCTGTAGGTGGTATTCTCGGTGCAAACTTTGAAAACTTCTCTGGGACCAGGCCTGGCGTAATAATCAAAAATTGCATAGCTGCAACAAAAAGCATCACTTGCGCTGAGCCCGGCAATATCACTTGGATTACAGCTGTCGTAAAGACCCATGTTACCAACTGCATTTGGCCGGATACCCCTCCTGATGGTGTAACGCTTGATGAAGAAACATATCCTAATAATAAAGGCAATTACTTAGCCGTTGCTAAGCTGGTGGTTGATTGGGATGCAGGTACTGCGGGTGCCGACCCGACCTTTGACCAGTCATCGTGCGGCGCTGCTGTCTCCAACTTCACCTCCGCAGATGTCCTTGCTGGCTTGCAAACCAATGCCGGTGCGGGCGTTGAATGGGTTGCCGGAATCGGTCATCCAACTTTTGTGTGGGATGACAATAACATCCCCGCTGATTACACAAAGGTAGATGCAGCCATCGCAAGGGCAACGGCTCTTGATAGCAGCCTTTATACAAATTATTCTGCGGTAGAAGATTCCATTAACTCTGTTGACCGAGCAAAAAGCAAAGCCCAGCAAACAGAGGTTGATGCAATGGCAAAGGCTATTGAAGATGCCATTGCTGCCCTGCAATACAAGGATGCTGATTACACAAAGGTAGATGCAGCCATTGCCAAAGCAAATGCCCTGAACAAGAATGACTACAAAGATTTCTCCGGTGTGGAAGCTGCTGTCAAGGCTGTTGTCCGTGACAAGAACATCGCTGAACAGAGCGAAGTTGATGCAATGGCAAAGGCTATCGAAGATGCGATTGCTGCTCTTGAGAAAAAACCTGCCAGCGCCAAACCGGGAACATCCGATAAGCTTCCGCAGGCTGGCGATACAAACAGCCTTGCTTTGTGGATCGCTCTGTTGTTCGTCAGCGGCGGCACAGCAATCGTTGCAACCGTTTACGGCAGAAACAAAAAGCGCAGCGTAAAGTAAAACTAAGTATTTAGTCCAAGGGACCGTCACTTTCTTTTATTCAGACAACCAGTCCGGTATGTAGCGCGTTGGACCCAAAAGGGCCGCGTGCCCGTCCGCAATATATTTGATTGATCGCGAGTTCCGCACGCAAAGAAGGCCACTTAATGTGGCCTTCGTCTTGCGCAGGACTGCCCGAGCAGGCAATCAAATATATTGCGGACGGGCACGCGGCCCAACTTGCCTTACGACAGCGCAATGCCGCCAAGCCAGCCCCAGCGCACGCCAGAGCCAGTGCCGTAGAACCGAATAAACGCATCAAGCGACTTAGACGTAATGGAGCCCTCGTTACTCATAACGATGCCGCCGCCAACATAGATGCCCACGTGTCCGTACAGCAGACCCGGCGTACCGGTGCCACTGTGCGACGAGTCGGCCACGATCATGCCCACCTGCAGCGCCGAACGATCGGAGCTGTAGCACCAGGCGTTAAACATGTCGCACGCGTTGCCGCCAAAGTAGCCCACGCCGGCGTTGCGGAACACATTGGTAACCCAAGCGGCGCACCAGTTCAGGCCAGGCGAAGGTGTGGAGTAGCATGCGTTGACGACAGCCTGCTGCTTGCCCGAACCGGCATTCTGCTGTGGGGTGCCGCCGGCATACGAGCCGCCACCCGAACTCGAGCCGCCCGAAGAGGAATTATTCTTGTTTGCGGCAGCCGCGGCAGCGGCAGCCTTCCTGGCAGCCTCCTCTGCCTGGGCGGCAGCGAGAATCTCGGAATCACGCTGTGCCATGAGCTCCTTGACATCGTCGGAGAGGCCATTCAGCACGGTCTGAACCTCTTGCTGCTTGGCCTGCATGTCCTGCATCTGGGCCGTCTGCTGGTCTTTGAGCTTCTCCAGGTCGGCCTTCTGCGACTCGAGCTCGGACTTTTGCGTGTCGAGCTCCTTTTGGATGGTCTGAATGTCCTCGATGGCGTCGCGGTCGCTCTTGTTGATCTTCTCGACGTAATGCGCGTTGGCGACGAGCTCCTCAAACGAGCCAGAAGCGAGCAGCAACGACAGGATATTGGTACCGCCCGACTTGTAGCTTGCCGCCACGCGATCGGAAAGGTCGTTACGCTTCTTCTTGAGCTCCGACTTCTTGGTGTCGATCTGAGCCTGCGTCTCGTCAATCTGGCCCTGAACGCCCTCGATATCGCTGAGGGTCTGGGCATTCTTGTTGGCGAGCGTCGCGTACTCATTGGCGATGCTGTCGAGCTGAGCCTGGACCTCGTCGAGCTGGGCCTGGGCGGCATTCAGTTTGTCGGTGGTTTCTTGGCTGGCCTCAGCCGCATGAGCGCGGGCGGGCAGGCCAAAAAGAACAGCCGCGGAAGCGGCGCCGAAAAGAGCCTTAAGGGCAGTGCGGCGCGAAAGCTCCTGCGTAAAGATTGAATCGTTGTTCGGTGACATATGTACTCCGTTACATGCTTATTTATATGTCGCTCAACTTAAACATATTAACGCACATCGCGCTTGTCCCAACTATTTCCACGAACGGCTGGAAAAGCATGGTCAGCGGCTCGCAAATACGTCCCACACCAAAGGTAAGGATTATGCAAATAACACCCTATGAGTACGTTAACATCAATCCTCTGGTTTTCCTGCCCCGCGTGTTTTGGGCACCCCCAGCTGCGCTATACTCCCCTCAAGAAGTGTTCCTGATTCGATAGGAGACTACATGTCCAAAGCACTCGACCCCAAAG
>URFP01000037.1:0-14072 GCA_900547235.1 uncultured Collinsella sp. | reverse complement strand
GACGGTAAATTACTCACACAGGATCTTTTTTCCGCGCTGCACAGCGAAAACGATATTGTGCTGTTTGAAAATTTTGAGCAGTGCCACAAATCTTTGCTGCCCATGGTGGCGGCGCTGTGCGAGACGGGCGTTTTAAAATTAGCTTCGCGTTATGCTTTGCAGAAAGGCATGCTCATCGATGTCGGCACGGCGCTTGTGCCCGATGCTGTCAGCGAAATTTCCGTAAACGGGAAGTACCTCGTCTTTTTGACGAGCCAAAAGGACAGCGCGTTCACCGATGCGTTCGGCGCGGCATTTTTGTCCTCCGTCACGGATTTCTGCCGCACGGCGGAATTCACGCGCGAGAGTCTGCTCAGGATCGGCGAAGCGGCGCTCGGTGCATTAAACGACCGCACAAAGGCTAAGCTAAACTACACGTTCACGTTCGGTGAGGATGCCTCGGCGTTTTTGGCGGATAAATTCAGTCGCCGCGACGGCGTGGAGAGCATGGCGCGGCTGACGGAACGTTGCTTCCGCCTTTTGAGCGAAGAAAAGCTGCGCCGCGCGGAAAAGGACGGTGAAAAGACCGTTTCCGGCGCCCTCGGCGTAAAAGACGGTGTGCTTATGTTCACATTCCCGGATTTTGCCGTCACGATGGAAGAAGAGAAAAAGCAGGCGGCAGACCCGAAAGCCGCCGAAGAAGTGAAATCGGAGCTTAACGAGATCATCGGACTTAGTGAAGTGAAGGACTACGTGCTGTCGCTTGAGCAGAACTATATCATTCAGCGGCTGCGCGAAGCGCGCGGCATGAAGGCCGATGTGCCCACCATGCACATGATCTTTACCGGCAATCCCGGCACGGGCAAAACGACCATCGCAAGGCTCGTTTCACGCTATTTAAAAGCCATGGGCGTACTGAGCGGCGGGCAGCTGATTGAAGTCACGCGCGCCGACCTTGTAGGCAAATACGTCGGTCACACCGCACCGCTCACGCAGCAGGTCATCCGCTCTGCGCTTGGCGGCGTGCTGTTCATCGATGAGGCATATTCGCTGTACCGCGGCGCAGACGACAGTTTCGGACTGGAAGCCATCGATACCATCGTCAAGGGGATGGAGGATCACAGAGAAGACCTTATCGTTATTTTGGCGGGCTATACAAAAGAGATGGAGGCGTTTCTCACGGCGAACTCCGGCCTGCGCTCGAGATTCCCGAATATCATCGAGTTTCCGGATTATACGGCGGAGGAGCTGCTGGCCATTACAAAGCTGACAGCAAAGAAAAAGGGCTATACAATCGACGAAACATGCGAAACGCCGCTGCTTCAATATTACGAAAAGCGGCAGGCAACGGACGCCAGAACGGCGGGCAACGGACGCCACGAACCTGTGCGACGCCACCTCGGCGCTCACCGTCGAGGGCGACCTGCCCAGCTCCCTCGCGATCTGCCTGCACGAGGCCCCTCGCTCCAGCATCCTCTGGACCGTGTCCCGCTCGTGCCTGGTGAGCCTGCCGTAGGCCCTCGGGGCCGCCTTCCCGGCCTCCTTCTTCCTCTTTCCGGACATGCCGTCCTCCGATCTCCCGGGGCCGGCCGGTCCGGCCCTCAGGGTATCGGATTCCCACATTCACCCGCACATGTGCGGATGAATGTGGGAAGTGTTCGGATGAAGTTGCCAATCAAGGATTTACAAATTCGTAAACTTTTTTGAAAAAAGTGCTTGCACAGTTCTCGAATCATAGGTTATTATCTTCCTCGTTGAACGCGCGGGTCCAACAAAACGAACCGCGAATCAACAACATAGCATGTCGGAGTGGCGGAATTGGCAGACGCGCTAGCTTGAGGTGCTAGTGACCGCTTTTTGGTCATGCGGGTTCAAGTCCCGCCTCCGACACCATCGCATTTGAGAAGCCTCTTCGGAGGCTTTTTTGTTACCGATAGACGGTGAGGTCCACGATGGAAACGCTTGAACGCAACGAGTGGGCAGACGTTGCCCAACTAGTCGAGATCACGAGCGATGCTGTCATCATCTGCGAGCTCGACGGAACCATTCTGCATGTGAATAATCGCTTACTTGGTTTGATGTGCGAGGAACGCGCCGACGTCATCGGCGGAGATGTTAAAGACGTCCTGTACTCGTCCGCTTTTGAACGTGCGACGGAACATCGTCTGCCATTTGAAACTGATGGCTCCGAGAACGAACTGATGCTCAAGCTGAGTGACGGCTCTTTTATTCCCGTCTTGGTTCGTGCGGGCTCCGTAACGCCTCCACACATCTTTGGGCGCCGCGCACCACGTGTCCTGGTGGCGCTTCACAGTATCGAGGAACAGTATTCTCACGACCGGCAACTCAAGCGTGCGCTTTCGGAGCTTAGAGTGGCGAACAAGCGCCTCTCTGGCACGCTCTCGGTCATTATGAGTACCGTGGGCTCCGATGAGCTGCCCAGCCTACTTGATACCGTTTTGAACCAGCTTGTAGGAACGCTCGATGCTTCGGGTGCCGCTATCTATTTTTCTGAGAGCGGTGGTTTTAAACTTCGCGGTGTTTCCAAGGAGCTGTACGACAGCTACCTTCCTGAGTTTTTGCCGTATGGCGCTGGCATTCCGACGTATGTTCTTCGTGAGTCGCGTGCCTGTCGCTTGTCGATTCAACAGGACCTTGAGGGTAATAAGGTCGCCTCCGGTATGTTCATGGATCTGGACAATCGTTCTAAGCACCTGTTGCGCATGCAGGATATGCCTCCGTACCGCAGCGAGATCTGTCTTCCCGTTTTTTACGGTACGCAGATCCTTGGCGTGCTGGAAGTTGGTTGGAAACGCCCTCAGGCACCGCTCGCCTATGACGTTAATGTGCTCGAGGTCATTTGCGATTACCTGTCTATCCAGCTGGTCGGCATGGCATCGAGCCTTCGCTCCCGTCGCACGGCCGAGCTTGGCCGCTCGCTCAATGTCTTGCGTGACGAGTTGTTTACCTTTCTAGACGATTCCGCCGCGGCTACCCAGGCGGTATCGTCCGAGATCTGCAATATGCTCAACTGCCATTTTTGCCCTATTGAGTATGACGCCAGTCTGGATTCCTACGTCATAGATTTTGAAGGCGGCAGTCGCGTTGCTTTGCCGGACGATCCCGAGAAGCTTTTCTTTTCCACGACGGCGCCAGCGGCACGTCTGGGGGCTGGCCCTGATGGCTTTGAGGCATCTGTTTTGGGCGGCACGAGCGCCGAGGACCTTAAACACGTCCGTATAACTCGCGTTGACGAATCGATGCCTATGGGAGGCTGGCTTAGGGCGCATGGCCTGCCTTGCCAGGGTCTCTACGTCGACGCCGGCATCGAGGCGGGGCGCCCGCGCTCTGAGGGCGATGGCAAGCACAGTAACGACGCGATCGTTCCTGCTTCTGTTGCGAAGGGCCCGACGACGCGCGCGCTGCTGCTTCGTGATGGTAGCCAAGAGCCGATTGATGACCTTGAATATGACTACTTGGTGCACTTGGCTCATGACTTTGAACTGATCTATGAAGGCGAATCTCAAAAGCGTGAGGAGCGCCATATCGCTCAGACCCTTCAGATTGGCATGAGAAATTCACTGGGGGATGTTCCGGGAATCGCCGCCGATTCGGTGTACCTGTCGGCCACGAACTCGGCGTTGGTCGGCGGCGATTTCTATACGCTCATCCGTCTTCCCGACGATTGCGCCGTCATGATTCTGGGCGATGTGTCTGGCAAAGGCATTGAGGCTGCATCGATGTCCGCGCTCGTCAAGACGGCCCTGACGGCATATGCCTGGGAGGGCGCTGGGCCGGCCCGCATGGCACGCTCCCTTAACAGCATGCTCATGGGCTTTTCAAGGGTCGAGACGTTCGTGACGGCCTTTATCGCCAAGATTGACCTTAAAGCCGGACGTGCAACGTATTGTTCGGCGGGCCATCCTCCGACCATGGTCATCAGGCCAGAGTCGATGCCGCTGGGTGGCGGCGAGGCCCGTGGGGGGGAGGTCGAGCTGCTTGGATGCCAATCGGGGGTAATCGGTGCCTTTGAGAGCATGGTATACGAGACAGGCGTGTTTACGTTCGCTCCTGGTGACATGCTATTTATGTACACCGACGGAACAATCGAAGCGCGTGACCGCTCGGGTGCTTTCTTTGGCGAGCAGCGCCTTCGCGACCTTCTGCTCTCTGTCTCGGGTGAGGGCGTGTCGGGCATTTGCGGCAAGGTCTTGGGCGAGCTTGACCGATTTACCGAATCGGCGCTGGACGATGACATTGCATTGGTGTCCCTTGAGTTTTTACGGGGTCGTTCATAGACGACGCTGGGCGGGCTGAATCCGTACGGTTGGGGAAACGAATGCATCGAGTGGGCTTTTTTGGGGAACCATGGTCGTATGAATGAGTGGAATGACATAGTGGTTTTGACGCCACCAGGCGATATCGACATCGCCACGGTGCCTGCGCTGCGTCGGCGGTTGGATGCTTTGATTGGCCGCGGCGTGCGTCGTGTCGTCATCAACTGCCAGGCTGTTAGCTTTATCGATTCGACGGGCTTGGCATTCCTGCTTACGCGCGCTCGTGAGCTCATGAGGCGAGAAGGCCTGCTTTCGCTCGTCAATGCATCAGGTGAAGTTGTTCGCTTTTTGGAGATTGCCCGTCTTGTCGATATTCTTCATGTCGCGGGGCCGGCACGGGAGTCTATTCCCGCCATTCCGGTGGGGGAGCTGCCTCGCTGGAGTAAGAGCGTCGAGGTCCGTCAGGGTATCGAGAATCTTCCATACTACCGACATCGCATCGCCGAACTCCTTGAATCGCTTCCGTTGCGCCGTGACGAGCGCTACGATGTCGCGTTGGCGTCGGGGGAGGCGCTGGGTAATGCCTATGACCATGCGGGCGGTATCGGGTGCGTCCTGACGGTTCAGGCCTATGGCGATCGCGTTGTGGTTGAGGTGCTTGATCGAGGTGCCGGCTATTCTATCGATGAAACGAGCGAACCGGTCGCATCAGAGGAGCGCGGCCGTGGTATCAAGCTTATGCGTATGCTCGTCGATAACGTGGAGGTTGCTCGTCGTACGGACGGCGCCGGCACGCGCGTGCAGATGGTGAAGCTGTTTAGCGGAGCGCTGGAGTCGTGTGCCTAGCCAATCGCTTTAGCGCGTTTAGCTACTAAGAACATGCGGCAGACAAGTTTTTTGAAAAAAGTACTTGCGTCTTTTGGACAACTCGCGTAAATTAATAACCCGCAAGCGGACATGGCTCAGTTGGTAGAGCACAACCTTGCCAAGGTTGGGGTCGCGGGTTCGAGCCCCGTTGTCCGCTCCATTGCATTTCCGGACCGTTTAGGCGGTCCTTTTTCGGCGAAGTGGCCAAGTGGTAAGGCAGAGGCCTGCAAAGCCTTTACCCCCGGTTCGAATCCGGGCTTCGCCTCCAGGCAACATCCGGGCGCTCCGGCGCCCGTTTTGTTTTACATATGCGGACATGGCTCAGTTGGTAGAGCACAACCTTGCCAAGGTTGGGGTCGCGGGTTCGAGCCCCGTTGTCCGCTCCAAACGCAGCAGCCCGACTACTACGGTAGCCGGGCTTTTTCGTACCCATCGCTTGGGCTCGAACCCGAGAGGGAGCGAGCGTTAAGCAAACGCGGAGCGTTTGTAGCGAGCTGGCGAGGACGCCGGCAGGCGGCCGAAGCCGGTGCGGATCCGCGAAGCGAATACGCAGACGCCCCGTTGTCCGCTCCAAGCGTAACAGCCCGACTACTACGGTAGCCGGGCTTTTTCGTACCCGTCGTCTGGGCTCGAGCCCGTGAGGGAGCGAGCGTTTTGGGGCGTGGCTGTGGCGTTGTTTGCCGCGAATGTCCGCTTTGGGCGTATCATCGTGGGCATCTCGCAAAACCTCGTTGCAAGGGAGACTCATCCCATGGCTACAGAAAAGTCCTCGTCGCGCCCATGGATGTCCGATGCCGCGATCTATCAGATCTATCCGCGCTCGTTTAAGGATTCGACTGGTTCGGGTCTGGGCGATATCGCGGGCATTACCCAGCAGATGGACTATCTTGAGCAGCTGGGCATCGAGGCTATCTGGCTGAGCCCGTTTTACCCATCGCCTCTTGTCGATGGCGGCTATGATGTGGCGGACTACTGCGATGTCGACCCACGTCTCGGCTCGCTTGACGACTTCGATGACATGATCGCTGCGGCTCATGCGCACGGCATCAAGGTCATCGTCGACATCGTGCCCAACCATTCGTCCAACCAGCACCCCTGGTTCAAAGCCGCTCTTGCCGCCGGCCCCGGATCACCCGAGCGCGCCCGTTATATCTTCCGCGATGGTCGCGGCGAGCACGGCGAGCTGCCTCCCACCAATTGGAATGCCAACTTTGGCGGCCCCGCCTGGACGCGCGTCGCGGACGGTCAGTGGTATCTGCACATGTTTACGCCCGAGCAGCCGGACTTTGACTGGTCGTGTCCCGAGGTTCATGCGTTCTTTTGCGACGTCCTGGCGTTTTGGAGCGATCGAGGCGTCGATGGCTTTCGCATTGATGTGGCGCACGGTCTCGCCAAGGATCTCGACCGCGATGACCTCGACCGGTGGCATCTCGCCGAGGGCGATGACATGGTTGAGGACGGCACCCATCCGCTGTGGGACCGCAACGAGGTCCATGAGATCTATCGCGAGTGGCGCCGCGTGTTCGACCGTTATGATCCGCCGCGCAGCGCCGTTGCCGAGGCGTGGGTTCTGCCCGAGCGCCAGTATCTCTACGCACGCCCCAGCGAGCTTGGCCAGACATTCAACTTTGAGTTCGCCAAGGCCACTTGGACCTATGATGACATGCACGCTGCAATCGAGAAGGGCTTGAAGGCGGCCATCGAATCCGATTCCGCCTCGACCTGGGTACTCTCCAACCACGACGTGCCGCGCGTGGCGACACGCTATGCCCTGCCGCAAATCAAGGCGACGCGCTACCATCAGATTGCGCTCGACTGGCTCTTACGCGACGGGTCGTCTTATGACGAGGACCGTGAACTCGGCGAGCGCCGCGCGCGGGCAGCCCTTTTGCTTGAGTTGGCGCTTCCGGGCTCGGCATACGTGTATCAGGGTGAGGAGCTCGGCCTTTTTGAGGTGGCTGACATCCCGTGGGCTGCACTCGAAGATCCCACTGCGACCAATACGCACGGACCGAAGCGCGAGAAGGGGCGCGACGGCTGTCGTGTGCCCCTGCCGTGGGTGGCAGCGGACGATCCCGCGCAGGGCGGATCGTTTGGGTTTTCACCGGCGGACGCCGATGCGGCGCCCCATCTGCCACAGCCTGCATGGTTTTCCGATTACGCTGCCGATAGGGAAGAAGCGGACCCGGCATCGATGCTTGCGTTCTATCGCGACGCCCTCTGGCTGCGGCGCAAGCTGCGCGGGTGCGCCAACGATCTTGCGTGGCTCGATCTTGACGGGTGCACCGGCCTTGCGGATGGTGCCGAGGGCGCTGAGGGCGGCGTCATCGCCTATCGCCGCGACAACGGCTGGGCGTGTGTGACGAACTTCGGTGCAGCACCCGTGGAGCTGCCGGCGGGTAGGGTCCTGCTCACCTCATCACCGCTTGCAGATGGCAGGCTCGCGCAGGACAGCTCTGTCTGGATCATGCTCGCTGAGTTGTAGGGGGCCTCTTGCGGCGAGCTTGCGTTTGCCTACACCTTCCGTGGTGGCTGATGTCTTCGCGAGGTTCGCGAGGGCGTCGCAAAACTTTTCAAAAAAAGTTCTTGCATTTGGGTGGATCATCCCGTATATTAAATCCTCGCAGGCGGACATGGCTCAGTTGGTAGAGCACAACCTTGCCAAGGTTGGGGTCGCGGGTTCGAGCCCCGTTGTCCGCTCCATTTGGGCGTTTAGCTCAGGGGGAGAGCGCTTCCCTGACACGGAAGAGGTCAGAAGTTCAAATCTTCTAACGCCCACCAAATGTTCGCAGCTCAGAGGCTATGTCCTCTGGGCTGTTTTGTTTTGCCACCAAGCACGCCGCCAAATAAACCGCCAAATATTGATCCAAGGTCTGTACGCGATGGTCTTCGCATCCCGTGGGGGCGCCGGCAGATTGCATGTGTCCTGGTCCATCGTGACCGCAACATGTTGGTCAAGCATAATCTTTTGGATTCTTTTGGCGTGAGCGGCTTGGTTTTGGTAGGATTTGTCAGCGGCTTGACTAAGGGGGTTTTATAACTGCCATGCAGGTAGCCGTGTTGGTAACGTTTTACCGACTTGTCAAATACCCCTCATTTTTAATGCGTCTGCAAAATGACCAATTGCTTTGACCTGCTGAAACACTATATGTTGTGTTTGACCTAAAAAAAGAATACAGGATATAGATGCTTCTTTGTCGTATGATAGATGGCGGACAGAGAACGAAGACCTTAACTGCCTCTTTTGAACGTGTCCTTGAACCGCTTGATTGGCTCTAGGGAATGTCCGCATGGAGGCTTATGGTTTATCGAGAACACAGATTGCGCGACGGCGCCGCAAGGCAGGGGCAGGCCCTGCCGGGCATCGTTTGGCTCTGAAGCGCAATGAGGCTACGACGCGAAAGAGGCAAGAGGATGAAGATTATCAAGCGCAGCGGCACCGAGGTTGTCTTTGACATCGATAAGATCGTCAATGCCATCCGCGCCGCAAACTTGGAGGTCGAGGAGAGCTCTCGTCTTACCGACCGCCAGGTGGTTTATGCGGCGCAAAACGTCGCCGAGGCATGCGAGAACGCGGGCCACACCGTTTCGGTCGAGGAGATCCAGGATTTGGTCGAGGACGAGATCATGCGTCTCGACTGCTACGAGGTCGCCCGCCACTACATCATCTATCGCTATGTTCAGAGCCTGAAGCGCCAGAAGAACACGACCGACGACAAGATTCTGTCGCTGATCGAGTGCAATAACGAAGAGGTCAAGCAGGAGAACTCTAACAAGAACCCGACCGTCAATTCCGTCCAGCGCGACTATATGGCCGGCGAGATTTCAAAGGATCTGACTCAGCGTGTGCTGCTGCCCCAGGAGATCGTGGATGCCCACAATGAGGGCCTGATCCACTTCCACGATTCTGACTACTTTGCCCAGCACATGCATAACTGCGACCTGGTGAACCTGGAGGACATGCTCCAGAACGGCACCGTTATCTCGGGCACGCTGATCGAGAAGCCGCACAGCTTCTCGACTGCCTGCAACATCGCGACGCAGATTATCGCCCAGGTTGCTTCCTCCCAGTACGGCGGCCAGTCTATTTCGCTGACCCATCTTGCCCCGTTTGTTGAGGTGAGCCGTCAAAAGATTCGCGGCGAGGTTGCCCGCGAGCTCGAGGAGCTCGGTGTTTCGGCATCTGCCGAAAAGGTCCGTGAGGTCGTTGAGGACCGTCTGCGCGATGAGATCCGTCGCGGCGTCCAGACGATTCAGTATCAGGTCGTGACCCTTATGACCACGAATGGCCAGGCGCCGTTCGTGACGGTCTTTATGTATCTCAATGAGGCCCGTACGCCCCAGGAGAAGCACGACCTTGCCATGATCGTGGAGGAGACGCTTCGTCAACGCTATGAGGGCGTTAAGAACGAAGCCGGTGTGTGGATTACCCCGGCATTCCCCAAGCTTATCTACGTGCTCGAGGACGATAACATTCGCGAGGATTCGCCGTACTTCTATCTGACCAAGCTCGCCGCCAAGTGCACCGCCAAGCGCATGGTGCCCGATTACATCTCCGAGAAGAAGATGCGCGAGCTCAAGCTGTCGAAGGGCGAGACCGCCGGCAACGGCGATTGCTACACCTGCATGGGTTGTCGCAGTTTCCTGACGCCCGACCGCTCGGGCAACGGCTTTAACAATGTTGCCAACGCGCTGAACTATGACCCGACCAAACCTAAGTACTATGGCCGCTTTAACCAGGGTGTTGTGACCATCAACCTGCCCGATGTCGCGCTGAGCTCGCATCAGGACATGGACAAGTTCTGGAAGATCTTCGATGAGCGCCTTGAGCTGTGCCATCGTGCCCTGCTGTGCCGTCATGAGCGCCTGATGGGCACGCTTTCGGATGCCGCGCCGATTCTTTGGCAGTACGGCGCCCTGGCGCGTCTGAAGAAGGGCGAGACGATCGATAAGCTGCTCGTGGGCGGCTATTCCACCATCAGCCTGGGGTATGCCGGCCTGTATGAGTGCGTCAAGTACATGACGGGCCACAGCCACACCGAGAAGGAGGGCACGCCCTTTGCCATGGCAGTCATGCAGCGCATGAACGACAAGTGCGCCGAGTGGAAGGCCGAAAGCGATATTGACTTCTCGCTGTACGGTACCCCGCTTGAGTCGACGACCTACAAGTTCGCCAAGTGCCTGCAGCGTCGTTTTGGCATCATCCCGGGCGTGACGGACAAGGGCTACATCACCAACAGCTACCACGTCCACGTGTCCGAGGAGATCGACGCATTCGACAAGCTCAAGTTCGAGGGCATGTTCCAGCAGCTTTCGCCGGGCGGTGCCATCTCCTACGTCGAGGTTCCCAACATGCAGGACAACCTCAAGGCTGTCATCCGTGTGATGCAGTATATCTACGACAACATCATGTACGCCGAGCTCAACACCAAGAGCGACTACTGCCAGGTGTGCGGCTACGATGGCGAGATCAAGATTGTCGAGGATGACGGCAAGCTGGTGTGGGAGTGCCCCAGCTGCGGCAACCGCGACCAGGAGAAGATGAATGTCGCCCGTCGCACGTGCGGCTACATCGGTACCCAGTTCTGGAACCAGGGTCGAACCGAGGAGATCCGCGACCGCGTGCTGCATCTCTAATAACCATCCCAGGCTGCCCCGTAGCGAGGCCCCGGACCTTTACTCGCTATTTCGGACAGTCCTGGCTCACGACGGAGGCGCCACTGGCGCCTCCTGTTCGTGCGGAACTCATATCGAGCAAAGGTCCAGGCCCTCGCTACGGGGCGGCCAAGTTGATGTAGCTGAGATGCAGCACGCAGCCTGCTCGCTCCTCGAAGTTCTTAGCGGAAATGAGTTGACTTGCAACAACGCTTTGCTTGCGATGGCGGTTGAGCCGCAACCCAGTTTTTATTAGACCTCGAACCCTATACTCGATGTTCGCTTCGTTCATTGAGTTACCATTTGCATGAGGCCGGGACATATCGTCCCGCCCGCAGTTTCGCAGGCCGAAGGCCGAGAATGTTTGAGGACGGGATGATATGTCCCGGCCTCCCGGGAGAGTTACCTATGAACTACGCGAACATTAAGTATTTCGACATTGCTGATGGAGAAGGCGTTCGTACTTCTCTGTTTGTGAGTGGGTGCCGTCGTGGGTGCAAGAACTGCTTTAACTCTGTCGCGTGGGACTTTGCTGCGGGCGAGCCGTTTGATCGCACCGTCGAGGACAAGATTATCGAGAGCCTCGACCATCCCTTTATTGATGGCCTGACGATTCTGGGCGGGGAGCCCATGGAGCCCGAGAATCAGGCTGGGCTCGTTGATTTTGTCGAGCGTGTTCGCGCGGCCTATCCAGTGGGGTCGGGGAAGACTATTTGGTGCTTTACTGGCGACGTACTCGAGGAGCTTATGCCGGGCGGTCGTCATCATACCGAGGTGACGGACCGCATCCTTGCCTGCCTCGACATGTTGGTGGACGGCCCGTTTGTTCAGGACCTGTACGATATCACGCTGCGCTTTAGGGGCTCGAGCAACCAGCGCGTGATCGATATGAACGCTACGCGCGCCCGTGCTGAGCGCGAGGGCATTGCGCTTTGTGATGCGGTTGAACTTTGGCGTGATGATCCGGTCTATTCGACCCATACTATGTAGCTTGTGGTCGATGCCGGAGGGCGTGGTACCATAGCGCGAACGTGAAATCGGAAAAGTGAGGCCCAGATGGTCGATCAGGAAAAAGTCGAGGCCGCCATTAAGCTGTTGCTTGAGGGCATAGGCGAGGACCCAACTCGTGAGGGCCTGCTGGAGACCCCGGCGCGCGTTGCCCGTATGTATGGTGAGATCGCCGGCGGCATGGACCAGAGTGCCGAGGAGCACCTGTCCAAAACCTTTGCCGTCGCTTCGAACGATTTGGTTATCGAGCGCGACATTACGTTCTACTCGCTGTGCGAACATCATCTGCTGCCGTTTTATGGCAAGGCCGCCATTGGTTATATCCCTAACGGTCGGGTGGCTGGGCTTTCCAAGCTCGCCCGCACGGTTGAGGTTTATGCCCGCCGTCTTCAGCTGCAGGAGCAACTGTGCACACAGGTTGCCGATGCCCTCATGGATTATCTCGCTCCCCAGGGAGCGATTGTGTTGATGGAGGCCGAGCATATGTGCATGACGATGCGTGGCGTGCAAAAGCCCGGCACCAAGACCGTGACGCTTGCTCGCCGCGGCGTCTTTGAGACCGATCCCGCGCTCGAGGAGCGTTTCTTTAGGATGCTGGGCCGCTAACCATGAGAGTCGTCAACGACTTTACATCGAAGACCGATGAGGGGACGTCGCGTCGCGGCTTTATGGCTTCGGGCCTGGCCCCCTTTGGTGCCATGCCTCGCATTGATTACATTTGTGCCAACGGGCTGTTCCGGCGGCACCTGGGCAACATCGTACAGTTGGAATCGGGGCGCATCTTCTGCCGCCACGGTATTGACCATCTGCTCGATGTCGCTCGCATTATGTGGATCAAGAATCTCGAGGAGCAGCTCGAATTTGACCGCGAGGTCATCTACGCCACGGCACTTCTTCACGATATCGGCAAAGATGAACAGTATGAATCGGGTATATCCCATGATGTTGCAAGTGAACGCGTCGCCGATGCGATTCTCGGCGGCATGCCCGAAGACGTGGCGTTTGAGCCGGCAGATGCCGCAGCCATTAAGACGGCCATTCTGGGCCATCGAAAGCTGCGCGTGAATAGCCAGCCGCTTGAGCGTCTGCTCTATGCAGCCGACAAAGCGTCGCGCACCTGCTTTGCATGCCCCGCGCGCAATGCCTGCAACTGGAGCGATGATAAAAAGAACCTGTCGATTCGCGTGTAGTCGGTATGCGCGGTCGGGGCTCTGAACGAAGGAGACGATCGCGATGACTAACAAAAAGCTGCCCGAGAATGCAACCAAGACCGAGGGTGCCGAGCTCGCCCGTCGTGGCAGGGGCGAGATTTCCGCCGCAACGGCGGTGCCTCATGTGAGCTATGACGACCTGCGCCATGCCGATCGTATTGTCATTGACGGCCTTGAGGTTTTTGCCAACCATGGCGTGTATCCCGAGGAGAACGCGCTGGGTCAGAAGTTCATCGTTTCTCTGGTGCTCTATGCCGACCTGCGCGCGGCGGGGGAGCACGATAACCTGGACGCCTCGATTGACTACGGCTCGGTGTGCCACGATGTCGATGGCTATCTGCGCGAGCACACGTTTAAGCTCATCGAGGCGGCAGCCGAGGGGACAGCCCAGATGCTGCTGCGCCGTTATCCCTCGCTGCTTGGTGTGCGCATAAAGCTCGATAAGCCGTGGGCTCCTGTTGGCCTGCCCCTGGCAAGCTGCGGCGTCGAGATCGAGCGCGTGCGCTAGTCGACGCTAGAGCTTGTTGAGGGGTGGCTGCTTGAGCCGCTGCGACAGAGCTCTATTGTTAGGGCAGTACGTGTCGAGCAGGGCGTGGAATCGCTGATTGTGGCTTGGCTCGAGCAAGTGGACGAGCTCGTGGGCGACAACCATGTCGAGGCATTCGACAGGGTAGGCGGCGAGCTCGCGCGCGATGCGAATGGCGCCGGTTTTGGGTGTGCAGGAGCCCCAACGCGTTTTCATGCTGCGCACGGAGACGCGGGCCACGGTGACGCCCATTGCGATTTCGTACGCGTGCACGATGTCGCGTAGCGCTGCGGTGACCTCGGACGCGTAGAGCTGGTCGATGTGGGTTTGGAGCTCGTCGGACGTTAGGCCGTCGAGGATTGCGTGCCGCTTGGCCTGCGGGCCTTCGTCCGATTCATCGGTACCCATAAAACTTGCGAAGGTGGCCTGTTTGGGTCGCGGTGCGGGTGATGCAAAGTTGTGGTCGAGTGCATCCTGAACGGTGATGGGTTTGCCCCAAAGCGCAATGATGGACGAGGGACTGAGCGGCTCTCGCGCCGTCGCCTGACG
>URFP01000036.1:0-14205 GCA_900547235.1 uncultured Collinsella sp. | reverse complement strand
GGGCAAATATATAAGGTCGATCGCGAGTTCCGCACGAGCCGGAGAGCACTTAATGTGCTCTCCGTGCGAGCCAGGACTGTCCGAGCAGGCGACCTTATATATTTGCCCTCCCCGGGGCTCCCGCACAACGGGCCCTCGGTTGGGTTCTATCCCTTTGGCAGTCGCTTCGCTTCTGCCCTACTTTGCTGGTATGGCGGTTTGGCGTTGGATCGGTTCTTTCTGATATATGCTGGTTGCGGCTCTTCTTTTGGGAGGAGTCGCTTTTTTGTTGCTAGGAGGTTGGCCCGTGGCTGATGGGGAGAATCGTTCTGAGCTGCTTTCTGCTGATTGGAATGGCGAATGGATGCGCTTGCAGGCTGGTCGACGGCGGGCTGATGACTCTTTTGAGTGGGATAAGCGGGCTCGGCATTTTCGGCCGCTTGAGACTGCTCCGTATGCCCGGGACTTTATCAAGCTGTTGGCGTTAAAGCCTGGTGAATCCGTGCTTGATATGGGGTGTGGAGCTGGGTCGATTGCTATTCCGCTTGCTCAGGCTGGGCATCCTGTGATTGCTGCTGACTTTTCCCCTGCCATGTTGGGCACGCTTGATGCTGGCATTGAGTACTATGGACTCGAGGATCGCATTACGCCGCTTGAGCTTGCTTGGGATGATGATTGGGGTTTGGTTGGACCGGTCGCGAAAACGGTGGATGTTGCCTTTGCCAGTCGGTCGGTTACGACGACCGATCTAAAAGGTGCGCTTGCCAAGCTCGACCGTACGGCTCGTCGGCGTTGTGCTGTCACGATGGTCGCCAACTCCAACCCGCGCTATGATCTGCACTTGATGAACGCTATCGGCGCCTCGGTTACCTGCAGCAATGGCTTTGTGTACGCCTTCAACATCCTCATTCAGATGGGTTCGTTGCCGCAGATTACATACTTTGAATCGCCTCGTCGCGATACCTTCGACAGCCTTGAGGCAGGCGTGGCGGATTTTTCCCGTATGCTCGAGCATGGCAACGAGGATAAGATCGACTGCCTGCGCGACTACATCGCTCAACACATGATTGAGAACCCCCATGCCGGTGAGCCGGGCTCCAAGGGCGTGCCGCAGGGGCGCTATATGCTCGATCATGTCCGCAAGGTTCGCTGGGCGTTTATTGCATGGGAACCGGTCTCTGAATCCCGCTCGTAGCCCGTTCACAGCCCGAGCTGCCCATCACCTCGGCATCCGCATTCTTTGCGAACTGGGCAAACGCGCTCCACACCGCGCCGTTCCTGCGCTATCGTGGGACAGCTCACGTAGATTAAGGCCCCGTCGCGGGGCACCCCATACATAGAAAGCGAGAACCCATGGCACTGACAGGAGCCCAGGTCAAGCAGCTTCGCAGCATGGCCCATCACCTCAACCCCGCCATCATCATCGGTAAGTCCGATGTCAACGAGGGCACCGTCGAGCAGACGGTCGCCTACCTGGAGAAGCACGAACTCGTTAAGTGCTCCGTGCTGGACGGCTCCAGCCTTTCTGCCCGCGAGGCCGCCGAAGAGCTCGCCGATCGCTGCCATGCCGAGGTCGTCCAGGTCATCGGCCGCAAGTTCTCGCTGTATCGCGAGTCCTTGCGCAAGGACATCGAGAAGATCAAGCTCGTCTAAGAGCCAATGATCCGGCGAGCCAACACATGGCAAGCTTACGGGTGCCCAAGTACTTCGGGCGCCCGTTTTTTATCGCTCGACCAGCACGCGATTGAGCCGCCCCTCCACCAAGCGCTCGTATAGACGCCGCGTCTCGGGCTCGGGCACGCCATTGACCTGCTCCCTTAGATGGTGCATATGCCCGCTGTACAGCTCGACGATATCGCGCCGCCGCCCCGCCGCACTGTAGACGCGCATGGCGCAGCGCACCATATCCTCACGCGCTGTTTCCTGCCGAAGCCCCGACTCCGCCAGCCAAATCGCCGACTGCAGATCGTTTTCTTCTAGAGCGGCATTTGCTCCCTTAATCATGCAATCGATGTACTTTGACTGCATAATGCGTCGCATACGCAAAAAGTAGGTGGGGTTACAGCCATTGGGAACATACAGCGGTCCGGCATAAAGCTGCTCAATCTTAAGGCACAGTTCAACTAAATGGGGCCCGCGCGCACCCGTGCGATTTCCCAAAACCTCGCGGCTTATCTGGTCAAACAGCCGTACATCGGTCTTGACGTAGTCGCCGTTGAGTCCGATGCATTCATTTTGGATGAGCACACACGACTTGCCATCCGGCGTCGGTCCCAAAGCCGACCGCAAGCGCGATATCGTCGAGTACAGGTTGTTGCGGGCGCTATTGAACTCGGCATGGGGCCACAGCTCCATGGCCAGCGTCTCGCGGTCGACGAGCGCATCCATGCCCAGCGCAAGCCGCTCGGCAAGCGTCGCCGCCTTCTTGCGGCGCCACATTTTGTCCGTGATGGGAAACCCGTCGCGCTCGGCGCGGAACGCACCAAACATGCGAATCTCGATATGGTCGATGGTATCAACGGCTTCAACCTCGCCGGCCTGGAACAGGCGCTCGCCCTCCCCTTCCAAATCGTCGCGCAGCGAGTACCGCGACAGCTCGCGCACGGGAAGCTTCTTGCGAATCCTGGTCGCCGGCTCGCCCAGACAATGCATGGCAAGGCGCGCAAAGAGCCGATACGATGGTTCCAGAATCCCCGCGCGATTCATGGACATCCAGGCCGCGAGATCGCTATCTCGCCCCGCGCAAGCCAAATGCAGCGCCACCATCCAGGCTTCTGCACCACCAACCTGCGTCTGGCTTATATCGAGCAACTCCGCTTCCTCGCGTACCGAAACCATCGAGGTGTTACGCAGATACGCCGCGCGCTCCAGCAGCAATGCGTTATCGCGCATGTACGCAATCGACTCCTCGGCAAGTTTGAGCACTTGGACCGCACGGAACTTTGCATTAACCGGCCGTCCCTCTGCCAGCGACTGCCAGCCTTCTAGCAACAGGCCAAACAGCTGAATCTGGTTGTCGCGCATGCGCACGGCAAAACGATCGAGCTCGTTGAATGCCGCGTCGTCGGTTACCGGCAAGCCGGAAAGGAGCCGCCGTGCCGCCAACACCATGCGCACCCAGATAGCCATCGCCTTAAGCCCACGTACGTCGAGCGCCTCCCGCACCACCGTCATCTCGTCGTCGCGCTCGTCGGTTCCCGCAAACGACCCGTCAAAAAGCTCCACCAGCATGCTATCGGCCCGTATAACAATCCCCGCGATGTCGAGCTCACAGTCGTAGGCCTTGCTCGTTTTGAGCTGCTGTAGAACGCCGCCGTCATCTCCCCGTTCGGTCAGGCATCGCTTGACCTCGATATGCGCGGACAGCATGTCGAGTGCGGTGTGGGACGTCTCTATTTCTGGCACGGCCAGGTTCGTAGGAAGCCCAAGCCCGTTGTCCCCATAGCAAACAGCCGTCAGTGTCTGGGCCACCCTCCATGAAACAGGGTCTATTTCGCAGGCCGCCCGTTCGCCCCCGCGCTCGATGACCGATGCCATATAGCGAGCGAGCTTTGTATTGGACACGCTGACCGCTGCCAGATATACGCCAAGCGCCTCGGCAGGCGTTGGCTCTGGAGCCGGATCCTCGGCATCGATCGTGCCCAGCGCTGCTCGGCAGATATCGGCCCCGTGCCCCGTCAGAGCCAGATCGACCCCATACTGCCCAGCAAGTTCAAGGACCGCATCACGGTCCAAAAAGGCGTCCGCCAGGCCCATCGCCGCATCGCATCGGCCCGCCTTAAGCAAAATCCGGGCCGCCCTCGGAACAAGTTCGGGGCGAACCTCGGCCACCAACTTACGCAAGCGCAAGCGTCCGTTATCCTCCGTGCCCAGACACGTAAAACTCCGCTCGGCGGGGTCCAAGCCAAAGATCGGGTAGTCGCGTACGAAGTAGGACTGGTCGACCATCGATAGCCTCACCCCGCAAGCCTCGAGTTCTGCGATATTGCCCTCGCCCATCAAAATCATGAGACATGCCACGCAAAACAGTGCATTATTGTCGAGCGAAGCCAAGTCGACAAGTGCCGCGCCATATACGTTGACAATCTCGTTTTCGAGCAGACCGGCTACGTCGCCTTGGCCATACAGACCCGTCTGCAATGCCGAAACGAGCTCGGGCACGCCCTGCGTGAGCTGATAAAAGTCGAGCGATGTGCTGATCGAAAACGCCGATGCCCACGCCGAATACTCATAGGCATGCACCTTGAGCATCTGCGCATTGATCTTAACCGAATCGCCCAGCCCATGAATCAGTTGACGATTTGAAGGACGGCAGGAGATAAAGACCCCCACCCCCATAGCGCGCAGGCCGCGAATCCTGTCGATGAGGTCTTCGGTATCGTGCTGATCGAGGTTTGGCACATTATCAATCGCGATAAGGGAGTGCGGTTTGTCTTTGAGTTCTTCGGTAACCACCTCGAGCTGCATAAACACCTCGCGCCCAGTGGCGCGATCGGCCTCGATAATCCGCACGGGGCCTCGCGTCGGGTCGCATTTAACCTCATGGGTGTACTGCAGCAGCACCGAGGTCTTCCCAAACCCGTCGGGCGCATAAAGAACCACGATGCCGGCCTTTCGGCCCTTGGCGAGAAGCTCATTCATCAAGCGTTCGCGTCGCACCATATAGCCACCGCCCAGCGGCATCAGCTCGAGGTCGTCCATACTGCCCAAATCGTTTACCATGCCCGCTCCTCAACTCGACCGTATGGACACTGTAACCGCAAGACCATACAAGCCGCACTATGAATAGAGCGACCTTGTGTTCTAGGTTGTCTTTTGGTACGCAAGCGGCAAGTTTTTGTACAGCGAGGGCCGATTGTTATTAATCCCCCGACTAATCGGTCTTTAAGCAGGTAAATGAGCTTGTCAGCTTGTCCCATCTAAGCGGCAGTGTAACGCAAATGAACAAGGTTCAGCTATGTCATTCAACTCGCCTAGCACCCGCTACCGTCTACGACCTTTTAGTGGCATTTTTGCATAGAATCTGGTATGGAATGAATCAAGCTGTTGGGCATCCGGCATTCGTCAAGCTTGCGGCAAGATTTTGGTCAAGCGGGCGGAGAGGGATAACAAAAAGGCCCCCGCAAAGCGGAGGCCTTAGGCAAGGCTATGTCGAGATGCAGGATTCGCGCTACTCGCAGAGCGAAAGGGCGGCCTCGTCGGCAACGACAACGCAGTTGGTGTGCAGCTGCAGGATCGAAGCCGGGCACGCGGGCGTAACCGGACCATAGCACATGTCATGCACGGCCTGAGCCTTGGCCTCGCCGTTGGCGACGACTAGGATCATGCGGGCATACATGATGGTCTGGGTACCCATGGTGTAGGCCTGACGGGGAACATCGTCGATGCTGTCGAACAGGCGGCTGTTAGCCTGAATGGTGCTCTCGGTGAGGTCGACGCAGTGCGTGCCCTTGGAGAAGTGGTCATCGGGCTCGTTGAAACCGATGTGGCCGTTGTTGCCAATGCCGAGCAGCTGCAGATCCGGGTAACCGGCGGCGGCGACGATCTTGTCGTACTCAGAGCAGGCAGCGGCGGCGTCGGGGTTGGAACCGTCGGGCACATGCGTGTTGTTCAGGTCGATGTTGATGTGATCGAAGAAGTTCTCACGCATGAAGTAGTGATAGCTCTGGGGATCGTCGTGCGAAAGGCCGCGATACTCGTCCAGGTTGTAGGTGCTGACCTCGGCAAAGTCGACGTCGCCCTTCTCGTACCAAGCAGCGAGCTGCTTGTAGGCACCGATCGGGGTGGAGCCGGTGGCAAGACCCAGCACGCAATCGGGCTTGAGGATAACCTGCGCCGAGATGATATTGGCGGCCTTGCGGCTCATATCCTCGTAGTCTTTAGCTTTAATGATCTTCATTACGCGTCCTTTCTCGTACAAGAGAGGCAAGGCTCCCCTTACAAGCACTTGCCCGCGGCCCGCGTCGGCCGCAACCAACGTGTGCGGCCACCAGGGCGAGGTCGCGTAATGTATGTGTCTCGTGTCTAGCCGCGTCGAGGCCCCTGCCCGTCCACGGTGACCCAAAGCCGTTTAGCTTCGGACAAATCCCATCTTGCCACGGAGGGCGCCCTCTTTCAAGGGCGCCCTCCGTAAACGTGTTTGAATTGTAGGCTAATGGCCACGTGCACTTGCTAGCGCTCGCGAGCAACGATGAGCTGGTCCATCTCTTCGACATGCACGCCAACGGAGCCCTTGATGCTCGAGAACTCAACGGAGTTGCACACCAAGATGGGAACCGTCACATCATAGCCCTCGGCAGCAATTGCCTCGCGATCGAACTCGATGAGCACGTCGCCCTTATGGACGACATCGCCCACCTGTGCATGCACGCTAAAATGCTTGCCCTCAAGCTGAACAGTGTCCAAACCAACGTGGATGAGCACGTCTAGGCCATCGACCGTGTTGAGCGCAACGGCGTGACCCGTGGGAAAAATGGCCTCGACCTTGGCGTCTGCCGGCGCAATCACACGCGTGCCGGTAGGCTGAATCGCCACGCCCTGGCCCAAAAGGCCGGTAGCAAATGTCTGGTCATTGACCTCGGACAACGGAATGACGTCGCCCGAGATGGGAGCATCCAGCGTAAGAACTCGTCCACGCATACCAAAAGACCTTAGGACTTTAGTGAACATGCTCCCCCTCGGACATACCAATCAATCAAAATAGCTTTAACAGTTTACCACTTGGCACCCGTTTTTGACCATTAGGGAAGTTCGCGCTTGACAACCTCGACGATGTCGTCGACAACACGCTGGGTCAGCTCGTGCGTCTCGGCCTCGGCCATAACGCGGACCAGCGGCTCGGTACCGCTCGGGCGCACCAGAATGCGGCCGCGGCCGTCAAGTTCCTTCTCGGCGGCAGCGACGGCGTCCCAAATGGGCTGGCAATCGTCCAGGCCGGCCTTGTTGTCGGAATGCACGTTGACGAGTACCTGCGGGTACTTCTTCATGATGCCGGCAAGATCGGTGAGGGTACGACCGGTGCGCTTGAGCACGGCCAGCAGCTGCAGAGCCGTCACCAGGCCGTCACCGGTGGTGTTGTGCTCCAGGAAGATGATGTGGCCGGACTGTTCGCCGCCGATGACGGCGCCATCCGCGAGCATGCGCTCCAAAACGTAGCGATCGCCCACGGCGGTCTGAACCATCTCGAAGCCCTGCTCCTTCATAGCGATGGAGAAGCCAAGGTTGCACATGACGGTCGAGACGATCTCGGAGTTGGCGAGCTTGCCGCGGGCGGCGAGGTCAGAACCGCAGATAGCCAGGATGTAGTCACCGTCGATCTCATTGCCCTCGCCGTCGACGAACAGTACGCGGTCGGCGTCGCCGTCGTGGGCCAGGCCGATATCGGCGTGGGTGCGCAGCACGAGCTCGCGCAGGGGCTCAAGGTGAGTGGAGCCGCACTCAACGTTAATGTCGGTGCCGCAGTAATCGGTGTTGATGGCATGGACCGTGGCGCCCAGGCGCTGCAGCGCAGCGGGCGTGGTCTGGCAGGAAGCACCGTGACCGCAGTCGACGGCAACAACCAGGCCATCGAGCTTAAGGCCGTCGAGCGTGCTGATGGCATGATCGACATAGGCCTTGCGGGCGTCTTTCATCTTGATGATGTGACCCACACCGGCGCCGGTCGGCAGCGTGTCGGCAGCCATGGCCTCCTCGGACATGACCCAGGCGCTGATCTCTTCCTCGACAGCATCGGGAAGCTTCATGCCCTTGCGGCTAAAGAACTTGATGCCGTTGAACTCCGGCGGATTATGCGAAGCGGAGATGACGATGCCGCCGTCGAGCTCGTTTTGGACGGTGAGCAGCGCCACGGCCGGCGTAGGGATAACGCCGCAGCAATGCGGACGGCCGCCCTCTGCCATAATGCCAGCGGTCAGAGCACTCTCGAGCATGGTACCCGAAAGGCGCGTGTCGCGGCCGATGCAGATGTCCGGGCCAAGGAACTTGGTCGCCGCGCGGCCCAGGCGAAACGCGAGGTCGCACGAGAGGTCGGCATTGGCGACGCCACGGACGCCGTCGGTACCGAAGATGTTCTGGGGCATAGGATCGCTCCTTCCCTAGCAGGCGATATACAACCGCCCGCCCTAGTCGAAAAAGAAAAGCGGGACCCGCCGAGGAATCGGCAGGCCCCGCTTGTACATTGTATCTCGAAAGGAGATAAAACCTTAGCGCTTGGAGAACTGGGGAGCGCGGCGGGCCTTCTTGAGGCCGTACTTCTTGCGCTCGACCACGCGAGCATCGCGCGTAAGGAAACCGGCCTTCTTGAGGTCAGCACGGTAGTCGCCAGCGTTCAGAAGAGCGCGAGCGATGCCCAGACGCAGAGCGCCGGACTGACCGGAGATGCCGCCGCCATCGCACAGAGCGATAACGTCGAACTGACCGGCGGTGTCGGTCACCTTGAAGGGAGCAAGGGCGTTCTCAACGAGCTGATGACGGCCGAAATACTGCTCGGCGTCACGCTTGTTGATGGTCACCTTGCCGGTGCCGGGGACGAGACGGACGCGGGCGACGGCGTTCTTACGACGGCCGGTACCCTGGTAGACAACGGTGTTCTCAGCCATCTTTAAGCCTCCAGCTCAATCTTCGTGGGGTTCTGGGCAGCATGCGGATGCTCGGCACCAGCGTAGACCTTAAGCTTGGTCATCTGGGCACGGCCGAGGGTGGTCTTGGGCAGCATACCGCGAACGGCGCGCTCGATGACCTTCTCCGGGTGCTTCTCCATAGCCTGGCGGAAGCTCTCAGCCTTGAGGCCGCCGTTGTAGCCGCTGTGGCGATAATAGGTCTTCGTGTCGGCCTTGTTACCGGTAAGCTGGACCTTATCGGCGTTGATGACGACAACGAAGTCGCCGCAGTCGCTGTTGGGCGTGAACTGGGGCTTGTTCTTACCGCGCAGGATCATTGCGATCTGGGTGGCAAGACGGCCCAGGACAGCACCATCGGCGTCGACGAGAACCCAGTTGCGCTGGACCTCGCCCTGCTTGGCGTAGTGAGTCGATTTCGAAATCACTTAGACTCCTCCATGTACAGTACGTGTTGTTACAGAGATTCACGGGGCTCTGCAAGTAACCCGTCCATATTACCCCGCTCGCCGTACGAGTCAACAGGTATTTTGGCTCCGACCAGAGTTTCTGCACATGTCATCCACGAGCCGTGATGTCGCAGCGTTAACGCTCGACAAACGCCTCGATATCTCCCAGCAAGCGCTTTGCCTCCTGACGGCCCTGGATATACAGGTCCAAAAGCTTTGCCGGATCGTGCTCGACATGGCCGACCTCGACCGGCTTTTGCGGAGCAATGACCAGCGCGCGGCCCTCGCGCTCATACTTCCACAGGTGCATGCGCTGGAGGTTATAGCGGTCGTGGCGCGTCTCGATAGCCTCGAGCAGATAGGGGTAGTCGACATAGCGGGCGCGCGCGGCAGGCATAAACTCGTAGGGCTTTTTCTCGTACGAGCGGTCCTGCGTGACAATGACAACCGCGCGATCGAAGCCCGCCTCCTCCAGCACGTGCTCGATGGGGACCGAATCGGCTACGCCGCCGTCGACGTATTTGTGCCCGTCGATCTCGACCGGCGGCGTCACCAGCGGCAGCGACGTCGAGGCACGCACGGCATCGAGGTCGAGCACGGCGCTTTTGACCGGCAGGTAGGCAGCGGTTCCAAACAGCATGTCCGTCGCGACGGCGTACATCTCGATAGGGCTGGCGTCGAACGTCTCGTTATCAAAGGGATCCAGGCGGTCCTGGATATCGTTGAAGATAAAGTCGTAACCCACGATGGAGCCCGTGGATGCGAAGGATGCGGCACCCATGTAGCGGTTGTCATTGCAGAAGGTCAGGTTGATGCGATTGACGCGACCGATCTGGTGCGACTTGTAGTTGACGCCGTTGAGCGCACCGGCCGAAACGCCGTACACCGCCGGAATTTCGACACCGGCCTCCATGAGAACGTCGAGCACGCCGGCGGTAAACTGCCCACGAAAACTGCCACCCTCCAAGACGAGCGCGACCTTGCCGGCGTTCTTTGCCTTATCTTCTGCAGTCATATTGACCTCCTGCGATTGCGTTTTGGCCTTCTTCTACCCAGTTTTGGGATGGAGGGCGCGCAGGTTTTTCGAGGCGGCAGGTGAAGCGGAAAGTGCGTCCCAGTTTGAGGCGGGATTCCGGGATGCGGTTTCCGCTTGGACCGCCATTGGGACAGCGCGTCCCGTTCTGAGCGCGGATTCCGGGATATACTTTCCGCTAGCCATTCATTTGGAAATTGCATCCCATTCCGAATGAAGATTCCGGGATGCAGTTTCCGCTTGAGGCGTCATCCGGAAACTGCACCCCAGTCTGAGCCGGAATTCCGGGATGGATTTTCCGCCTGGGCCGCCGTTAGGAAAGCGCGTCCCACTCTGCGTTGCTGTAGCGTTTTCCTAGCGCCCGCGCCCTGCATAGAGTTCGATTCTCCGCGGGTTTGGGGTTCCGTTGATGCGGCGCATGGCAGGCTGAGATTCGATAAACATCGCATCGATATTGGGCCGGGGCGTTGCGCGGATAATCCGCGTATTTGCTTCGCAAATCCGCACCGGCTTCGGCCGCCTGCCGGCGTCCTCGCCCGCTCGCTACAAACGCTTCGCGTTTGCTTAACGCTCGCGCCCTGCACAGAGTTCGATTCTCCGCGGTACGGACTAGAAATAAAAAGGCAGGTAGATACGAATATCTACCTGCCTGTTACTTATGGTGGAGGCGCGGAGAATCGAACTCCGGTCCACGAAAGCCCCCTGATTGGCATCTCCAAGCTCAGTCGCTGGTTTTGTCTCGGACGCTTTGCGCGCAGCGACACGCTCGCGACGTCCTAACCGGTTCGGTCTTAGCCTGCACCATACCGATTACGTGCGCAGGAGCATTCCCCTAAAATGACGTCGCGCCGGTGTCGGGGAAATCACCGGGTTGACGCGCCGCTATAAATTAAGCAGCGAGAGCCATAGGCTCAAAAGAAGAGTTGTTGTCAATTCAATTTGACGGTACCCCTGTTTAACGAGGCGAGGAGACCTCGGCTTGCTTCCTCTCTCAGAGCTATCGTGTCGAAACCAGTCGCCCCCGAATGTCGGGAAAGTCTGGATGGTATCGGGCCTGCAAACACCCGATAACCGTCGACTTTTCAAGGAACATACGGGGCGAGCCCCGCTTGTGGAGTGTTATCTTACCACGTTCTGAAAGCGGACAGCTGTTCTATGCACGAGCTGTGAAGACCCCAATGTGCGCCGCACTTCGCACTTTTGTTACCGATCGCGTCACGTATATTTTCGCCAAGCAAAATTGACCCGTCGAAAGGACCGTTATGGATACCAAGCAGCAACTCGTCAATGCCCTCGCAGGCCTGGGCTCAACCATTACCGAAGCTATGGATGTCATCGAGGGCTTTGTCCCCTGCGGACATCCCGCCCTCACGGTATCGAACGCGCTCGTCGCGCTGGACGTTGACGATGATGCAGCTCTCACTCAGCAGCTTGGGACCGTCGAGGGCTTTATCGACCACGTGAGTGAGAACCGCGGCGTGACCGCCTACCACGGTATCGAGGTCGAGCTCGCGGGTCCCAAGGCCGATCTGTTCGCAGCAATCCGCGAGGTAGGCGCCCTTATGCAGACCGCAGGCGTCAAGAACACCCAGGTCAACGAGTGGGTCTACCGCAGTCTGGCAGCACTCGACAGCTCCGACGAAAAGGCAGTCGAGCAGCTCGCAGAAAGCCCCGCCATCAAAGCTGCACTTGTCTAAAAAGGCCTGCGCCCGGACGACACCGATGCCGTCTGGGCGCAGGCCAGATAACGTGGGCGAACACGTCTGCTAACGCAGGTAAGCCTTCGCGTTGCTCAGGCTGTAGGCAATCGTTGAGCCGTTGTGCAGCAGTGACGACGTCTGCGGAGTGATCATGCCGGTAATGCCCAGCGCCAGGAGCGCCGAGTTGGTGAGCATCACCTTGGAATACGAACTCGTCAGACGATCGATAAGCCCCTGACTCATACGGCGCAGGCGCACGATCGCGGCAAGATCCGTATCGGTCAGGATGATGTCGGCAACCTCCTTGGCGATGTCGCTTCCGCCACCCATCGCCAAGCCCACGTCGGCCAAACCGAGCGCCGGCGAATCGTTGACACCGTCGCCCACCATGGCAACGTGGCGCCCCTCGCGCTTAATCCGCTCCACATAGGCGTACTTGTCCTCGGGCAGCAGTTCGGCCTTAAACTCGTCGACGCCCGCCTCGCGCGCGATGCGCTCGGCCGTGCGCTCGGAGTCGCCCGTAAGCATAACGACATGCTTGACGCCCAGCGCATGCAGGTCGGCGATGGCCTCACGGACCCCGGGCTTGAGCGGATCCTCGATACCGAGCACGCCGACGACCTTGCCATCGACCGCCAGATACAGCGGTGACAGGCCCTGCATCTGAGACTCAATGCGCTCCTTAATGTCGGAATCGAGCTGCGCGCTCTCGTCCTCAAACACAAAGTGTGCCGAGCCGATAATCGCGCGACGCCCTTCAATGGACGAAGCGATGCCGTGCGCCACGATGTACTCGACGGCAGCATGGCGCTCGCGGTGCTCGAGCCCGCGCTCGCGTGCCGCATTGACCACGGCACGCGCCACCGGATGCGGAAAATGCTCCTCCAAGCAAGCGGAAAGGCGCAGGACCTCGTCCTCGCTCCAGCCATCGGTGGTGAGCACGCAGGCAAGACGCGGCTGCGCCTCGGTAAGCGTGCCGGTCTTGTCAAACACAATGGTGTCGGCCTTGGCAAACGACTCAAAGTACTTCGCGCCCTTGACCATGACGCCCATCTTGGCAGCATCGCTCATAGCGGTCATGACGGCGACGGAACCCGTGAGCTTGAGTGCGCACGAGTAGTCGACCATCAGCGCCGCCGAGGTCTTGATAAGGCTGCGCGTGGTGAGCGCGACCAGACCCGCGAGCAGGAAGTTCCACGGGACGATCTTGTTGGCGAGGTCCTCCATATGCGACTGGCCCTCGGATTTGAGCGAGTCGGCCGTCTGCACGAGCGAGACGATCGAGCGCAGTTTGGTCTGCGCCGTGTTGGCGCGCACGCGCACCAAGATGCTGCCGTCCTCCACGACGGTTCCGGCGAACACGTCGTCGCCCACGCTGCGCTCAACGGCCAGCGGCTCGCCGGTCAGGGTCGCTTGGTTGACCATAGCGCTCCCCTGCTCGACGACACCGTCGATGCAAATGGACATGCCAGTGCGCACGGCGACCAGATCGCCGGGCTCAAGCTCGGTGGCGGCAACGCTTACCTCGGTGTCACCGACCACTTTTTGCGCCTTATCGGGCACGTCGAGCAGCGAGTTGATGAGCTCGTTTTCGCTCATGGCGCGTGTGTAGTCCTCGAGCAATTCGCCCACGTTGAGCAGGAACATTGTCTGGCCCGCGGTGTCGACATCACGCTTGACGAACGAAATGCCGATGGCCGAAGCGTCGAGCACGGGAACGGTCAGGCGCGGCTGCGCGAGCTCGCGGAGGGCGGCGCGCAAGAAGGCCAGGTAGCCGGCTACGACAAACACCGCACGCAGGGGCGTGGGCAAAAACCAGCGACGTGCGTAATGGGCACCGACGAGTGTGGCAAGATCCATAACGAGTTTGTGCTTGCGCGGCTCAAGCTGCATCACGTAACCCGTCTTTGCGTCGGCAATGGCCTGAGCGTCGAGCGCACCGACGGCGGCCAGCACGCTCGCGCGGCGCGGCTCATCGTATTCGAGCGCCATCTGGCCGATGCGGCCGTAGACGCGCACCTTGTGCACGCCGTCGATGTCGCCGCCAAGCTTAAGAAGTGCATCGAGATCACTCTCTGGCACAGGACCCGCCAATTGAAGACGGGTCCTGCCGGGGATCTCGCTAATAATCGAGAATCTCATAGTTTGTGCCTGGGAGCGTTACTCGGCTGCCTCGTCAGCAGCGGCCTCGCTCTGGGTGATGTAAGCAGCCTCGGCAACCATGTCGTCGACATTAGCCTTGGCCTGCTCGACCATGTCCTGGTAGCCGTTCTTGATGCGCATGCCACACGCGATACCCTGCACGCAAGCATTCTTTACCGGAGCGCTGGTGAGCAGCTTGATGCCGGCCGTACCGAGCAGAAAACCGCCACCGACAAGCAGGGTGTTAAACGTCGACTTCTTCATGTTGCTTCTCCCTTTTGCCGCAT
>URFP01000035.1:0-14239 GCA_900547235.1 uncultured Collinsella sp. | reverse complement strand
CTTTTTGTTTGCGTACGCGTTGAATGGTACCCACGAATGGCGGGTTATACAACACGGAGTCAAAAAATCTTATTTTTTGGCACTTAGATTTTCTGAATGCCGGGGGATAACTTGTGCGCGGCTCCCGTGTGGCGCCGGAGGGGCGGGATATAAGGTTTCCTGCTCGGGCAGTCCTGCTCGCACGAAGGCCACATTAAGTGGCCTTCGGCTCGTGCGGAACTCGCGATAAACCTTATATCCCGCCCCTCCGGCGCCACACGGGAGCTGAGTCAACGTTATCGGGCCCGGTATTCAGAAAAGTCAGTGCAGCAAAATGGCGATGCGGATAGGAACGTGGGCATGGTTTTCGCTGCGCGCACGGGTCCCCTGGGGAGCACCGTGCATTTTTGGGAGTATTCAGCAGACCAGGACGGCTGCATACGTGCCGGACACACCATATTGGTCCCAAGGACGCCTTCGGCCAGCGATTTTGGTCGGCAGGCAAACCCCGTCAGGACAGAAAGGCATGCCTCACGCCGCACCGGAGCACAAAATGACGTCAATCTCTGCAACGTTACTCAGCCGCAGCGGCACAGGCAGAGCTCGCAGTGCTGAATACTCCGTTTTTTGCACGGCGCGGACGGGGGTACATCAGGATCCGGAAGAACATCCCAGCCTTTTTATGCAATTCGTAATGGAAAGTATGCAAAACACCTAGAGATAGCATTGCTGCTGTCCAAATTGGGCGCGGGGCGGCGGCGCCTCCGCCCCGCGCCCAAATCAAGCAGGGCGGGGACGCTCCTAACGAACCCCCCATTTGCAAACAAACGCGGCTCGAGCGCCATCCCAAAATATGCTGCCCGAGCCGCGTTTAACGGTACGGCATGAATATTAGCGCTCGTAGATTAAGTTGCCCGCCAGGTAGGTGGCCTGAACCTTGGTGGCTTGCAGCTCTTGGGGGTCGATGGTGAGCGGGTTTTGGTCCAGGACTACCAGGTCGGCGTACTTGCCGGGCTCCAGACTGCCGAGGTTTTGCTCGTCGCCCGCTGCATAGGCGCTGCCCAGGGTGTAGTTGCGCAGGGCTGTTGCCGCGTCGATACGCTCACTCGGTAACCAGCCGCCCTCGGGCCAGTGGCTTTTGGGGTCTTGGCGGGTGATAGCCGTGTAGAGCACGTTCATGCTGGTAACGGGCGTGATAGGGCTGTCAGTACCGAAGGCTTGGCGAATGCCGCGCTGCTTATAGGTTGCAAACGGCCACATGATGCGGCTGCGCTCCATGCCCAAATCGCGCTCGGGGCCGCCCGGGTCGAGCGTAATGTGACAGGGCTGACTCGAGGCAATCACGTTGAGCTTGCGCAGGCGGTCGATGTCCTCGGGCAGGAGGTTCTCCAGATGCTCGAGTGTGTTATGGCCGTGCTGGGGCAGGCCGTACAGGTCGGCGGCCTCCTCGAAGATATCCAGCGCGGCATGAATCGCACCGTCGCCGATAACGTGGATACGCACAGTGTGGCCGCGCTCCGCAGCCGCCAGAACCAGCTTACGCATGCGCTCGGCAGGAACTGTCAGACGGCCCTGGTCGCCCGGGAAGCGCGGATTGGTATAGGGCTCGGTGAGATATGCCGTGTGTTCGCTCGACACGCCGTCGAAGAACTGCTTAAAGCCTGGCGCCGAGAGCAGCGCGTTGTTCGCGTAGCGGGTCTGCAGCTCTTCCAAGCGCAACTGGTCATCCAGCAGCGTGGGGAACAGATGGGCTCGGATGCCCAACTTGCCGGCTGCCTGCAGTTTGTCGTAGACATCGTCGCGGATAAAATCGCAGCCCGGCATGGGCATGAGCGACATGTCGCAGATCGAGGTGATGCCCTGCTCGGCCATACGCCTCATTTGATCGGCGTAAGCGCTTGCAATGCGATCCTCCCCCAGCCACTCAAGGCAGCGCGGAAGCAGCTGCATAGCGGCCGCCTCGTGAGCGATACCCGTGAGCTCGCCGTTTGCATCCTTGTCGTAGCTACCACCCGCCGGAGGCTCGCTGTCGCGTGTCACGCCGAGGGCTTCGAGTGCGCGGCTGTTGAGCCACAGCGTGTGCCCGTCGCCCGAATACATAACGCAGGGGCGATCGGGGAATGCCGCATCGAGCGACGCCTTGGTAGGATGCGCGGGCGGGTCCCAACGGTAGTCGCGCCAGCCCTGCGTCACAACCCAAGCGTCATCGGGCAGGTCCTGGGAAAACTCGAGCGCGTGCTGCACCAGCGCCGCCTCGGACGTGCCCATATCCATGAGCATGTACGGCGAGGAACCGACCGAGGTATGGAAGAAGTGCAGATGAGCGTCATGGAAACCGGGGCAGACAAACTGCTCGCCGTAGTCGATAACCGGCGTGGCGGCGGGAGCGGCGGCGATCACGTCATCGGGCTTGCCGACTGCGACGATACGGTCGCCTGCGATGGCAATCGCCAGCTCGCGGGCAGTATCGATGCCGTCTTGCGCGGTAAAGACGTTCTTGGAGCGGATAATCCGATCGATATGTTGCATGGGCATCCCCATCTCTGGCAGGAAATTCAACACCCCCGAGTGTACTCCCCCGCCCTTGCAACAAAACCCCAAGCGGCAAACGGCAACTTTACCAGCCCTAGCGGCAGGTGGCATACTGGAGAGAGCCTGTACGATTTTGCGATCAACCCAGCAAGGAGCAAATCGACCATGACGAAGACCAAGGCACAGCAGATTATGGCGGCGACCGAGGCTCGTGCGGCTGACGACGTCACCGCAGCCATCAAAGATATCGCTACCGAGTTTGAACCCTATATCATCAAGCAGCGCCGCCACTTCCATAAGCACCCGGAGCTGAGCCTTGCCGAGGAGCGCACGACTTCTGACATCGCCAACCAGCTCGACGCCATGAATATCCCCTACGAGCGTCCCCTTAAGACGGGCCTTGTGGCAACCCTTCGCGGCACCGCGCCCGACGCCTATCGCGAGGACGGCACGCCACGCCGCCGCATCCTGCTGCGCGCCGACATCGACGCCCTGCCCGTCACCGAGCAGACCGGCGAAGAGTTCGCCAGCGTCAACGAGGGCTGCATGCACGCCTGCGGCCACGACTGCCATATCGCCATGATGCTCGGCACGCTGCAAATCCTGCGCCATATGACCGACGACATCCACGGCGAAATCCGCATCGTCTTCCAGCCCAGCGAGGAAAACGGCCAGGGCGCCAAGCTCATGATCGGCACGGGTGTGCTCGACGGCGTCGATGGCGCCTACGCCGCGCACATCTGGAGTGAGGTCGACGCCGGCACTGTGAGCTGCGAGCCCGGACCGCGCATGGCCAATACCGACTGGTTCCGCATCGACGTCCGCGGCACCTCGTGCCACGGCGCCATGCCCCAGCGCGGCCACGACGCCGTCATGGTGGCCGCCGAGATCGTCAATGCCCTGCAGACCATCGTTTCGCGCGAGATCAGTCCCTACGAGCCGGCCGTCATTACCGTCGGCGAGCTGCACGGCGGAACCGCGCGCAACGTTATCGCCGGCACGGCCTACCTCGCCGGCACGGTGCGCACCTACGGAGATTCGACCCACGAGGAAATGCCGGAGCTTATACGTCGCATCGTGGAGCATACCGCGGCCGCCTTGGGCGCCGAGGCAGAGCTCACCGACTACACCATCGCCAATTACAAGGTCGAAAACGATGCCGCCTCGAGCGAGCGCTGCCGCCAGGCAGTAATCAAATGCCTGGGCCCCACCGGCCAAGGCCATTATCGCGGCACACTCTCGGGTGAGGATTTTTCGGAGTACCTGCGCCGCGTACCGGGCGTGCTCGCCTTTGTTGGCACGCGCAACCCCCAGATTGGCGCCACGTACGCCCAACATTCTTGCTTCTACAAGATTGACGAGTCGGTACTGGCCAAGGGCTCCATGGTGGCCGCCCAATATGCCATCGACTTTTTGGCCGAGCCCACACAAGAAGAGCTCGACGGCCCCACGATTGCCGCGGTCGCCGAGACCAATCCCGACCTGGCAGCAAAACTGCGCTCTGCCAAGGCCACGGCCGCCGAGGCCCGCGACGCCATGCACGATGCCCGCACCGCCCGACACGCCGCAATCAAGGGCATCCACGATGCACGTGCCGCCGCTCGCCGCGAGGAGAAGCACGACGAGTAGTCGATCCACGACCATCTCGCAGTCATAGCCGCATCGCGATATCAAAGCGGGGGCGGACGCTTCGGCACGTCCGTCCCCGCTTATTTGTCAAGCGCTATTTCTACCGTTTCTACCCCGTCCCCAAATGGCAGGTGGCAGGGTTACTCGTCCTGCGGGTCCTCGTCGGAGCTTGGCGCAGGCTCGGGCTCAGGCACGGGCTCAGGCGCAGGCTCGGGCTCCGGTTCCGGCATGGGCGCGGGCTCGGGCTCAGGCACGGGCTCAGGTTCAGGCTCAGGCACGGGCTCGGGCGCGGGCTCGGGCTCGGGCTCGGGCGCAGGCGCCGCAGCGGAATCGGATACGGGCGCTGCGTCGGTGCTAAAACCAGCCGGAGCAGACTTCTTCTCAAACGGCAGCACAAAGGTCAGGACGTCATCCTTATCCTCATCAGCCCATTCAGCTGCATAACGCGCTACCCAATAGCCAACGGCACGATGCTTGAGCATCTTGCCAAAGACCGTAAGGAATACCGTGACAAACGCCGTCAGCACCAAGAACAATACGAGCGTGATGCCACCGCCGGTAACAAGCGCCTCAATAGCCGAAGGACGGTAGTAGTAGTTATACATACCGACAGAGGCAATGGCGCCGAAGACGAGCGTCAGGATCCATGTGACAACGTTGGCGACCAGACCCGTCAAAAACTCGGGAAGGAACGAAGCGCAGAACAGCTTGGTCTTGTTGTGCTTAAACGCCGCCCAGACCTTGTCGAGCGAAAACGCGCTCTCGACACGACCGGTCACCGCAAAGTGCATCACGGCAATGTCGGCGAACATCTTAAAGAAGACCCCCAAGACCGCCGTGGCAATCATAGCCAGGACAAGCAGGCCAAGCGAGCCAAACAGCGCTGCCTCGAGTGCATAGGAGCCGTAATACGAATACGAGCCCGCGGCGCCAATTACCACGCTCTCCACCAGCGAAAGCACTACACCGATAACGGGAATGGCAGCGATAACCTCGAGCACGACCGAGATAACGCTCGAAAAGACTCCGAGGCCAAACGACGTGGAACGCATGAGTGGACGATCCATACCGCCATCAACCTTGAGCGACAGATCGCGACCCCACTCAATACCAAAGCCGGAACCACACACGCTCGCAATGCAAGCTGCCAAAAAGCCGATGGCAGCTGCAATGCCGCCAATAACGGGAATAAACAGCACGAGTACCGACACAACACAAATCAGCGCCGGTAAAAAGGCAATCTGGCACACGCGCTGCAGCACGCCCGGAGTCTTGGTCATATCCTCAAACGCCTGAGCCACACAGCCCTTGGACGCATTCGCCACGGGCGGTTGCGGAACAAACTGCTGGGGCTGACCCTGAGGGGCAGAGGCTGCGGCACCGGCATTGGGGGCACCACACGCACCACAGAACTTATCGTTGTCGCCCATGGGGGCACCACACTGCGAACAGAACATCGAGATCATCCCTTCGTATCTTGAGCGAATCATCTGGATCGCAAACGATGTCTTTAGCATCATTATCACCCAATGTGGGGACAAATACTCCAACATGACGCATTTGCAATGCGCAGGGCGCTATTCGATTGTTTGATGAGCTCGGCCGCGTTAGTTCGTTCCGCGGAAACCCTTGCCGACGATCTCGGAGCTGTCGACAATCGTGATAAAGGCACCCGGATCGACTTCGCGCGCATAGCGGCGCAGCTGCACGGCCTCGCGACGGCTTAGCACGCTCATGATCACCGTCACGCACTTGCCCGAGAAAGCACCGTAGCCGCGGCTGATAGTCGCCGTACGGTTGAGATGCTTGACGATAAACTCCTCGACCTTAAGGGGCTCGGAACAAATGACCGTGCAGACTTTGCGCAGGTGAATGCTCTCGATGGCCTTGTCGACCACAAGCGTCTTGGCAAACAGGCCGAGCACGCAGTACAGACCGACGCGCGGACCGTACAAGAAGGCCGCGATGGTCACGATGCCGATATCGACCAACAGCAGCGCACGGCCGATCTCAAGCGTGGTGCGGCGTTTGAGAATCATGGCGAGGATGTCCGTGCCGCCCGTCGAGGCACCAATATCAAAGACGATGGCGCTGCCGAGCGCCGGCAGAATCACGGCAAAGCACAGGTCGAGCCACATATCGCCCGTCATCGAGACATCGGTCGGAATAAAGAGCTCAAACAGCGAAACATAGGCGGACAGCGCAAACGAGGCAAAGACGCTCCACAGGATTGCCTTGCGCTCCAAAAAGATAAAGCCCAGAACGACCAGGACCGCATTGATAATCCACATAAAGACGCCGACGGGCAGGGTCGGGAACAGCGTGGACAGAATGACCGACACGCCCGAGGTGCCGCCAAAAGCAAAGTGATTAGGGGTTTTAAACGCGACGATGGCAAAGGCCGTGAGGATCAGGCCCAAATTGAGCTCGGCAAAAAAGCGCGGAAAGCCCGGCTCCTGGCTGCGCTTGCGACCAGCGCGCTCGCCCCGCTCGATAACATCGCGATCGACCACGCGTTCCATCGGCACTACGGGAGGACGATGCACCTCCTCGGCAGCACGCGACGCCGCCTCTGCCGCAGCGGCCTCAATTGCCCGTGCCTTGCTTTCTGTTTCGTGCTCGTCGGCCATTACGGCAACCCCTCGTTAACAATTTGGAAACAATGCGCCCATTAGAGTAACGCGGAACGTGGGGATTGCAACCCTTAGTTAGACGAGCGGTATGACTATATCGGGAGCGTACAAAAACGGCCGGCCACGCTTTTGCTTGCGCGGTCGGCCGTTTAATGTTTTCGCAGATAAAACCTGCCAAAACAAACCTGTCCCTTTTTGGAAGGTTATTCGTGCTGGCTGGTGCGGTGCTCGTACTCCTCGGGGGTGATGACATCCTCGATGCGCAGGTTGACGCCCGCCACCTCAAGGCCAGTCATCGCGGCAAGGCGCTCGGTGACACGTGCCTTAACATCGTCGAAGATCGCGGGCGCATAGGCGCCGTACTCGATGATGACGGAGATGTTGACGACCACGCGATTATCGTCGGTGACCTCGACCGTCACGCCCTTGGTCAGATTCTCGGCACCAAACTGCTCCTGCACAAAGTGCATGAGGTTACCCTTCATGCCCAGAACGTGCGGAACCTCGCGGGTGGCCATGGCAACGATCTTCTCGATCACGCCGTTGGAATAGGTCAGCGAGTCCTCGGACTCATCCGCTTCCTCGTCGTCCTCATCCGTATCGGACTCGGCCTCGACGAGAGCCTCATCCTCGAGCGTCACATCCTCAGCTTCGGCGACGACCGCCTCGTTCTCCTCGAGCTCGGTATCGGCTACATCGACCTTCGTATTAAAAGCCATGGTTCCTCCTTATGCCCGCCGCGGATGCGACAGTCGAATACATATTAGCGGCCGCTAAACAGACGGCCGAAGAAGTTGACGATCCCGTTCTCGCCGTCGCGAATTTGGCCGATCACAGCGCCGATCAGCACGAAGAATGCAATGACGAGCGTGTCCCACAGGCCCAACGTGAGCACCAACACGGCGAGGATAAAGCCGGCGACGGCGCCGAGCGTGGTGTTGGGATGACGCACAGCATAGCTCCAGACGGCAGCGCCCGTACCCTTGATGAGACCCATAGCCTCGTCAAAATCCGCGGCTGCCGCGTCTTGTAACTCGGTTGCCTCTGCTTTGGAATCAACAGGTTCGCTCGCCGACGTGGCGCTCTGGTCAATCGTCAGGCGCGGCGTACGAGCGGTCTTATCTTGATTGGTATCACTCACCGGAAACCTCCACGGTCTGGACGGTAGTCTTGGACGGCAAAAAACGGACGCGCGCGGTCGTACCCGGCGCGCCGAGCATGGTATCGCAGGCTTCTTCGATGCGCTGCTGCATCGCGGTAGCCAGAGATGCCACGTCCTTATCGTCAAGCGCGATAGCCTCGACCTTAAAACGGACGTGCGAATCGTCGGGGCCTTGGACGCGAGCCTCGACATGCTCGACCATCACGCGGTCGTCGCGCTCGGCAGCAACCCTGGCGCACGAAGAAAGCGCCGCAAGGGTAACCTCGATATTGCGCTCCCCCGCCGGATGCACGCAGGACGGTTCGCGACGGGCGAACATCAGGCGGAAAAAGCTCAGCAGTACGCCGATCGCCACGACGCCGGCGCACGCCGTCACGACGATGCGCGGCATGGGGTCGCGCATCAGCAGCATAAAGCGATACGTATACGGCCCCCAAAACTGGCAGACAAGCGTACCCAGTGCCACGATGGTGGCGGCAAGATACACGATCGCTAGGGCTCGTTTGAGTACGCGCACGCGGCGCTCCCTTCAAATCTCGGCTCTCGAAATGCAAAACGGTTCGCATCATTATAAAAGAGCCGGGTCCGGTGCTCTACGCACGCGGATCCGGCTCATCTATTCCACGAGGCTTGCATGCTCGCTTCATTATGCCCAGATATGCACGGCTCAATCCGTGCTGGCGCTACTCCTCCTCGAGGGCAGCGATGACCTCGTCGGTCATGTCCATGGTGCTGTAGACGTCCTGGACGTCGTCGAGCTCCTCAAGACGGTCGATGAGGCGCTGGACCTTCTTGGCGTCGGTACCAGAGACCTCGGTCGGGGTGGTCGGGACCATGGTGGTCTCGGAACCCTTGACCTGGACGCCCTGCTCCTCGAGCGCCTTGGAGACAGACATGACGTCGTTGGCAGCAGTCCAGACGATCCACTCCTCGCCGGCATCCTCGTAGTCCTCGCCACCGGCCTCGGCGATGGCCATCATGAACTCATCCTCGTCACCGGCAGCACCGTTGGCGATCATGGTCTCCTTCTTGGCGTTCTCATCCAGGATCTCCTTGGCGACGACGATCTGGCCCTTGCGCTCAAACTGGAAGGCGACGGAGCCGGAGGTGCCCAGGTTGCCACCAGCGTGGGAGAAGGCGGAACGGACATCAGCGGCGGTACGGTTGCGGTTGTCGGTCAGGCAGTCGACGTAGACGGCGACACCGGCGGGACCGTAGCCCTCGTACACGATGTTCTCGTAGACGGCGGCGTCAGCACCCGAACCAAAAGCCTTGTCAATAGCGGACTTGATCTTGTCCTTAGGCATGGACTGAGCCTTGGCCTTGGCAACGGCAGCGGCGAGGCTGGCGTTGTTCTCGGGCAGCGGGTCACCGCCGAGACGGGCAGCAACGGTGATGTTGCGGCTGAGCTTGGAGAAGAGGGCGGAACGCTTGGCGTCCTGCGCGCCCTTACGATGCTTGGTTGTGGCCCACTTAGAGTGTCCGGACATACGTGTCTCCTATCGGTTTCGACCTAAAGCCCAGCGCAGATGCTCGGGCAATATAAACAAACGTCGTTATGATATACCTACTGGCCTGCGAGATAAACCCCAAAATGAAGGCGTCGTGATGATGTCCCCTTTGGTGCAAAGAAACCTGACCCCAATGCACCAAGTTAGGACCAGAGGAAGTCGCTGCGGGTGACGGTGGCGCCGATGGCGAAGGGCATGCAGGCGATGACCGGATACAGGTAGCGCATGTAGGTCGAGCCGTTGCACGGACCAATCAGGCACACGGCGAGCACGCCCAACAGCGGCACCCAGATCGCCAGCGCACGCCATGAATGACGACGCAGCAGGTAGACCACCACGGCGATCATAATCCACACATAGGTGGCCGAGCTCATGGTGAGCGAAATAAACGGGATGCGCTGCACCGCCACACGGTACAGATTGATCAGGTGGTCGCACCAGCGCACCACGTTGCTGTCAACCGGATGGAAGTCGAAGTACTTGAGGTTGTCGGGACGCGCCATGATCTCGGCACTACGCGCCGTGCTGTAGACCCAGGCATCGCGGGCACTCGGATAAAAGTAGCCGTAATAGTTATTGATGAGCGCCGAGATATAGCACTCGGGATCCTTTTTGAACATCTGCGCCCAGACCTCATAATAGGCCTTGATGTCCTCCTGCGAGGCGTACTCGTTAAAGCAATTTTTGACGGCGTCCGACTTATCCGGGTTGTAACGGCGGCCCAGATTCTCGTACTTGAGCACCCGGTCGATCACGGCGCGCTCCTCGTCGGTCACCAAGCCGTCGCAAGGAGCCTCCACGATAGTGCCGTCCTCCTTAACCGTAGGGTTGACGCCCGAGTTGAGGCCGTCGTGCTTTTGGACGAAACGAGCCGTCTGTTGGAACGGAATCGAGAGGATTTCGCGCTTGGAACCAGGCGTGATGTCGTGCGCCGGCATAAAGACCTTGGTGAAGTACATATTAGAGGCAAGGCAGAGTGCGAGCACCGCGAGGACGCCAACCCAGCGGAAGCGCGGCGTGGCGCATGAGACCGCGGTGCCCGTCTGCTTAGCCGCACGACGGGCGACATGTACATCCCATGCGCAAAACGCCGCCGCAATCACGCAGGCCGCCAACGGAAAGACCAGACCGCCATTGCGCAAAAACGTGGAACCCATGGCAGCCAGCGCAAGCAACAGCCAGTCGTGGCGCGCAAAGAGCACGGGCCTCTGTTCGCCCGCACGCTCGGCATTGGCATCACGACGGGGCAAGCCACATGCCACGAGCTTGACGGTCTGTACCAGCAGCACCAAAAACGCGTCGGCAAAGAGCACGTCTTTGGTGAGCAACGCCGCGTAGTTAGAGAACATCGGCATAAACGCAAAGAACAGCAGGATCGCACCGCGAACCGGCAGGCTCACGCCCAGTTTGCGCAGCGACGAAATGGAATAGGCCATGCAGGCAGCCGTGATGACAAATTGAGCGCAGGTATAGATGATGAGGCCCGCGTTAGCGCTGTTGAACAGCGAAAGCCCCAGTTGAACGCACGAGCCGATAATGGCCGTGTGCACTACGGGATGATGCCCGTTGAGCAGCACGTTGGGGTTGAGTAGGCGCAGGTAGTCGCTCGTGCCGTTGGGATAGTTGAACCACTGGCGAATCTGCGCACCCGTATCTCCCATAAAAAGGCCGGGCAGCGAAGCGATGAGCGTGGGCGCCCAGGCGATCATAAGCACCAGGAAGGGCCCGGCAAAGGGATGGACCGAGAGCACGGCGTGAGCCACACGCCATATGCGGCCAAAGTGCGCCTCGGAAAACGGGATGCGTCGGGAGCTCAGCCAATCCAGACACTCAAAAGCCAGATAGAAGGCCACGATCGCTAGGAGCATCCAGCCCGCGCCGCCAATCCAGGCGCAGATGATGCGGGCCTTGTCGCCAAGAACAATCTCGGCCGAGTCGGTGAGGTCGTAGCTGCGGCCGAACACCATGCAGATGGCGAAAAACAGCGACGGCAGAATGATCGATGGACGCCAGGTGTCGCCACGGCCAAAGAACACGTAGCGAAACGGCAGCGTGAGCAGGCAGGCAAGCGCAAGCAGCATGACCGCGTCGGTATGGCCGGCAAACGAGAGGAGCACCTCGTAGCACACGTACAGCATGCCCGAGGCTTTGGGGTCAATCGCCAAGACTGCGTTGCTCGACACCGGGGCGGGATCGATGGAAAACGCCGTGGTCGCCAACAGCGCGAGCAGAAATGCGATGAGCGTCTGCTTGGCGGGGTAGCGCTTAAACCAGACGATGCGGGCCGCGTCGCGCGCAGCCGTTGTGGAGAGATCGGAATCCTTCACAGTCCGAAAGCCTTTCTAGAAACCTGCCAAAAAGGGACAGGTTTATTTTGGCAGGTTTTATCTGGGGAAACGTTACGGTTCTGTCATCATTGCCCAGCAAACCACCACAAAGGTGCCTGCCCCCTTTGTGGTCGTATGTGGTGGTTAAGCGTCGAGGTAGATGCGCTGGGGGCGATTGCGGTGTCGGGCGAAGATGATGAGCGCCAGGCCCGCAATAACGAGCGGAAGGCTCAGCAGCTGACCCATCGTGATGACGCCGCCCAGCAGATAGCCAAGCTGGGCGTCGGGCACGCGCACGAACTCGACGAGGAAGCGGACGATGCCGTAACCCATCACAAACACGCCCATAAACGTGCCCTGGGGCAGCAGCGGCTTTTTGCGGCTGAGCACCTGCAGAATGCAAAAAAGCACGATGCCCTCAAGAAATGCCTCGTAGAGCTGGGAGGGGTGACGCGGCATATCGCCCGCAGTCCCGCCAAAGACCACACCCCAGGGCAGATCGGTCGGCTTGCCCCACAGCTCACCGTTGACAAAGTTGGCACAACGGCCCAGGCACAAGGCCAGCGGCGCGCCTATGACGGCAAGGTCTGCCAAAGTCCATGCGTCGAGCTTATACATGCGGCACACGATGATGCCGCCGATAATGCCGCCGACCAGGCCACCGTGGAAACTCATGCCGCCTTCGTTGGTGGCAAAGATCTCGAGCGGATGTGCCCAGTAGTAGCCGTCGCCGTAAAAGATGACGTAGAACAGGCGGGCGCCGATGATAAGGCCAAAGACCACACCGACCACGACGCTCGTCAGGTCGTCAATCGTGATGTTAAAGCCCCAGCGACGCTGCGTGCGATACATAACGACCGCCGTGAGCAGAGCTCCGACCACATAGGCCAGACCATACCAGTAAATCGTGATGGGCCCCGCCGAAATCGCGACGGGATCAAGCATATGGTAGAAGTCGTTGAGCATGTCGACCCTCCTACTCCCTACATACAAATGCGGCCGCGGGCCTTACGCTCGCAGCCGCATATTTGGGCGTAACGTCTATGCGGAGTATGCCGTCCGCAGCTTTCGCATCTTAGAACGGCGCGTACTCGTCGTACAGGTCGTCGGTCTCGCCGGAGGCATTGACCTGCTCGACACGGGTAACGCCGGGCACATGCTCCTTCAGGATGCGCTCAATACCCATGGACAGGGTCAGCGAGCTCATGGGGCAGCCGGCGCAAGCGCCCTGCAGCTCCAGTTTGACGACGCCCTCGTCGTCAACGCCCACATACTCCATATCGCCGCCGTCGGCCTGCAGGTTGGGGCGAATCTCTTCAAGAACCTTCTTAAGCAGCTCTTCGTTAACAGCCACAGGGGCTCCTTTCTCACAATTACGCGGGCGCGCCCGCGGACAGAAGCTATGTTACTACAGCCGTGTACCCGCTCACGAGCCGTCCATGCGCGCAGACGCGACTTTCACGAGTAGTCAATTTGGGACGGGGCTCTTTTGGCTGCCTTTTGTTGCCAGCTGGCGTTGCCACGCGCTACTGCTGAGCCTGCCCCTCGGTGCCGATGTGAACATCGACGATAACCTGGCGGTAGCTGATGCCGCAGGAGTCGAGGATGCGGCGGCTGATGCGTCCGTCATCGGTGTCGGCGTACTTGTTGTCCAGGTAGACAACCTCGCCCACGCCCACCTGCGCCAAAATCTTGGCGCAGTCGTGGCACGGGAACAGCGTGACGTAGACCGTGGAACCCTCAAGATCTTTGAGCGAGCCACGGTAGTTGAGCACGGCGTTTGCCTCGGCATGCACCACGTAGTTGTGCTTGTCCTGCAACGGGTCGTCGCTCGTGCCCCACGGGAAAAAGTCGTCGTTGAGCGCCGAGGGCGTACCGTTGTAGCCCACCGAAAGGATGCGGTGGTTGGTGCTGGCGATGCACGCGCCCACCTGCGTGTTGGGGTCCTTACTGCGGCGCTGCGCGGCGATGGCCACGCTCATAAAGAACTCGTCCCAGCTAATGACGTCCAGGCGCTTGCCTGACGAAGTTTGATGAAGATCGTCCGACATGGCAGACACCTCCGTAATCGCAATAATTTGACCCATTGTAGCAGGTGAAAGGTGGAGACGTTTGTCCCACCGGCGCCCTCACTTTTACACGCGGCGGGGCTTTTGGTTGATGCGGTAGAGCTCGGCGAGACCCCGCAGCGTCAGCGCGTCGTCGACCGTCAGACTGTGACCGACCAGCGACGCGAGTGCCTCAGCGTCGTCGCCGGTAATGACGATGGGCACGTCGCCCTCCCCCGCGGCCTTGGTCGCGCGCATCTCGGCGAGCACCATGTCGAGCATGCCGTCGATGCGGGCCACCTCGCCCAAGACCACGCCCGAGCGCATGGCCTCGCGCGTGTTGCGACCGATCACATGCGTGGGCGCCGAGGGCTCGACCTGCGGCAGCAAGTTTGTGGAATGGGTCGCCGGCGACCGG
>URFP01000034.1:0-14421 GCA_900547235.1 uncultured Collinsella sp. | reverse complement strand
TTGAGGGCTTCCGCACCGCGCTCACCCGCGTGATCAACGACTACGCGCGCAAACAGAACCTGCTCAAGGAAAAAGACGCCAACCTGACCGGCGACGATGTGCGCGAGGGCCTTTCGGCCGTTATCTCGGTCAAGCTGCCCGATCCGCAGTTTGAGGGGCAGACCAAGGCCAAGCTCGGTAGCTCCTATATGCGCGCGCTCACGCTCAAGATCGTGACCGACGGCCTCGCCGATTACTTGGAGGAGCATCCCAAGCCCGCCCGCGAGATCGTCAAGAAGGCGCAACAGGCCTGCAAGGCGCGCAACGCCGCCCGCAAGGCGCGCGAGGCGACCCGCCGCAAGAGCCTGCTCGAGACGGCGTCCCTGCCCGGTAAGCTCGCTGACTGCTCGGTGCGCGATGCCGAGCTGACCGAGCTCTTCATCGTAGAGGGCGACTCGGCAGGCGGTTCGGCCAAGGACGGCCGTCGCCGAGACATCCAGGCGATTCTGCCCCTGCGCGGCAAGATTCTGAACGTCGAACGCGTTGGTGACCATCGCGCGTTCTCGAGTGACACCATCCAGTCGCTGATTACCGCGATCGGCTGCGGCGTCACGACGAGTGCCGGCGACGGCGGCGACTTCGATATCACCAAGGCGCGCTACCACAAGATCATCATCATGACCGATGCAGACGTCGACGGTGCGCATATCCGCATCCTGCTGCTGACGTTCTTCTACAAGTACATGCGTCCGCTGATCGATGCCGGCTACGTCTATGTTGCCTGCCCGCCCATCTTTGGCATTAAGGTGCGCAACAAGATCCACTACGTGTATCCCAACGGCCGCCAGCCCGAAGACGAGATCCTGCGCGACACCATCCAGAGTCTGGGCCTGAACCCCGACGACAACGACGAGGACGGCAAGGCCAAGGACGGCAAGATCACCAAGAAGCGCAAGGGCTATACCGTCCAGCGCTACAAGGGCCTGGGCGAGATGGACCCCAAGCAGCTTGCCTCGACGACGATGGATCCCAAGACCCGCATCCTGCAGCGCGTGTCGATCGAGGATGCCGTGGTGGCAGACCGCGCCGTGCGCGAGCTGATGGGTTCCGAGGTCGGCTATCGCCGCGAGTACATTGAAAAACACGCGCACGATGCGCGCTTCTTAGACGCCTAGCTTTCCCAGGCACCCCATCTTGCCCTTCAGGATTTCGGGCGCCGCACGCAAGGCGCGCGCCCTCATCCTTCAGGGCAACCTGGGGCACCTGGAAAACCTAGGAGGGTTATCCGGTGTTCCCGGTAATTCGTCTCCGTGGCAGGGAACTAATGGACCACGCAAACCATGAGGAGGTAACGTGGCAGACGATATCAACAATAACGAGGGTATGGGCGAGGCCGGCGATGCCGGCATGCCCGACGATCTGAAGCGCCTGCTTGCCCGCGCTGAGCAGGGCGAGGACGGTGATCCTGACGCCTATAACCCCGATGCCGATGATGACGAGGAAGAGGACGACGGTGAGCTCGAGGAGAGCTTTGGCGAAGTCGACCGTGGCGCCTCGGCCGGCGAGGATATCAATGGCGGCCAGCTCCAGATTTCGGAGTTCGGTCGCGAGATGAAGCAGTCGTTTATCGAGTATTCGATGTCGGTCATCACGGCGCGCGCCCTGCCAGACGTGCGCGACGGCCTAAAGCCGGTGCACCGCCGCATCCTGTACGCGATGAACGAGAGCGGCATCTACCCCAACCGTCCGCACAAGAAGTCGGCCTGGACGGTCGGCGAAGTTATCGGTAAGTACCACCCGCATGGCGACTTCGCGGTCTACGAGGCAATGGTTCGCCTGGCGCAGTGGTTCTCCATGCGCACGCCGCTCATCGACGGTCACGGCAACTTCGGCAACATCGACGGCGACGGCGCGGCAGCCATGCGTTACACCGAGAGCCGCCTGGCAAAGCCCGCCATGGAGCTGCTGCGTGACCTGCAGAAGGATACCGTCGACTGGCAGCCCAACTACGACGAATCACTCGCCGAGCCCGTGGCGCTGCCTGCGCGCTTCCCCAACCTGCTGGTCAACGGCAGCCAGGGCATCGCCGTCGGCATGGCCACCAACATCGCCCCGCACAACCTCACCGAGGCGATCGAGGCCACCTGCTACCTGATCGACAACCCCGAAGCCACCGTCGACGAGCTCATGCAGATCATGCCCGGTCCGGACTTCCCCACCGGCGCCATCATCATGGGCAGCGCCGGCATTAAGCAGAGCTACGAGACCGGCCGCGGCTCCATTACCGTGCGCGCCAAGGCTCACGTGGAGTCCACCAAGACCGGCCGCAGCCGCCTGGTCTTTACCGAGATCCCCTACATGGTCAACAAGGGCACCCTGCAGGAGAAGATCGCCCAGCTCGTCAACGACAAGCGCATCGAGGGCATCTCGGATATGCGCGATGAGTCCAACCAGAAGGGTATCCGTCTGGTCATCGAACTCAAGAAGGGCGTCATCCCGCAGGTCGTGCTCAACAACCTGTACAAGTACACCTCGCTGCAGACGACCTTTGGCGCCAACAACCTGGCGCTTGTCAACGGCGTTCCCAAATGCCTAAGTCTGCGCGAGATGCTGCAGCACTACATCGACCACCAGGTCGACGTCGTCACCCGCCGCACCCGCTTCGACCTTAAGAAGGCCCAGGCCCGCGCGCATATCCTTGAGGGCTACCTGATGGCCCTTGACCATATCGACGAGGTCATCAGCATCATCCGCTCCTCGCAGACCGACTCCGAGGCCAGCAGCCGCCTGATCGAGCGCTTTGGCTTTACGCCCGAGCAGACCACGGCCATCCTCGAGATGAAGCTGCGCCGCCTGACCGGCCTGGAGCGCGACAAGATCCAGGAAGAGCTGGACGGCCTGCGCCGCGCCATCGACTACTACGAGGACCTGCTGGCGCACGAGGAGAAGATCCTGGGCGTCATTAAGGAAGAGATGCGCGAGATCTCCAAGAAGTTCGGCGATAAGCGCCGCACCGAGATCAGCCATGTCGAGAAGGACCTGGACGTCGAGGACCTCATTGCCGATGAGGACATGGTCGTGACCATCACCCACACCGGCTATGTCAAGCGCATCCCGGTGGCCGCCTACCGCGCCCAGAAGCGCGGCGGCAAGGGCGTGTCGGGCGTCAACCTCAAAGAGGACGACGTCATCGACGAGATGTTCATCGCGTCCACGCACGAGTACGTGCTGTTCTTCTCGAGCAAGGGTAAGGTCTATCGCCTGAAGGTGCACGAGCTGCCGGTGGGTACGCGCCAGGCGCGCGGTACCGCAATCGTCAACCTGCTGCCCTTCGAGGAGGGCGAGAAGATCGCGAGCGTCATCAGCTGCCGCGAGTTCCCTGCCGACGAGTACCTGATGTTTGCCACCAAGAGCGGCATGGTCAAGAAGACCGTAATGAGCGCATATGACCGCAGCCGTCGCGACGGCCTGATCGCTATCAACCTGCGTGACGACGACGCGCTGCTGAACGTGCGCCGCGTGCGCGAGGGCGACAAGATTATCCTGGCCACCACCGCGGGCAAGGCGATCATGTTCTCCGAGGAGCAGGTGCGCGCCACCGGCCGCGATACTAGCGGCGTTCGCGGTATCGGTATGAAGGACGGCGTGAGCGTTCTGGGCATGGAAGTCACTAACGGCAACGGCGATCTGTTCGTCATCACCGAGCGCGGCTACGGCAAGCGCACGCCGGTCGCGGACTACCCGGAGCAGAATCGCGGCGGCCAGGGCGTCTACACCATCCAAATGACCGAGCGTAAGGGTAACCTCGCGGCCATGAAGACGGTGGGCCCGCAGCACGAGCTGTTCATCGTGACGGAGGGCGCGACGGTCATTCGCGTCAAGACCGACGAGATCAGCCAGACCGGCCGCGCCACCCAGGGCGTCAAGATGATGACCGTCGACGACAACGACCGCATCTGCGCCGTAGCCCGCATGACGGCCGCCAAGGAGAAGCCCGAAGGCGAAGCCACAGAAGACGGCTCTGCCCCCGAAGAAACCCCTGTCGATCTAGGCGACGGCAACGACATGCCAGAGGGTCTCCTAGACGAGTAAGAGGAACTAGCTGGTAGAAAATATCAGACCCCATATATCGGCGGTCGGCGCACCTGCGCGCCGACCGCTTTTTTGAAAACCTTGGGACCCCATGGTCGCCGGGCTGACGAGATGGTTTTGGTTTGTCGCGAGTTCCGCACGCAAAGAAGGCCACTTAATGTGGCCTTCGTCTTGCGCAGGACTGTCCGAGCAGCAAACCAAAACCATCTCGTCAGCCCGGCGACCACCCCCCTCAAAGATTTTCAAAAAAGTTGTTGACGCGCGCGTAACGACTCGTCTAATATATCCCTTGCGCGATGGACCTGTAGCTCAGTTGGTTAGAGCGTCCGGCTGATAACCGGGAGGTCACAAGTTCGAATCTTGTCAGGTCCACCACTTTCTTTCGCAATAAACACCCCAGCGAGAGCCGAGTCGCCGCTGGGGTGTTTATTACTGTCTCCGTGGGGGTTTAGCTCAGCTGGGAGAGCGCGGGCTTTGCAAGCCTGAGGTCAGGGGTTCGATCCCCCTAACCTCCACCATGATGGACCTGTAGCTCAGTTGGTTAGAGCGTCCGGCTGATAACCGGGAGGTCACAAGTTCGAATCTTGTCAGGTCCACCATCAAAACTGTGAAGAGCCCTGGGGCGTTGCCTCGGGGCTTTTTTCTTACCTACTGAAAGTAGTCAAAAAAGCCCCGCCCCAAATTAACTACTTTGATTTTGTGTGCTGTGCGAAAGTTTGGGTAGTATAGCTATTCAATGCGGCGGGCTGCCGCGTGTTAACCGCTACGTACCGGAGGTGTTCCATGGTTCGTGTCGACATAGAGACCATCGTCATGGCCGCCGGTCCCGTGCCATCGCTTATCGTGCTTCGCGAGCGCTGCGGCAAGTCGGATTCGACGGCACCGCTGCGTTCGCTTTCCATTCAGACCGGCTCGTTTGAGGCCGCGGCAATTAGCCGTGGCATCGATAGCGGTCGCGCCGAGCGCCCGATAACGCATGACCTGCTGCTTGACACCGTCGATGCCCTGGGCGCCAAGCTCGAGCGCATCGAGATCGTTCGTGCCGAGCCGCCGGTGTTCTATGCGACGATTGTCGTGCTGGTCGATGGTGACGAGCGCAAGGTTGACGCCCGCCCCAGTGACGCCATCGCCCTTGCCGTGCGCAGTAATGCCCCCATGTTTGTGGAGGACGACATCATGAATCGCCTGGGTACCGTTTCTGCCCATGCCGAGGAAGTTGACGACGAGCAGGAGTTCGAGAAGTTCGACGAGTTCGTCCATACGCTCTCCCCCGATGACTTCTAAATGTCTGGCACGCGAGCGGAGAGGTCGCTGATGGGTACCCGCGTATCGGCTGAAGCGGCGGCCATTGCGCGCGAGGCCCAGATGCGCTCGGAGGCTTCTGAGGCGGCACGCATTGCCTATGTGACGCAGGCCCGCACGCTTCGCGAGCGCCGCGGCTCGTTTATCAAGATGGTTGTCGTCTCCGCCCTTGTCGCGGCAATCTGCTCGCGCCTTCGTGGTACAGTTGGTGCGCTTGGGTTTTCGATCTCTACGGGCCTCGTGATCTGGGGTGTGGTCGATGCGGTAATGCTGACCAACCAGATCAAGGTACTCGACAAGCGCGCGATGGATATGATGCGCGCCCGCGACGCTGCCGCCAAGATCGCTGCCGAGGCACAGGAACTGTAACGACGCCAGACTCGATGGGAAGGTCTAAAGATGGCACAGGATATGCAGGACGCCGGTAACGTCTCCGCCGAGCTCGACGCCATGGTGTGTGACCTGATTGGTGCGTTCTTGGACGACCTTGCCGCCGGCGAGAATCCGGGCGTAGTTGTGGCGATCGAGGACGCTGCTTCCAACCGATATCTGGCGGCGCTCGATGAGGATGGCGAAGAGGCGTGCCTCGAGGCTGCCACCAACTTTATCTCCGAGCACAAGATGGGTCTTAAGGACGAGGGGCTGGGCCGCATCGCCCGTTACGCCATCGGCTACACCGGTTGTGTCGAAATTGACGGCGGCTATCACGACGCCCTGCTCGTGAGCTTCTTCGAAACCACGCTCGAGAGCGGTTTTTCGGCATACGTGCTGTATGAGGGCATGGGTGCCGGCGATGGTTTTATGTGGAGCGACCCTGAACCTGCAGGTGAGGAAACCCCTCTTATCTAAAATCGCTAAAATAAACGAGTTTTCGGTAAAAGGCTCAATATTCCCGCTGAGCGTTGTATCGCTGGGCGGGCCGCATACGCGTGCCGTTTGTATATGGATAGAAGATAGGGGAACTACATGCGCGTAGACAATCTGAGGAACATCGCCATCATCGCCCACGTCGACCACGGCAAGACGACGATGGTCGACAAGCTCCTGCGTGCCACGGACGCCTTCCGTGCCAACCAGCAGGTCGAGGACCGCGTCCTGGACTCCAACGACCAGGAGCGCGAGCGCGGCATTACGATTCTCGCCAAGAACATCTCTATCGAGTACAAGGACGTCAAGATCAACGTCATCGACACCCCGGGCCACGCCGACTTTGGCGGCGAGGTCGAGCGCGTGCTGCGTATGGCCGACGGCGCCCTGCTGCTGGTTGACGCTTTTGAGGGCCCCATGCCCCAGACCCGCTTCGTGCTGCGTCACGCTATCGACACCGGCCTCAAGATCATGATCGTTATCAACAAGATCGATCGTCCGGGCGCCAACCCCGAGAAGGCCTACAACGACTGCCTGGACCTTATGGCCGACCTGGGTGCCACCGACGACCAGCTCGAGTTCGCCATGGAGCACGTGGTCTACGCCAGCGCCATGAACGGCTTTGCCCGTCTTGACCCCAACGACGGCAACATGGACATGTATCCGCTGCTTGATATGATCATCGACGACATGCCCGCCCCCGAGGTTGACGAGAACGCCCCGCTGGCCATGCAGTGCGTGACCATCGACCACTCCAACTTTGTCGGCCGCATCGGCATCGGTCGCGTGTATTCCGGCGCCATTCACCAGGGCGATCAGATCCTGGTTGTCAAGAACGACGGCTCCAGCGCAACTGCTACCGTCAAGCAGCTCTTTACCTTCGACTACCTGGGCCGCACCGAGTGCCAGGAAGTCGGCGCCGGCGACATTGCCGCCGTTGTCGGTATTGACCGCACCGATATCGGCGATGTCTACACCGACCCCGAGAACCCCGTTGAGCTCGAGCCCATCGAGATCGACCCGCCGACTCTGTCCATCGTCTTTGAGGCTTCGACCTCCCCGCTCGTCGGTCGCGACGGCGACATCGTGGGCGCCCGTCAGCTCAAGGAGCGCCTGTTCAACGAGGCCGAGAACAACGTGACCATGAAGATCGAGGAGCTCGAGGACAAGAGCGGCGTCGAGGTCTCGGGCCGCGGCATCCTGCACCTGTCCGTCCTGATGGAGTCCATGCGCCGCGAGGGCTTTGAGTTCCAGGTCGGCCGTCCCCGCGTTCTGTTTAAGAAGGACGAGAACGGCAACAAGATGGAGCCCGTCGAGCAGGCCGTCGTCGAGTGCCCGGACGAGTACTCGGGCAAGGTCGTTGAGGTCTTCGGTACCTCCGGCGGTATCATGACGAGCATGGACACCTCGGGCATCGTGACCCATCTTGAGTTCAAGATCCCGACGCGCGGCATCATGGGTCTTAAGAACCGCATCATGAACGTCACCCACGGCGAGGGCGTGTTCTACCACACCTTCCTGGAGTACGGTCCCTACGCCGGCGAGATCGGCAACCGTCAGAACGGTGCCATGATCTCCATGACCACCGAGAAGGCCGTTGCCTATGCCCTGGGCACGCTGCAGGAGCGCGGCCAGCTGTTTGTTGAGCCGGGCACCGAGTGCTACGAGGGCATGATCGTGGGCGAGCGCAGCAAGGCCGGCGACATGGTCGTCAACATCGCCCGTACCAAGAACCTGGGCAACCAGCGTTCCTCGACCTCCGACATCTCCGTGCAGCTGGTGCCGCCTCGCACCTTCTCTCTGGAGGAGGCGCTGGAGTACATCGCCGACGACGAGCTGGTGGAGATTACTCCCAAGAACATCCGCCTGCGCAAGCGTCTGCTCAACGCCACCGACCGTAAGAAGGCAGCCGTCCGCGCCGGCCAGGTCAACAAATAAGCGCTGGGGCTTATAACTGCCAATAAGAAAGGGCGTCGACCGCAATGGTCGGCGCCCTTTTTGGTGCAATGGGATCAGGTTGCTTTGCGCCACCACAAAGGTGCCTGGCCCTTTTGTGGTGGTTGGCGGCTAGGCGGTGGGGAGTCCTGGCGTGTTAGCCGGCTGCTGCGGCTTGAGGTGGGCGTTGCGCCAGATGATCTGGATGGCGTAGCCGAGCGTGAAGACGAAGGCTACACCGCTGACAAAGTTGCCCATAAGAGGAAGTGCCGTGAGTGCGCCCGCGACGATACCGCCCACGGCGGCCATGGCGTAGCGGTTTTGGTTGTGTCCGACCATGCGCGCGACCGCGGTGCCCGTAAATGCCGCCGAGACCAAAGCGATGCCGATGACGCCGCACATGAGGGCGGCGGCGAGCGACAGGCCTGCAATCGAGATGATGAGCAGCAGCACGGCGGGAGCGACGGCGACCGTGCCCAGAAGACCACTTACCCACAGCGGCATGGGACGCTGATGGAGCATGCCGGCAGCGCTGGCGGTTGCGCGTGGAAAGACAAGCTCAAGCAGGATGGCGACAAAGCAGGTGGAAAGCGCCGCGGCAACGATGCCGCCGATAATGTCGTTGGCCGTAGAGGTGTTCTCGTTCTCGGTCCGGTCGATCTTGAGAGCTCCGACCTGGGCGCCCTCGGCCCGCTCGGGGTCCTGTGAGACGTGGGCGTTCACCGTGCCGGTGATGCGGGCGTTTTTACCCAGGATGAGCTTGTCGGCCCAGACCTCAACATCGCCATCGACGGTGCCGTCGATGGTTACGGTGTCGCCGGCAAGCGCCGCCGATTTGGCGGAGCCGCGCAGGGCGACCGTTTCGCCTGCCGCGTAAAAACAGTTGGCGGTGCTGCCGGTGTTGAGCACGACGTGCTGGCCGGCCACCGTGACGCTGCCATCGATTGCGGTTTTGGCGATATCGATGGTGCGTGCCGCCAGACGAACGGCGCCGCCTACGGTGCAATCGCGAATCGACAGGTTCTCACCCGCCGCGATAATATCGCGGCCGATGGAGGCGTCGTCTAGGTTGAGACTTTGGCCGGCCCAGTACAGGTCGCCTTCGATACCGGACGGAGTTGAGTCAACTTCGGTTGCGAGCACGTTTCCCGCGGTGTCGGTGCCGGCGAACGACACCGTGGGAAGTGCGGTGAGCGCGAGCGCAATCAGCGCGAATAGGATGGTGATGCGGGCCTGCGCTTTGTGGCGCCGGATCGACGGTACTTGGTTGCAAGGCATAGTGAATCCTTCGTTAGATACTCGACAGGTATCTAACAGGGTACCCAACGCGCGGGCGCTCTAAAAGAATCTCTCGGTTGCATTTCGAGGGGTTGTGCTGTGCTACCTACTTTTTACGGTGCAAAAAGCGCGCGATGTCTTCCTCGGTAGGGCTTTTAATGTCAAAGCGCAGTGATAGCCAACGCAGCCCCATGGTCACCACAACGCATACGACCAGCGCGGCAACATTGCTCATGAGGCCGCTCATGACGAGGGCTACATAGCTTGCCGATCCGGCGATGGCCGCGATGGCATAGAAGTTGGTGCGTTGGAAAATGCCCGGGACCACGCCCATAAAGCCGTCGCGCAACATGCCGCCGCCCACCGCGGTGAAAAAGCCCATCATGATGCATACGGCGGGCGCAAATCCGTACACCAACGCCTTGTCCGCGCCGGTTGCTGCATAGATGCCGACCGAGATGATGTCGAGCAGGGGAATGAGTTTTTCGGGCTTATCGACGATTGCCGGGAAGATATAGATGATGGCGGCTGTGGCGATGGAGAGCGGTAGTGCCATGGGCTGGTTGAGGATGTAGACGTTGCCCACCTGCAGCGTCATGTCGCGTAAAAGACCGCCGCCCAAGCCACAGACCACGGCAAGCGCGACCGCGCCCACCAGATCGAGCTTGTGCTCGCGCGCGACCAACACGCCCGAGATTGAAGCCGCGACGACGGCGAACATTTCGAGCCAAAACGGGATGGCGACCATGGCATCTGTGGCGCGTGAGGTAACGGTCATAGCGGCGACGACGGGCAAGATGGAATCCTTTGAGTTGCAGGTTTGGACAATGCCCGTACATAGTACATGGTTGGCGGCGATTGCGACCCTATTGCTCGGCAAACGGTAGGGGTTGGGTGCGGTCATAGGTTCCAAACATGTATACCAGCCTCCAAAGATGTCGAAAAATGTCGTTTTTGGCGGATGATGTACATGTTTTGGCGCGCGCCGAGCGGGCGACGTTACTCGGAGGGCGTCTCTATGTCCTTCGTGCCCTTCCAGTTGCGGATAAGTGCCTTTCGCAGTTCGTTTTGCTTTCGCTGATACTCGGCATCCGTGCAGCGGGGCATACCGAGTGCTTCGCGGATATTGTTCATGGCACGGTGAAAAGCGAGTTGACTGGCAAATTGCGCTGAGGTGAGTGTGACAATGCGATAACCCATTTGGGCGAGCACAGCTTCGCGTTCCGCATCTGCTCCCTTACGGCCAGTCTCGTCGTGAAAGCCACCCTTATATTCGATGCCGAGCTCTCTGCGCTTATAGGTAATGAGGGCATCGATTTTGAGTGTTCGGGCTTTGGTGCAATGCCAAAGACGTTGAGGGATCTCGAGCGGTCGGTTGAGCTCGATGCCTCGAATGCCAACGCCGCCTTCGCTTGTTGGAAGTGAAAGTGCGATTGCCGATGCAGCCTCCATAGGCGAGACCGAGTGGTCGTAGACATGTCTGAGCGCGAGTCGCGCGCGTGTGGCACCGGGTTTGCCAGGGTGTTGATCGAGCAGTTCGACAATTTCGTCCTTGGAGGTGGTTGCTGGTTGCTCGGTATAAGGGTCAGAGGGATTAAGGCCCATGCGATAGTCGCCGCAAACTTCGTAGCCATACTCGAGGTATTCGATTCTATCCATCCACTCGGCGGCGAGCACGAAGGTGAAGGCTTCGTCGGTGATAAAGATGCCGGGCGTAAGCTCGTCAATATGGCCATAGGGTAGGCTTTGGCCGAGAACATGGCAAGTGACGCCGTTGGTGCGAATTCGCTCGAAAGCAAACACTACGGAGATATCGATAGTCTTGAACATATCGGGCGGAATGCCGCAGTCGGTGAGGGCCTGTCGTATGCGCGCGATGCGTTGCTGGGTGGAGAGACCTCTTGCGCCTATCTGGTAGTCGTGTTGCGCGACCGCTTGAACCCGGCCTTGCGGCGCGTGATGGACGAGCCATGCAGTTTTATGCGAAATGAGAACAGGGGTATCCATTGGGGACCTCTCGCTCTGAGTCGATACCCAACTCTTATGTCCGTTGAGGTGGGGAAATATACCGAATGCGAGTAAGCCGACTCATGCACGGCGTGTGTCATATACAAACGTGTACACCACCCTCCAAAAACGACATTTTTTGACATCTTTGGAGGGTGATGTACATGTTTGGGATGTTGGGTTGGGATTGAACGTGATGGGGGCGTGGCTGAATAGGAGGGATGTCCAAATTTTGAGCAGCGCTCAAAATTTATCCGGTCGGCTTACGCCGACCGCGCTGCGCTAAAAACGCGCCACTGGCGCGTTTTCTTTACGCTTTGCGCCCTGGCGGGTTCGAATCCCTCCTCCTCCGCCGTATTTGCTTGTAAGGGACTCTAAACAAAATAGCCCCCGTTTTCGGGAGCTTTCTCAACCAAAATGGCGGAGGAGGAGGGATTCGAACCCTCGTGACCTTATACAGGCCAAACGGTTTTCGAGACCGCCGCATTCAACCACTCTGCCACCCCTCCGCGTGGGGTAAAAACAAAGCAGGCTCGAAGGCCTGCTTTGGAATTAACTGGCGGAGAGTCAGGGATTTGAACCCTGGAGACGCTTTTGACGCCTACACGATTTCCAATCGTGCTCCTTCGGCCACTCGGACAACTCTCCGTTAAATGCGAAAGTCAGTATACACGAGGAACCGCAAAGTGCAAACAGAAAAGTTGGCATTTTTTAAAACGCTTGGCCGCGCTTGTCGTTGCAGTGGGGTTTGAGGTGCCAAAAAACGGCTTCCGACCAGCGTGGTTGATTAACTCAATTGTTCAAAAGGGGTATTCATAAGCGACTTGGCAATGAATTTAAAAATCTTTGGGTGGCGCTGTGGACCACTGGTATGCATTTTGCGACCACAGCCTTGTGCCCGTTGACCTGTGGCTTGGCTCAGCTTGTCCCCGCGGCGTCGTATCTTGTCCACAAATCCGTCAAGCACTTGGTCAGCATTTGGTTGGAAGACGCATGAAACGTCGTGCGAGTATGGGCATATGTGGAGGTCATGAGGTTGTAGCTGCATATTCTTGCGGCCTAGGAGGTTGAAAGATATTATTACCAAGTCTTTTCCTGCTTCAGGCGCACCTTCACGACCTGAAGCCACATTTGCCCAGAGGAGGTGACAATATGAAGGCTTATGAACTGCTGTTCTTTGTTGACCCGTCGCTCGACCCCGAGACTCGTCTCGCTGTTATGAAGCGTATCGATACCACGATCGCTGAGGGCGCTGGCAAGGTCGACTCCGTTGACGACTGGGGCAAGCGCAAGCTCGCCTACGAGATCAACGACCTCACCGATGGTGACTACACCCTCATCAACTTCCACGCAGATCCTACCCAGATCGCCGAGCTTGATCGCATCCTGCGCATCACCGACGCTGTGGTCCGCCACATGATCGTCCGTCGCGACGACCAGGAGTAAGACTGTCGTTTTGGACTGGGCTTGTGCCCCAAGAGGAAGTAGTGAGTTATGAGCATCAATCGAGTGAACATCACCGGTAACCTCACCCGCGATCCCGAGCTGCGCGCCACCGCCGGCGGAACCCAGGTTCTGTCCTTTGGCGTCGCCGTCAACGATCGTCGCCGTAACGCGCAGACTGGCGAGTGGGAGGACTATCCCAACTTTGTCGACTGCACTATGTTCGGCACCCGCGCCGAGGCCGTGAGCCGTTTCCTGGCAAAGGGAAACAAGGTCGCGATCGAGGGCAAGCTGCGCTACAGCTCTTGGGAGCGCGACGGCCAGCGCCGGAGCAAGCTTGAGGTCATCGTCGATGAGATCGAGTTTATGAGCTCCCGTGGTGGCCAGGGTGGCTACGATCAGGGCGGTTATGCCCCCGCAGCTCCCGCGCCTGCAGCACGTCCTGCCGCACCGGTGGCTACGCCGCCCGCGGTCGACGTCTACGATGAGGACATCCCGTTCTAAGGGTTGTTCACCTATTTTTGAGTGAGAGGCGGCTTCGGTTCGCCGAAGTTGCCAAATGAAAGGTATTTTGACATGGCTAATGATTTTTCTGCACGTCAGCCGCGTCGTAAGTACTGCCAGTTCTGCAAGGAGAACACTGAGTTCATCGACTATAAGGACACTCAGCTTCTCCGTAAGTACATGACCGATCGTGGCAAGATCAAGCCCCGTCGCGTCACTGGCGCTTGCACGCAGCATCAGCATGACATCGCCAACGCCATCAAGCGCGCCCGCGAGATGGCTCTCCTGCCGTACACCGTCCCCGTGGTTTCCTCTCGTGGCAACCGCGACCGCGGCTAAGAAGGGAGACGCATCATGAAGGTTATTCTTCTCGATGAGATCAAGGGCAAGGGCGGCGAGGGTGACGTCGTAGAGGTCGCTCAGGGTTACGCTGAGAACTTCCTGTTCCCCAAGAAGCTCGCTGTTGCCGCCACCAAGGGCAACCTCAAGCAGCTCGACGAGCGTCGCAACAACATCGCCAAGCGCGAGGCCGTCCGTCTGGCTACCGCCAACGAGACCAAGGCTGCCCTTGAGGGCAAGCAGGTCACCGTTGACGTCAAGGTCGGCGACGAGGGCATCCTCTTTGGCTCTGTTACCGCCGCTATGATCGCTGACGCCATCAAGGCTCAGCTCGGTATGGACATCGACCGCAAGCGCGTCGAGCTCGGTAAGCCCATCAAGGTTGCCGGTGCCCACACCGTTGCCATCTCGCTGTACCGCGAGATCAAGGCCGAGGTTGTCGTTCTCGTCGGCGTTACCGCCGAGGAGCTCGCTGCCGAGGCTGAGGTCGAGGAGGCCGCTGAGGTCGCCGAGGCCGAGACCGCCGAGGTCGAGACTGAGGCTGCTGCCGAGTAGCATTTGCTGCAACGCAACAATCTTGTTCTAAGAAGGGCGCTCTGGGAAACCAGGGCGCCCTTTTGTTTTCAAGACTTTAGTCTGCTGGCCGCGCAGCGGCCAGCTTTAAACCACCCGCTA
>URFP01000033.1:0-14468 GCA_900547235.1 uncultured Collinsella sp. | reverse complement strand
GGGGAGTGCGGGGCGGTCGGGCGAGCGGTGTCGGCAGCGTCCGCATCGGTAGCCTGCGGCGCGGCGATATTGCCGGTGCCGCCTTCGATCACGGAAAAGCCCGCTGCGTGTGGGTCGACCGCGTCGGTGCCGATCGTGGGGTGCTCGAGTTGCAGGAACGAGGGCATGGTGCTGCCCTGGTCGGCAACCGGGGTCTCGCCGGGCACAAACGTCGAGGCGGCCTCGGCAGCTTCCTCTTCCTCGGCGTCGACATCGGCATCGGCGACAGCGTCTTTCATCGCTTTGACGGCATCCATCATGGAGTCCATGACGGCGTCGAGCTCTTCTTCCGAAGACACCTCGATGGGGCCTGCTGCTTGCGGAGCGTTCTCAGCCTTGGGCTCAGTATCGCTCGGGTCCGGCTGCTCTAGCTGCTCTTCTTTGTCTTGCTCTGCGGCGACATTTGCGTCTGCGGCCTCGTCTGCGGCGGCAGGAGCCTCCTCGACAGCGGCATCAATGCCGCCATCGCTTCTGGTGGAAGTATCGCAGTCGTCAATGGTGTCTGCGGAATTATCAATATGCTGTTGAGTCTGGGGGTCCAGCTCGTCTGTCATAGGCATGTGCTCCTCATCGTTGTTTGTCACCCTATGATAAAGTCTCGCGCCGACATCCCGCGCGCTGCAGCAAAGTTTCAAAACGTGTTCGATGGCTCGCGTCGATAGCAAAAACTCGGCCACTTTATCCAGTTTGTACTTGACATTCCCTTCGCCGAAAGACGTTGCGCCGTTCGCCTGCCATGGGCTTTATTTTTCGCTTGAACCCGCTAAAGTTGCATTTCAGCTTTTGGCGCGTGAAGTTGGATGCGCGCAGTCGACGGGCAGGCCCGTCGCGATTTGAAAGGACTTTGTATGGGACTTTTCACTGGTAAGACCGTGATCGTTACCGGCGGCGGCAAGGCCACGCTTAAGGACGGCTCCGCTGGTTCCATCGGCTACGGCATCGATATCGCTTTTGCCAAGGAGGGCGCAAACCTCGTCATCACCGGCCGCAACGTCGCCAAGCTCGAGGCCGCCAAGGAATCCCTCGAGGCCGAGTACGGTGTCAAGGTTCTGCCTGTTCAGGCCGATGTTTCTGCTGGTCAGGACAACGAGGCTGTCGTCCAGAACGTCATCGACAAGGCCATTGAGGAGTTCGGCCGCATCGACGCCGTCGTCAACAACGCTCAGGCCAGCGCCTCGGGCGTGACCATTGCCGATCACACCATGGATCAGTTTAACCTGGCCATTTACTCTGGCCTGTATGCCACCTACCTGTACATGCAGAAGGCCTATCCGCACCTGAAGGAGACCAAGGGCTCCGTGGTCAACTTTGCTTCGGGCGCCGGCCTGTTTGGCAACTACGGCCAGTGCAGCTATGCCGCCGCCAAGGAAGGCATCCGTGGTCTGACTCGCGTTGCCGCCAACGAGTGGGGCAAGGACGGCATCAACGTCAATATCGTTTGCCCGCTTGCTTGGACCGCCGCGCTCGAGAACTTCCAGGATGCCTATCCCGAGGCGTTCAAGGCCAACGTCCACATGCCGCCGGCAGGCCACTACGGCGACGTCGAGAAGGAAATCGGCCGCGTTGTCGTTCAGCTCTGCGGTCCCGACTTTAAGTATATGAACGGCGAGACCGTCACCCTCGAGGGTGGCATGGGCCAGCGGCCGTAGGGGTTACGGCGTTTTGCCAAACGCCGTAACGGGCCGACGCTGCGCGGGCCGCATTTGGACAATCTGACGTTCAACTTCAAGGGCGCGACCGAAAGGTCAGCGCCCTTTCGTTTCACGTCACCTTGTCTCAAATGCGGCTCGCTCGCTGACTTATGCTCAACCTGCGGCGCCATTTTGCTTGAAGGTACCTTGCTCGCCCTGGCGGGTTTTCGCTGTCGTTGACAAAGCATCGGCGTTACCTTGGCTGTTGGATGTAGTCGTTTAAGAATGTCCCTAACGACTAGTTGTTTAATGCGCCAGTTTCTGTCGAGTCGGTGCGGTTTGCTGGTTGCCCGTATAATGGTCTGCGTATGAACCGCAACCAAGGAGTTCCAGTTTATGGACCAGAACCTTTTTAAATTCGACCTGATCGCCGAGGACCCGACGACGCACGCGCGTGCCGGCGTACTGCACACCCCGCACGGCGACATCGAGACGCCGATTTTTATGCCCGTGGGCACCAAGGCAAACGTCAAGGGCATCCCCACCGAGACCGTCAAGCAGCTCGGTGCGCAGATCGTGCTCGCCAACACCTACCACCTGTCTATGCGTCCCGGCGAGGACACCATCGCCGAGCTGGGCGGGCTGCACAAGTTTATGAACTGGCACGGCCCCATCCTCACCGACTCGGGCGGTTTCCAGGTCTTTAGCCACAACGACGCCGTCAAGCTCACCGACGAGGGCGTGCGCTTTATCGTCAACGATTATGACGGTCGTCACGTGTTCTGGACGCCCGAGGACAACATGGAAATCGCCATGAAGCTCGGCTCCGATATTTGCATGCAGCTCGACCAGTGCCCGGGCTATCCCGCCACGCGCGCCTACGTTGAGCGCGCCGTTGAGCTGTCGAGCATGTGGGCCGAGCGCTGCTATAAGGCGCATACCCGCGATGACCAGGCGCTCTTTGGCATCGTTCAGGGCGGCATGCACCTGGATCTGCGCCTGCGTTCGCTGCGCCATCTGGAGGAGTGCGGCGACTTCCCGGGCTATGGTATCGGTGGCTATTCGGTGGGCGAGGATCACGAGACCATGTTCGAGACCCTGGCGCCGCTCGTGAGCGAGTACATGCCCAAGCATAAGCCGCGCTACCTGATGGGTGTCGGCAACCCGACCACGCTCGTGCGCGGCGTTGGCGTGGGCATCGACATGTTTGACTGCGTGCTGCCGACGCGCACCGGCCGTATGGGCACGGCATTCTCCAGCGAGGGTCGCCTCAACTTCCGCAACGCTCGCTTTGCGCACGACGACGGTCCCATCGATCCCACCTGCACCTGCCCGGTGTGCACGGGCGGTTACAGCCGTGCGCTCATCCGTCACATGGTCACGCAGAAGGAGATGCTCGGCGGCATTCTGCTTTCGATGCACAACATCTACTACCTGCTCAACCTTATGCAGCGGGCCCGCCAGGCCATTATCGAGGGCCGCTACGGCGCGTTCGTGAGCGACTGGATGAACAGCCCTGCGGCGGTGGACTACTAAGAGCGACAGACACGCTTGCAGAGCGTGGGCACGGCAATGGTCGAGCGCCAGCCGGTCGTCACATTCGCTGACACCGGTTGCGCGACCGCTGACCGATAGCTTGCAAGTGCTTGATGCATCGTGGGTACCATACCGAATAGTTGATGTTCGGGCGGGTGTTTGACGCATGGCGTCGACCCCGCCCGCTTTTCTTTTTCTCGATAGGAGTACCCATGATTAAGAATGAGAACGTCGAGGGCGAGCCTGCCTACGACGAGACGTACCGCCGCGGCCCCGTGGTCATGCGCGGCCCCATGATTCCCAAGGACAACACCTACGCCAACCTGCTGGCGCCCGAGGACTCGACCGACTGGTTGCACACCGACCCCTGGCGCGTGCTGCGCATTCAGGCAGAGTTCGTTGATGGTTTTGGCGCGCTTGCCGAGCTTGGACCTGCGGTGACCATCTTCGGTAGCGCCCGCACGCCCAAGACCGATCCGCTCTACAAGGCGGCGCGTACCGTCGGGCGCAAGATCGCGCAACGTGGCGTGGCGGTCATCACCGGTGGCGGCCCCGGCATCATGGAAGCGGCCAACAGGGGAGCGGCGAGTGTCAACGGCAAGTCAGTTGGCCTGGGCATTGAATTGCCGCATGAGCAAGGGCTCAACAAATACGTGAACCTTGGTATGGACTTCCGCTACTTCTTTGTGCGCAAGACCATGTTCGTCAAATACAGTTCGGGCGCTATTGTGTTTCCCGGCGGGTTTGGCACGCTCGACGAGATGTTCGAGGTGCTCACGCTGGTGCAAACGCACAAGGTCAAGCGCATGCCGCTTGTGCTGGTAGGCAGCGAGTACTGGCAGGGCCTGTTCGACTGGCTCAACGGCCCGGTGATGGACGCCGGTATGATCAGCCCGCTCGACCCGGATCTAGTACACATTACCGACGACCTCGACGAGGCCGTCGACATTGCCCTGAGCGGGCTGATGTAGAGTAGCTAAAATGGGACGGGGCTAAAAAGACTGGTCTGAAACGTTTGATATCAGTCTTTTTAGCCCCGTCCCAAATGAACTGCTTCTAAGTTGCGGTGGAATAGGGATTGATTGGCGGCTAATAAGCCAAAAACAGTCCCTATTTCACCGCAAGTGGTAAAGGTGCCCCTAGTGGATGGGCTGGTAGCGGAGGCAGTAGCTGATGGCTATGGCGTCGACGCCTACGTGGGTGGCAATGGTGCAGCCGATGGGGCCGGTGCCGGCGTCTACGTAGTCCTGGCCTGCGAGTGCTTCGTTGACAAGCTCCTGCTCCTCGGCGGCGCCGGTCGTGAGCACGCGCACGCTTGAGCCCGGATGCTCCGCCAAAAATGCGAGGCAATCGGCCATGGTGTTCGCAACGATGCGCTTGGCGCCGCGGCCCTTCTTGACGGCCTTGATCTCGCCCGACTGCCACTCCGGCGAAACGGCCAGACGAATGTTGAGCATCTGCGTGAGCTGGCCGGCGAGTTTGGGCGCACGGCCGTTCTTGACCAGGTTCTCGAGCGTGCGGGGAATCAGCAACAGGTGGGCGTCGGGCAGCGTCGCGCGGATCTGCGCCTCGGTCTCGTCCAAGCTGCGGCCGTCCTCGCGCATGGCCAGCGCATACTCCACCAGCAGGCCCTCGGCACCCGAACCGGTGCGCGAATCGATGCAGCGCACGTCGAGCTCGTGGGTATCGGCTACCAGGCATGCATTGGAATAGCAGGCGGACCACTCGCTGCACAGCGAGATAAAGATGGCGCTGTCATGGCCGTCGGCGAGCACGCGGTCAAAGAGTGCCTTGAACTCGCCGGCGCTCGGCTGCGAGGTGTGCGGCAGCTGCTCGGAGCCTGCCATGCGGGCGACGTACTCCTCGGCGGTGATCTGCACCTGGTCGAGCAGGTCCTCGCCCTCGATAATCACATGCAGCGGAATCACGTAAATGCCGAGCTCTTGGGCGCGGGCGGGGGAGATGTCCGACGTGGAGTCGGTTATGATGGCAAAAGACATAATTGCACCTTTCGTTGGGGCGTTTGCGCGCCGCCTTCTGAGAGCAAAGTGCGACAAGTATAGTAGAGTCGTTCCACATTGCTAGGTTCAATTGTTGAATAGTCAACAGTTTGAAGTGTCGGTGTGGAAATCATCAATTGGGGAAGAGAGGGTGCCAGTGGAGCAGCTGGAGATATGCAAGCGGTCGGTTGTTCTGTTTGATTTCGATGGCACGGTGGCCGATACAGGCCGGGCGGTGATGACCTCGACGCGCAAGACGCTGGCTGCGCGCGGGTTTTCGGAGGCGCAGATGGGTGACCTGCGCCGCATGATCGGGCCGCCCCTGTGGAAGAGCTTTCACGACTTTTATGGCTTCTCGCGCGAGGAGTCGCTTGTGGTGGCCGACGAGTACCGCGCCTTTTTTGATGAGCTGGGACCGGAAGAGTACCCTGTGTTCGATGGAATTTCCGAGCTGCTGGATGGGTTGGCCGCCCAGGGGCATCGCTTGGCCGTGGCGACGTCGCGCATGGAGGCAAAGTGCATCGACATGGTGGGCGAGCTGGGGCTTTCTCAGTTTAAGGCAGTGGTTGGCATGAATCCGCCGCAGGGACGCGAGACCAAGGCCGATTCGGTCCGCGATGCCCTGGCGGCGCTCGGTGCGACGGCGGACGATGCCGTGATGATCGGCGATCGCTTTAACGATGTGGAGGGCGCGCACGCAATGGGCGTGCCGTGCATCGGCATCTATTCGGGTGCGGCGGCGCCGGGGGAGCACGAGGCCGCGGGCGCCGATGCGGTGGTGCACTCGGTGGCCGAGCTTGCTAAACTTTTTGCTATCTAATGACGTAACGTGAGGGGCGGGCGTGCCCGCTACTCATTGGTAAGGAGGTCGTCCATGAATCAGGTGGAGCAGAGCGTTACCGAGTATGTCGACGAGGTCTGGGAAGATGTCGTCGCCGATATCGAGCAGTTGGTGAGCTATCCGTCTGTGGCTATTGCTGCCAATGCGGAGCCCGGTGCGCCGTTTGGCCGCCCGGTCCGTGATGCGCTCGATTGCGCGCTCGGCATCGCGCAAAAGCTCGGCTACCAGACGAGCGACGACGAGGGCTATGTGGGCATTGCCGATATCCCTGGCCGCGGCGACAAGCAGCTCGCGACCATTTGCCATGTGGACGTGGTGCCCGCAGGCCCCGGCTGGAACACCGACCCGTTTGCGATGGAGCGTCGCGAGGGCTGGCTGCTCGGCCGCGGCGTTATCGACGACAAGGGTCCTGCCGTGCTGTCGCTCTACGCCGGCGCCTATCTGCTCAAGCACGGTATTACCCCGCGCTACACCTTCCGCGCGCTGCTGGGCTGCGATGAGGAGGTGGGCATGTCCGACGTTCACCATTATCTGGAGAACCACGCAGACCCCGACTTTTTGTTTACACCCGATGCCGAGTTCCCGGTCTGCAATGCCGAGAAGGGCCAGTTTGGGGCGACGTTTGTGAGTTCCAAGATCGACGGCGGGCGCATTGTGTCCTGGAGCGGCTCCGAGGCGAGCAATGCCATTCCGTCGCAGTCCATCTGCGAGCTCGCGATTGCCGCCGATGAGCTGCCGGCGCCCGTTGAGAACGCCGACCGCCTGGAGATCACGGCGCTTGATAACGGGCATGCGCAGATTTTCGCCCACGGTATTGGCGGCCACGCTTCGATGCCTGAGGGCACCATCAACGCCGTCGGCCTGATCGTGTCGTATCTGCGCGAGGCCGAAGACGCGTTTGGTGCACGCGACGAGCGCCTGCTGACGCCTGCCGAGCACGAGTTCGTCAAGTTCCTGGCCTTTGTGCATGCGGATGCCTATGGCCGCGGCCTGGGTATCGATGCGACGAGTCCGGCGTTTGGCCCGCTTACCTGCAACGCTGGCGTCATTCGCGTGGCGGATGGCCATATTGAGCAGGTCATCGACGTGCGCTTCCCCGACAGCACGAGCGTCGATACCATTTGCGAGCAGCTCGAGCCGCTCGTCGGCCGCTTTGGTGTGACGTATCGCGTGGGTCGTGCCAAGGTGCCGTTCTCGGTCTCTGCCGACGACCCGGCCGTGAAGGCGCTGATTGACACCTATAACGAGTTTACGGGTAAGCATGCTGAGCCCTTTGCCATGGGCGGCGGCACGTACGCGCGCAACTTTGCCCGCGCCGTGTCGTTTGGCCCCGAGGAGACCGGCCTGGAGCTGCCCGCGTGGGGCGGCCAGATGCACGGCCCCAACGAGTGCGCCAACGAGGAACAGCTCAAGCAGGCGCTCAAGATCTATATCGTGGCGATCTTACGTTTGAACGAGCTTGAGCTTTAAGGCTGCGGCGTTTTAACAACTTAGCACCCCTTTCGTCCGGGCTTTTTAAGTTGCGGTGGAATAGTTCCTAAAAGAGGCTGCCTGATGGCCAAACAGGAACTATTTCACCGCAACTTTGTTTTTATTGGTGTAAAAGGCGGGTCATGCTTGGTGGCGGGTTTGTTATTCGTTTGTAAAGCCGAGCCGCGCTTGCGGTAAGGGTCTATCAGATGCCCGTAATAAAGCGCAGCTGACGCGGGCGCTGCCCGATCGAGACCGTATCTTTCCAAACAGCAAAGCGGGCAGGGTGCCCGCGAGTCGCTTGTATGAAAGGAAGATCATGCTCGATCAGGCTTATTCTCGTCGTCAGTTCCTCGGCCTCGCTGGTGGTCTTGCCAGCATCGTCGGCCTCGGTCTCGTTGGTTGCGGCGGCGCAGGCGCAACCGACGCCGCCGACAAGGGTAGCGCCGCTGCTGCCGAGTCCGTCTCGGGCGAGGTAACCTACGACGGCGCCTCCTCGTTCCAGGCTCTCGTCGAGGCTGCTGCCGAGAAGTTTATGGATGCCAACCCCGACGTCTCCGTCTCCGGTTCGGGCAACGGTTCGGGCAAGGGCCTGACCGCTGTCGCCGCCGGCACCGTCACCATCGGTAATTCCGATGTCTTCGCCGAGACCAAGCTCGAGGCCGATCAGGTCAAGAACCTCGTCGATCACGAGGTCGCCGTCGTGGGCATGGGCCCCGTCGTCTCCAAGAACGTGACAGTCGACGACCTGACCCTCGAGCAGCTCAAGGGCATCTTCTCCGGCCAGATCACCAACTGGAAGGAGGTCGGCGGCGACGACGCCAAGATCGTCGTTCTCAACCGCAAGGCCGGCTCCGGCACCCGCGCCACCTTCGAGGCCGCCGTCTTTGGCGACGAGGCCGTCGACTTTAAGGGCGACGCCGAGCTCGACAAGTCCGGCGATGTCCAGACTCAGATGGGCAGCACCGACAACGCCATCTCCTACCTTGACTTCTCGCACTTCGATGACTCCAAGTTCAACGCCATCATGGTCGAGGGCGTCGAGCCCAAGAGCACAAACGTCACCGACGACTCCTTCAAGATCTGGGCGACCGAGCACATGTACTGTGCTAAGGACGCCGACGAGGCCACCAAGGCCTTCCTGGAGTTCATGCTTTCCGACGACGTCCAGGGCAAGCTCGTCGAGGAGCAGGGCTTTATTCCCGTTTCTGCCATGAAGGTCGTCAAGGACGCCAGTGGCAAGGTCTCCGCTAAATAAGTAATCGCCCCCGGAAAGGTTTGCAATGGCAAAACAGCTGCCAAAGCGCGAGCTTGAGAACGTGGGCCTGGGCGTCACGGGTGCGTGCGTAGCGCTCGTGACGCTTGTCGTTGCCGCGCTCATCTTTATGGTCGCCCAAAAGGGCCTCTCGGCTTTTTTCAAGGACGGCGTCTCGATCATCGAGTTTTTTATCGGTACCAAGTGGGACCTGGCCAACACGGCCGAAAACGGCCTGCCCTACACTGGCGCCCTGCCCCTGATCGTCACCTCGTTTGCGGTCATGGTGCTCTCCACGCTCATCGCACTGCCCATCGCCATCGGCTCTGCCATCTTTGCGGTCGAGATTCAGCCTAAGTTTGGCTCCAAGGTTTTTCAGCCGCTCATTGAGCTTTTGACCGGTATTCCCTCGGTCGTCTTTGGCCTGATCGGTTTTCACGTGGTCGTCGGCCTTATGAAGAGCGTTTTCCACGTGAGCACGGGTCTGGGTATCTTGCCCGGCGCTATCGTGCTGGCAGTCATGATTCTGCCGACGATGACCACGCTTTCGGTCGATGGCCTGCGCGCCGTGCCCGATAGCTACCGCCAGGGTTCGCTCGCGCTGGGCTACACCCGCTGGCAGACCATCTGGCACGTGGTGCTCAAGTCCGCCATGCCCTCGCTCATGACCGCAGTCATCCTTGGCATGACCCGCGCCTTTGGCGAGACGCTCGCCGTGCGCATGGTCATTGGCGGCATCGAGGCCATGCCGACGTCGCTGCTGTCGCCGGCGTCTACCATCACCACCACGCTCACCACGTCCATGGCGGTCTATGCCGAGGGCTCGGCCCAGGACGACATCCTGTGGGCGCTCGGCCTGCTGCTGATGGGCATGAGCCTCATCTTTATCCTGATCATCCATCTCATTGGCCGCAAGGGGGCGAAGGCTCGTGGCTAGCACGCGCATCCATATCGACGAGGCGAGACTCGGGCGTGTCCAAAGGCAAGACCGTATCGCCACGGGCGTGCTGACGGCGATTGTCGCCATCGTCATGCTTATCGTCGTCTCCATGGTGGCCTACATCCTGTTCGAGGGTATCTCGACGCTGTTCCAGCCGGGCTTTCTCACGCAGCCCGCACGCGCCAACGGAACGCAGGGCGGCGTGCTCTACCAGCTGTTCGACTCGTTCTATCTGCTGCTGATTACCCTGATCATCTCGGTGCCCATCAGCCTGGGCGGCGCGGTCTTCCTAGTTGAATACGCGCCCGACGGTCCCATTCGCGACATCGCCTCGACCGCCATCGAGACGTTGTCTTCGCTGCCCTCCATCGTCGTCGGCATGTTCGGCTTTCTGGTGTTCTCGGTGCAGCTGGGCTGGAAGTACTCCATCATCTCCGGCGCCGTCGCGCTCACCATGTTCAACATCCCCATCCTGGTGCGCGTGATTCAGCAGGCGCTCGAGGACGTGCCGCAGGCCCAGCGCGATGCGTGCCTGGCCATGGGCCTCACTCGCTGGGAGGCCACACTGCACATCCTGATTCCCGAGGCCATGCCCGCCATCGTGACCGGCATCGTGCTTTCGGCCGGCCGCGTGTTTGGCGAGGCCGCGGCGCTGCTCTTTACCTCGGGCATGAGCTCGCCGGTCCGCCTCAACTTCTTGAGCTTTAACCTGTCGAGCCCCACCTGCGCCTGGAACGTGTTCCGTCCCGGCGAGTCGCTGGCCGTGCACATCTACAAGATCTATGGCGAAGGCAGCCCCGAGGCCCAGCAGATCGTCTGGGGCACCGCGGCGCTGCTGATGATTTGCGTGCTGCTGTTTAACGTAGTCGCCCGTATCGTGGGCAAGCAACTGGCAAGGAGGATGACGGCCGAATGAGCGAGATAAATGCGACGCCCGCAACCGATGCGGCCACGTCCGAGACCCAGGACTTTCTGTCGAGCGTGGGGGAGAGCGAGAGGCGCGTGCGCGTGAGCGGCAAGGCCGTGAGCGACGAGGTCGTGCTCTCCGCCAAGGACGTCAACGTGTACTATGGCGACCACCATGCGCTGCACAATACGTCGCTCGACTTCCATAAGGGTGAGATCACGGCGCTCATCGGGCCTTCGGGCTGCGGCAAGTCGACCTTCTTGCGTAGCCTCAACCTGATGAATCGCGAGATTCGCCGCTGTCGCGTGGAGGGCGAGATCAACTACCGCGGGCGCAACGTGAACACCAAGACCGAGAATACCTACGAGCTGCGCCGGTCCATTGGCATGGTGTTTCAGCAGCCCAACCCCTTCCGCAAGTCCATTCGAGACAACATCACGTTTGCGCCCAAGCGCCACGGCATCACCGACCGCGACGAGCTCGATCGCATGGTCGAGGAAAGCCTGCGCGGTGCGGCCCTGTGGGACGAGGTCAAGGACAAGCTCGACAAGAGCGCCTACGCGCTTTCGGGCGGTCAGCAGCAGCGTTTGTGCATCGCGCGCACGCTGGCACTCAACCCCGACGTAATCCTGTTTGACGAGCCCTGCTCGGCGCTCGACCCCATCTCGACGCTGGCGATCGAGGACCTCATGTCGTCGATCGTGGCCGACCGCGCCATCGTCATCGTGACGCACAACATGGAGCAGGCGTCGCGCGTGTCCAACCGCACGGCGTTTTTCTACATGGGCGATATGGTCGAGTACGACGAGACCGACGAGATTTTCCAACGGCCCAAGGATAAGCGGCTGAATGATTACCTCACCGGCATGTTCTCCTAGTCCGGGACATGCTTGAGGCCCGCGGCGGCCACGGTTGCCGCGGGACTGATTGGAGAGGCGGGTCATCTCTTGCGGGAGATGGCCCGCCTTTTTGTGTCGTGTGCTGGTGCGCTTGCCCAAAACCACCACGAAGGCGCCCGTCCCCTTTGTGGTGGTTTTCGCTATCATGGAGAACGTTGAATTTCTACGAAGGAGCAGGGCATATGGCGATTCTTTTGGGATGCGATTCCGTCAGCCTAGAGTTTCCCACCAAGCATATTTTCGATAGCGTGACGCTCGGCGTGGGCGAGGGCGACCGCATTGGTATTGTCGGTAAAAACGGCGACGGCAAGTCGACGCTGCTGAGCGTGCTCGCCGGCACGCTGGAGCCCGATGACGGACGCGTGACGCACCGCCGCGGCACCACGATCGGTCTACTCGGCCAAAAGGATCAGCTTGTCGACACCGATACCGTGCATCATGCCGTTGTGGGCGACACGCCCGAGTACGAGTGGGCGTCGAGCCCCCGTACGCGCCAGATCCTCGCCGGCCTCATTAGCGATGTGCCCTGGGAGGGCATGGTAGGCGAGCTCTCGGGCGGTCAGCGCCGCCGCGTGGACCTCGCGCGCCTGCTGATCGGCGACTACGACGTGCTCATGCTCGATGAGCCCACCAACCACCTGGACATGCGCACCATCAACTGGCTTGCACGCCATCTTAAGGCCCGCTGGCAGCGCGGTCAGGGCGCGATGCTCGTGGTCACGCACGACCGCTGGTTCTTGGACGAGGTCTGCACCAGCATGTGGGAGGTCCACGACGGCCAGGTCGATCCCTTCGAGGGCGGTTACTCCGCATATATCCTTCAACGCGTAGAGCGCGACCGCATGGCCGCCGTCACCGAGGAGCGCCGTCGCAACATGGCGCGCAAGGAGCTCGCGTGGCTGAGCCGCGGCGCCCAGGCTCGTTCCACCAAGCCCAAGTTTCGCGTTGAGGCTGCTCGCGAGCTGATCGCCGACGTGCCGCCCGTACGTGACGAGCTAGAGCTCAAGCGCCTGGCCGTGAGCCGCCTGGGCAAGCAGGTTATCGATGTGGTCGACGTGGACGCCGGCTATGCGGATGCCGATGGCGCGTCCAAACAGGTGCTCACCGATGTGACCTGGCTCATTGGTGCGGGCGATCGCTATGGTCTTTTGGGCGAGAACGGCGCCGGCAAGTCCACGTTGCTCGACGTGATTCAGGGCAAGATCGCGCCCCTGCGCGGTCGCGTGAAGATTGGCCAGACGGTGCGCTTTGGCGTGCTGTCGCAGCAGCTCGAGGAACTCGAGCCCTACATGGGCGACACGATTCGCGAGGTGCTCAGCAACTATAAGAAGTACTACGTCATCGACGGCAAGGAGACTTCGCCCGAGAAGCTTTGCGAGCGTCTGGGCTTTTCGACGCAGCAGCTCTGGAGCCGCATCGGCGATCTTTCGGGCGGCCAGCGCCGCCGCCTGTCGCTGTTGCTGACGATCCTGGACGAACCCAACGTGCTCATCTTGGACGAGCCCGGCAACGACCTGGATACCGATATGCTGGCGATTGTCGAGGACCTGCTCGACGGCTGGCCCGGCACGCTGATTCTGGTGACGCACGACCGCTTCTTGATGGAGCGCGTGACTGACCAGCAGTGGGCGCTGCTCGATGGCCATCTGACGCATATGCCTGGCGGCGTCGACCAGTACCTGCGCCTGTGCAACGCCACCGCCGAGGGCGAGCCCGTGGGTGCACCGAGCGCCAAGACCGGCACGTTTGACACCGGTGCCGCGGCGGCTGCGGCCGAAAAGCCCAAGTCGAGCGGCCAGCCCAATGGCCTTTCCAACGCCGAACGCCAGAAGCTTCGCCGCGAGGTGAGCTCGCTCGAGCGCAAGATGGAAACGCAGCGCGCCCGCGTGGAGGAGGCCGAGGCCGCGATGGCTCAGGTCGACCCCACCAACTACACGGCGCTGGGCGAGCAGCAGGCAAAGATCGACGAGGCCCACGCCGCCATGGACGAGTTGGAGATGGCGTGGCTCGAGGCGAGCGAGAGGCTCGAGGGCGAGGAGTAGGCGAGGATGATCAAGGCCGCGTTTTTCGATATCGACGGCACGTTGCTGAGCTTTAAGACCCATCGGATTCCGGCGTCGGCGCAGCAGGTGCTCGACAGCTTTCATGAGCAGGGGATTGCGTGCGTGATCGCCACGGGTCGCCCGACCTATCAGATGCCCGATTGGCTGTTCGAATTGGGTTGGGATGCGTACATTACGCTCTCGGGCCAGCACTGCTTTGATGCCGAGGGGGTTTACCGCAGCTGCCCGATCGATCCGGACGACGTTGCGGTGATCGTGGACCAGGTGGCCGAGGGGTGCTACGACTCGCTGTGTATGCAGGGCGAGAACTCGTTTGTGAACCGCCTGTCCGAGCGCGTGGTGACGGCCGGCAACAACGCGGGGATCGTCTACCACGAGGAACCGTTTGAGCGCGCCTTTGACGCACCGGTCTACCAGTTCTGCGCCTTTGTGGACCCGGCCGACGAGCATATCGTGACCGATGCGGTGTCGCATTCGCTCACTACGCGCTGGTGCGATCTGTTCTGCGACATTATTCCGGCAAACGGCGGCAAGGACCTGGGTGTGGCGGCGACGCTGGAGCGCCTGGGCATCGACGCGAGCGAGGCGATTGCCTTTGGCGACGGCGAGAACGACCTGTCGATGTTTGCCGCCGTGGGCACGAGCGTGGCCATGGGCAACGCGCAGGATACCGTGAAGGCCGTGGCGACCTACGTGACGACCGCCGTGGACGACGACGGCATCTACAACGCCGCCAAACACTTTGGCCTGCTGTAGCTGCGGATTCGGCATCTGGGGACGTTCCTTTTCTGCCGGCAGCTGGGGACACTCCTTGCGGGGCGTCCCCATTTTGTTTGGCTCTGTTAGACCAAATTTGACACGATCGGCTGTTCGTCGAACCGGAAAAT
>URFP01000032.1:0-14593 GCA_900547235.1 uncultured Collinsella sp. | reverse complement strand
GCCCGCGTGGTCGGCTGGATCGCCGGCCCCACGGTGACGACCTTTAAGCTGCAGCCCGGTGAGGGCGAGCGTGTGAGCAAAATCTCGAGCCTCGAGGACGATATCGCGCTTTCGCTCGCTGCCCAGTCGGTGCGTATCTTTGCCCCGATCCCCGGCACCTCGCTCGTGGGCATCGAGATTCCCAACCGCAAGCGCCAGAACGTCAATCTGGGCGACGTGCTGCCCTATGTGAAGGGCGGTCCGCTCGAGCTCGCCATCGGTCGAGATGCCGAGGGTACGCCGGTTGTCGCCGACCTCGCTAAGATGCCTCACCTGTTGATTGCCGGTACGACCGGTTCTGGTAAGTCGGTCATGATCAACTCCATCATCACGACCTTGCTCATGCGCGCCCTTCCCGAGGACGTTCGCCTGATCATGGTCGACCCCAAGCGCGTCGAGCTTGCAGGCTATAACGGTCTGCCGCATCTTTACGTGCCTGTAGTGACCGAGCCCAAGCAGGCCGCGAGCGCTCTGCAATGGGCCGTGTCCGAGATGGAGCGTCGCCTGAAGGTTTTCGAGCGTCTCAACGTGCGTAAGATCTCGACCTACAATGAAAAGCAGGCCGCCGGCGAGTTTGAGCATTACGACAACCCGCCGCAAAAGATGCCCTACCTGGTCATCATCATCGACGAGCTTTCGGACCTGATGATGGTCGCCGGTAAGGATGTCGAGGCCTCGATCGTGCGTATTGCACAGCTGGGCCGTGCCGCCGGTATTCATCTTATCGTGGCCACGCAGCGCCCCAGCTCCAACGTGGTGACGGGCCTCATCAAGGCTAACATCACCAACCGCATCGCCTTTAACGTCGCCACGGGCATCGACTCGCGCGTCATCATCGACCAGATGGGTGCCGAGAAGCTCACCGGTTTGGGCGACATGCTGTTCTCCAAGGTCGACTGGGGCAAGCCCCGCCGTATCCAGGGCTGCTTTGTCTCGGACGACGAAATCAACGAGATTGTCGAGTTCGTCAAGTCGCAGAGCGAGCCCGACTACCACGAGGAGATTCTGTCCGCCGTGGCGCCCGCTTCCATGTCCATGGCTGGTGGCGGCGGCATTGTCCGCACCGGAGTTGCCGAGCCGCAAGACGATGATCCGCTCATTTGGGAAGCCGCCCATATTGTGGTGGAATCGCAGCTGGGCTCCACATCTGGCCTGCAACGCCGCCTGAAGGTTGGCTATGCGCGTGCCGGGCGTATTATGGACATGCTGGAAGAAAAGGGTGTCGTCGGCCCGCCCGACGGTTCCAAGCCGCGCGAGGTCCTGTTGGACGAGGAGGGGCTTGCCGCGCTGGAATCTGTCGACGCCGAGATGGCACGTGAAGATCGTGAGTTTGGAGGATTCTGATGGCTGCACGCTTTGGTGACATGCTGCTCGAGCAGCGTCGCCGAATGGGCCTTTCCATTCAGCAGGTCGCCAACACCATCAAAATCAGGCCGCAGATCATCGAGTTTTTCGAGACCGGTAACTTTGCTTCGATGCCGCCGCGCGGCTATGCGCAGGGCATGATTTCGAGCTATGCTCGTTTTTTGGGACTCAATCCGCGCGAGGTCGTCAATGCCTACTTTGACGAACTGATGGCATACGAACGCGAGACGTCGCAGCAGGGCGGTCGTTTCCAGGACGCCGCCGGCTACGTCAATTCGCGTTCCTCTGTCGATAACGGGCGCTTTCTGATGGTTCAGGGCGGTCGTTCGACTCGCTATGGACAGCGTCCTCAGCAGGCCGGTTATATTACCGAGACGGGTTCGGGCGAGGAGATTCGCTCGCAGCGTGACCGGTTCCGCAGTACGCCGATGCCCGAGGACCGTGCACTTCCCGCTGCCCGCGGCGTGGCGCGTGACCCTCGTGCCGGCTACGGCGACGGCGGCTATTCCGATCGCGGTCACCGTGGTATCTCCACCGGACGCTCTCGCAGTGGCTATGCGGACGCCGATACCACGCAGGTGACGCCGCGTCTTCGCTCTCAACCACAGCCGTATGGCCAGCGCTCTTCGGCTCCGCGTGCGGGCCAGCGTGGCTATCAAGGCCGCGGTGAACTTGCGCCCCGCTCGGGTCAGCGCAGCCTTCAGGGCCAGGGTGGCTATTGCGGCCGTTCCGATAGCAATCGTGGCCGTATGCCTCAGGGAGGCGGCCGCAGCAGTTCCAGTCGTGGACGCGGCGGTTCCCGTGCTCCTCAAAACAACGGGCTCGATCCGCGTATCGTCTACGCCGGTATCGGTGCCGTGGCGTTGCTGCTGATCGTGCTCATCGTGGTACTTCTGCGCGGCTGCGCATCTTCGACGCCCGAGACCACGCCCGAGACGCCCGCTGTTACCAAGACGACGACCAAGAAGTCTTCTAAGAAGACCGAAACGGTCGACGAGGACGAAGACACCGATGAGCCGACTGACGAGTCGACTGATTCGGACGCCGCCAAGACGACGGCCAAGAAGGAAGAGAACGAGGTCACAAAGGTTAAGGTCTCCGTTGCCAAGGGAAAGACCGCGTGGATTGAGGTCAAGGTCGACGGAAAGTCGGTTTATGGCGCTCAGGCGACTGGCCCCTTTGAGCAGGAGTACACGCCCGAGTCCTCGATCGAGATCACCACGTCTAAGCCTTCCGATGTCACCGTTACCAAGAACGGCGAAAAGGTCCGTTACGATACCAAGACCTCGGGCGTGGCGCGCGTGACGATCACCGTTCCCAAGAAGGAGACGACTGATTCCGAGAATGGTGAAAGTTCTGATGGTGCCGACACCACCGACGGCACCGATGCCCAGTCCACGGATGGCGCCGATACCGCAACTGACGGCCAGACGCCCACCGATTCTACCGACTATTCGTACGATAGCTACTAAGCCGTTCGTACGCGAAAGGAAACATCATGGCTAAAGATTCCAGCTTCGACGTCGTGTCCGAGGTCAACATGCAAGAGGTCGACAACGCCTTCCAGCAGACCACGCGCGAGATTTCCCAGCGCTATGACCTGAAGGATTCCGGCGCCACGATCGAGCTTTCGAAGGGCGACAAGCTCTTTACGATCAACGCCCCGGCCGACTTTGTCTCCAAGCAGATCATCGATGTCCTGAGCTCCAAGCTCATCAAGCGCGGCATCGACCTCAAGGCTGTCTCGTGGGATGCTCCGCAGGCGGCATCGGGCGGCACCGTGCGCGTGCTCGGCCATATCGTCGAGGGTATCGACCAGGCGACCGCCAAGAAGATCAATAAGGACATCAAGGACCAAAAGCTCAAGGTCAAGGTGACCATCGAGGCCGAGAAGCTGCGTGTTTCCTCTGCTTCGAAGGACGCGTTGCAGACCGTTATCCAGTTCCTGCGCGACCAGGACTACGGCCAGCCGCTGCAGTTCACCAACTACCGCTAATATCATTCGAAAGGACTGCTCTCCAACATGGATACACCGTTGGGCTCCGTGCTCTACATCACCCTCGGGTGCGCTAAGAACGAGGTTGACACCGACCGCATGCGTTCTCTTTTAACCGCCGCGGGCTACGAGGAGGCATTCGACCCACAGGATGCCGATATCGCCATCGTCAATACATGCTCGTTCCTCGCCTCCGCAACGTCCGAGAGCATCGAGACCACGCTCGAGCTCGCCAACGAGGTTCAGGACGGCGTTCGTTCTTGTCCCATCGTCATGTGCGGCTGTGTGCCGTCGCGCTATGGCGACGACCTGCCTGACGAGCTGCCCGAGGTCGCTGCCTTTGTGAAGGCCGACGAGGAGGACGGCATCGTGGCGGTCATCGATGGCGTGCTGGGTGTCGAGCGTGAGATCGCTGCCTATATTCCGCAAGTCAAGCGCACTGTCGAGGGCGCCGTTGCTTACGTCAAGATTTCCGATGGCTGCAACCGTTTCTGCAGCTTCTGCATGATCCCCTATATTCGCGGTCGCTATCATTCGCGCAATGCCGAGAGCATTATCTCCGAGGTACGCGACCTGGTTGACGGCGGTGTGCGCGAGATCGTGCTGATCGGCCAGGACACGGGTATTTGGGGCACCGACTTTGCCGACGAAGACGTCACCGATGGCTCGCCGCGCAATCTGGCGCAGCTGCTGCGCGCCGTCGCCGAGGCCGTGCGTCCGCAGAACGTCTGGGTCCGTGTGCTCTACCTGCAGCCCGAGGGCATGACTGACGAGCTCATTGAGACCATTCGTGATACGCCCGAGGTGCTGCCCTATATCGATATCCCCGTGCAGCACTGCGACGCGCGCATCCTCAAGGCTATGCGCCGTTCTGGTTCGCGCCAGGAGCTCGAGGACCTGTTCCGCGATCTGCGTGAGCGCATCCCCGGCATCGTGATCCGTTCCACGGCCATGGTCGGCTTCCCGACCGAGACCGACGACGAGTTCCGCGACCTTATCGACTTTATGGACACCGTCGGCTTCGACTACACGAGCGTCTTTGCCTACTCGCAGGAGGAGGGCAGCCTGGCCGCCAAGATGGAGGGCCAGGTCGACGAAGAGGTCAAGCTCGAGCGCGCCCAGGAGGCCATGGACCTGGCCGAGTCGCTCGGTTTTGCTGCAACTGCCGCACATGTGGGCGAGCGCGCCCAGGTGATTGTCGACGGTATCGAAGAGACCGAGGACGGCGCCGAGCTGATCGGACATGCCTGGTTCCAGGCGCCTGATTCCGATGGCGCGGTGCATCTGGATGCCAGCGAGGCATCTGTGGGCGATATTCTGACGGTCGAGTTTACCGATAGCTTCTGCTATGAGCTTATCGGCCATGTTGTGGAGTAGGAGAGCGTCGTGGCAAACGAGAGCAATAAGGAACTGACGAGTGTTTGGACGCCCGCCAACATCGTGACGTGCGTTCGCATCGTCTTTATCCCGGTGTTCATGATTGTGTCGGCGCTTTCTCACACGAGTGTTGCCGGTACAGATTGGAGCACCTTCGACGGCCCGCTCGCCGCCGCTGCCTTCATTCTGTACGTCATCCTGTCGTGCACCGATAAGGTTGACGGCTACCTGGCGCGCTCGCGCAACGAGATTACCGACTTCGGTAAATTCTTGGACCCCATCGCCGACAAGCTGCTCGTATTCTCGGCCCTGCTGCTATTCTTGGACTTTGGTGCCGTGTCGGTTTGGTCCGTGTTCATCATCTTGTTCCGCGAGCTGCTGATAAGCGCCCTGCGCATGGTTGCGAGTGCCGCCGGCGTGGTCGTTGCCGCCGATAAGCTTGGCAAGTACAAGACGGCGACCACGATGGTCTCCATCTGCGGTTACCTGTGCGTCTTTGCGATGGCCGGCTTGCACCTTGGCCCGCTGGCGCTGACGCTCGGCATCTACTCGGTGTCGCGCTTCCTGTACGCCGTTGCCGTTGTCCTGACCGTTATCTCGGGCGCCCAGTACTTCTGGAACTGCCGCAAGATCGTCTTTTCGGTCTAGGTTCTGGTGGGTATGACGGACTCTTTTGAGCAGATTTCCGCACATAACGAGGAGCTGGCGCGTCATATTGTCGAGCGCGCGAGCGCTCGGGGCGTGACGGTTTCGACGGCTGAGTCGCTGACAGCAGGTATGATCGCCTCGACGATTGCCGATATCCCGGGCGCCTCGGCGGTGCTGCGTGGCGGTGCGGTGACCTACTGCGATGAGATCAAGCATCGCGTTTTGGGTGTTGATCAGGAGACGCTCGACCGCTATACCGCGGTGTCGCATCAGACCGCGCGCGAGATGGCGGCGCGTTCGCTGGAGCTGTACCAGAGCGATATTGCAGTGAGCGCAACGGGTTATGCCGGCCCCGGCGGCGGCACTGAGGACGATCCGGCTGGCACTTTCTATATTGGCTGGGCGTATCGCGCGGCTGATGGGGAAGTGCCGGTCGTGGACTCTGTGCGCTGCCACTATGAGGGCGACCGTTCGTGTATTCGTGCCCATGCGGTCGCGGAGGCATTGGGACGCATTGCCCTTGTGCTTAACTCTATGGAATAGACGTGTTTTAAGGGGCCTTCGGGCCCCTTAAATGTGGAGATAGGGACCCCTGACGAATTTAGCGTTTGCGCTGGTCATAGGTGTATTTTTGCCTTTCTTGTTCTTATTTGCCCCTTTGTGGTCAAGCATTTGGTCAGTGTTTGGTCGGCGTTTGGTTGGGTTTTGGAAAGACTGCCTGCATATGATTGGCCTGAACGGTTGACCACGAACAGCCGTTCGTTTATTATCGATGCAGGTTGTTAAGAGGAGGGCTATTCATGGCCAAGAATTCAGGTCCCGTACGTACCGTTCATGCTCGCACGACGGGTAAAGAGCGCGATGAGATGATCGCCACCACCAAGGCCGAGATCGAGAAGAAGTTCGGTCAAGGCTCCATCATGAGGTATGGTGACGGCGGCCCCGAGCTTGAGGTTGAGGCCATCCCCACGGGCGCTCTGGCACTCGATGCCGCTCTGGGTATCGGCGGTGTGCCGCGCGGCCGTATCGTCGAGATTTACGGTCCTGAGTCCTCCGGTAAGACGACGCTTTCGCTCGAGATCCTGGCCGAAGCCCAGGCAATGGGTGGCGTGGTGGCATTTATCGATGCCGAGCACGCGCTCGATCCCACGTATGCCGCGCGCATTGGCGTGGATATCGACGAGGTACTGATTTCCCAGCCTGATACGGGTGAGCAGGCGCTCGAGATTGTTGACATGCTCGTGCGTTCCGGCGCCATCGATGCCATCGTCGTCGACTCCGTCGCCGCGCTGACCCCGCGTGCCGAGATCGAGGGAGAGATCGGCGATACCACGGTCGGATTGCAAGCTCGTCTGATGAGTCAGGCGCTCCGCAAGCTCGCCGGCTCGCTGTCCAAGTCCAACACGACATGCATCTTCATTAACCAGCTGCGAGAGAAGATCGGCGTCATGTTCGGCAACCCCGAGACCACGACGGGCGGCCGCGCCCTTAAGTTCTTCTCTTCGGTGCGTATCGACATTCGCCGCATCGACAGCATTAAGCTTAAGGATGAGGTTATCGGTAACCGCGTGCGCGCCAAGGTCGTTAAGAACAAGGTGGCAGCTCCGTTCCGTTCTGCTGAGTTCGACATCATGTACGGTACGGGCATCTCTAAGGAGGGCTCGATTCTGGACATGGCTGTCGAGTGCGGCATTTGCAAGAAGATGGGCTCCTGGTTTGCCTATGGCGAGGACAAGCTCGGCAACGGTCGCGAGGCCGCCAAGGCGTTCCTGCGCGAACACCCCGATTGCGCCGACGAGATTGAGCATAAGGTCCGCCTTGCCTGCGGGCTTGAGTTTGACGACGATGCTCCGTCCGAGGTCGAGCTGACCGATCAGCCTGCGCCTGAGGAGTTTGACGAGCTTTACGCCATCGATGGTTCCGCCATGCTCGATGATGACGACGAGTAGCGGTTACGCTCATGTCGTATACTGTGACCGAGGCCACGGTCGTCTTTCCCGATAAGAAGGCGGCCTCCTCGTTCTCGAGCGGGTATGCGTCCAAAAAGCCTTGCGCACATATCGATTGTGAGCTTGAGGGCGGTTTTGAGCGGTCCATTTGGATTCCCGTGCGGGTCGCGCGCTTGTATGTCAAAAATCGCCCCGATCTTCCCTGTGATTGGGATAACTTTCGTGAAGCGGTGCAGTTCATCGAGCGTAAATGTGCACTTACCATGGTGACCGAGATGCTATCGCGCCGCGACCATGCGACGGGTGAGGTCCGTGACAAGTTGGCACGCTACGGCTTTCGCCAGCCCGCGATCGATTTCGCCGTCGAGCGCGCCACCGAGTATCGCTTTTTAGACGAGAACCACTTTTGCTCGTACTTTATCGAGGAACGCAAGCGGCGCGGTTGGGGACAGCGTAAAATCGAGACCGAGCTCAAGCGCCGTCATGTCGTGCTCGATGACATTCCCGGTTATCCCGAGGATTATTTTGCCGTCGAAGACGATTTGGCGCGTGCGTCAGCCCTGCTCGCCAAGCGGCGTGTTCCAGAGACGCGCGGATTCGAAAAACTGGTTCGGTTTTTGATGGGCAAGGGCTTCTCGTATCACATCGCCGCCGATGCCGTTAAGGCACGTCTCGATGCCGAACGTGAGGAATGTGCGGTTTAGGCGTATGCGTTTTGTGGCCCTGCCGTTCACCGCGTTTTAGCCGCCGTGCTGGGGCCATTTATTTGACAGTTGTTGTGGTTCAACGTACGATAAACACTGTCATTTGCTTTGTGATATGTGCTCATCTGTGATGAGTTTGTTTATATGTTTATCTGTATCCGACCCGCATAAGCTGCGCCCATATTACTCAAATGTCGCGAGCCGTTCGTAAGGACGGTTCGCTTTGTTGTGTAACGAATCCATAAAAAGGAGTGAGCATGCCTATCATCGCAGCGCTCGTTGGCATCGTTTTGGGTGCCATCGCCGCCATTGCCTACATGCGCACCGCCAAGCAGGGTAGTCTTCACGAGGCCGACGAAAAAATCCAGTCGGCACACGCACAGGCTGAGTCCCTGATCGGTGATGCTAAGCGTCAGGCCGAGACCCTCAAAAAAGAGGCTCTGCTCGAGGCTAAAGAGGAGATCATCAAGAACAAGCAGGCCGCTGAGGCCGAGGACAAGCAGCGTAAGAACGAGATTCGTACGCTCGAGAACCGCGTGATGCAGCGCGAGGAATCTCTCGATCGCCGCAACGACGCTCTCGACAAGCGCGAGCATCAGCTGTCCAGCCAGGCCGGTCAGGTCGAGAAGCGCTCCCGTGAGCTCGAGGAGCTCTGCGCAAAGCAGACCTCCGAGCTCGAGCGTATCGCCGACCTTACCCGCGAGGACGCGCACAAGGAGCTCCTTGATAAGGTTCGCGGCGAGGTCACCCACGAGGCCGCCACGATCATTCGCGAGTCCGAGCAGCAGGTTCGCGCCGAGTGCCACAAGACCGCCCAGGAGATTCTGTCTCTGGCGATTCAGCGCTGCGCTGCCGATCACACTGCCGAGGTCACCGTTACCTCCGTGCACATTCCCTCTGATGACCTCAAAGGCCGTATCATCGGTCGCGAGGGTCGCAACATCCGGACCTTCGAGCAGGTTTCCGGCGTCAACCTCGTGATCGACGACACGCCCGAGACCGTCGTTCTTTCGAGCTTCGACCCGGTCCGTCGTGAGACCGCCCGCGTCGCCCTCGAGAACCTTATCGCCGACGGCCGCATTCACCCTGCCCGTATCGAGGAGATGTATCACAAGGCCGCCGACCTGGTTCAGCAGCGCGTGCGCGAGGCTGGCGAGCAGGCTGCCTTCGATACCGGCATCCACGATCTGCACCCCGAGATCGTCAAGACCCTTGGTGCCCTGCGCTACCGTACCTCGTTTGGTCAGAACGTGCTTCAGCATTCCCTCGAGGTCTCTGATCTGTGCGGCGTGATGGCTTCCGAGCTTGGCCTGGACGTTGTGACCGCCAAGCGCGCCGGCCTGCTTCATGACCTGGGCAAGGCAATCGACCACGACGTCGAGGGCCCGCATGCCGTCATCGGCGCCGAGCTTGCCCGCCGTTATGGCGAGAAGCCCGTTATCGTCCACGCTATTGAGGCTCACCATGCCGATGTCGACCCCAACACGGTGCTCGATGTCCTGGTGCAGGCCGCCGATGCTGTCTCTGCCTCTCGCCCCGGTGCCCGTCGCGAGTCTGCCGAGAACTACATCAAGCGTCTTGAGAAGCTTGAGGAGATCGCCAACTCCCATGACGGCGTCGAACGTACCTATGCCATGCAGGCCGGTCGCGAGGTCCACGTCATGGTCCAGCCGGACAAGATCTCCGATGCCCAGTCCACGGTCCTGGCTCACGATATCGCCCATCAGATCGAGGAAGAGATGGAGTATCCCGGTCAGGTGCGCGTCGTCGTGATTCGCGAGAGCCGCGCTGTCGATATCGCTAAATAACATGAGCGACGCGAACGAGCTCATCTCATTTATCGCGTCGATGTCGGGGGAGGGCAACCTTCGCGTCGAGGAGAACCTTGGCGAGGGGTATGTCCGCCTCCGCGTTTCGGAGGCCGAGCGGCGCCAGGCTAAGCACGACATTCAGCATGTCGAGGACATCGTCATCGAAATGCTCCGTAATGCTCGCGATGCCGGCGCCGACAAGGTCTATCTCGCCACGACCAAGGAAGATGGCGTCCGCACGCTTGTCTTTCTGGATAACGGTTCTGGCGTTCCGCAGGATATGCAAGAGCGAATCTTTGATGCCCGCGTTACCTCCAAGCTCGAGAGCATGAAGATGGACCGTTGGGGCGTTCACGGTCGTGGCATGGCATTGTTTTCGATCAAGCAGAACACCGACGAGGCCCGTGTGGTCACGTCCGGTGTCGATCTTGGTTCAGCCTTCAAGGTGAGCGTTGCGGCTAACCGCCTCAGTGAGCGTGCCGATCAGTCCAGCTGGCCCCAGGCCGTCAAGGATGAGGACGGACGTTATGTCTGTGCTCGCGGTCCGCATAATATTATTCGCGCTGCATGTGAGTTTGCGCTCGAGGAGTTGCGTGGTTGCGATGTCTATCTTGGTTCTCCGTCTGAGATTGCCGCGACCCTTTATGCTCAGGCGTCAAGCCGGCTTGATACGTCTCGTCTCCTGTTCATTGATGACGAGAGCGAGCTTCCGGTTGTCGATCGTTTAGGCCTTGCTTCTGATGCCGAGGACTTTATCCGTATCTGTTCGGGTTTGGGTCTTGAGATGTCCGAGCGCACGGCCCATCGCATTTTGGCGGGGCAGATTAAGCCCGTTCGCGGTGTGGCCGCGCGTCTGCTGCGCGAGCGTGATTCGTCCTCGCATGCGCCGGCTCCTGTCGATCTCGCGAAGGATCGTCGCGGGCTACGTATTGCCAAGGATGACATTGCACAGTTTTCGCGTGCTGTGGAGCGCGACTTTAATGACCTTGCTGCCCGGTACTATCTCAACCTTTGCGGCGACCCAAAGATTCGTGTTTCGCGTGATCGAATCACCGTGACCTTTGATCTTGCCAAAGAGGAATAGTGCCTTTACCGAGTCCACTCGGTACGATACAGTTATTGCAGTTAAAACGTACTTTTAAATGCAGGAGTTTCTTCATGGATTGCCTGAAGGTATCAAGCAAATCATCGCCCGCGTCCGTTGCCGGCGCCATCGCCGGCATGGTCAAGGATGGTGTACCCGTCAACATCCAGTGTGTCGGCGCCGGTGCCGTCAACCAGGCCATTAAGGCCGTTGCTATCGCGCGCGGTTTTTTGATTCCAACCGGTTTTGATATTTCCTGCGCGCCCGTGTTCTCCGACATCCTCATTAACGGGGAGTCGCGCACGGCCATCCGCCTTTCTATCTACGTTCACCAGATCAATCGAGCTGCTATGGATAACGTCGTCATGGATGATGTTAAGCCTGTGGCGTAGCTTCTGATTGCCTCGTTTTGCTCCCCATCGTTAGGACTTATGCACATGGACCAGCGTTCCGTACGCGATATTCTTGCCGGTAAAACCTACTTTATCCGCACCTTTGGCTGCCAGATGAATCAGCACGATTCCGAGCGCGTGAGCGGTCTGCTTGATTCGTATGGCTGCCTCATGGCGCTCGATCCCGCGCATGCCGATATCGTTGTCTTCATGACGTGCTGCGTGCGCGAGGCCGCCGATACTCGCCTGTACGGTCAGTGCAATTCCTGCAAAAGCCTGCCGTCTTCGCCTTCGGGCAAGCGCGTGGTTGCCGTTGGTGGCTGCATCGCGCAGCGCGATGGCGAGGGCCTGCTCACCAACGTCGATAACGTCAATGTCATCTTTGGCACGCATTCCATCGCGCATGTGGCCGAGCTCATTGCCGAGGCGTTCCTTGATGGCAAGCGTCATATCCGTACCAATGAGCATGAGGATACGGATGCCATGAGCATGCCGTGGCATCGCGAGACTCAGTATCACGCCTGGGTGCCCATCATGACGGGCTGCAATAATTTCTGCACCTATTGCATCGTGCCGTACGTGCGTGGTCGCGAAAAGAGCCGCCCCTTCGAGGAGATTGTCGACGAGGTGACCGGTTTGGTACGCCAGGGCGTGCGTGAGATTACGCTGTTGGGCCAAAACGTTAACTCATATGGTCGCGATCTGTTTGGCAAGCCGCGTTTTGCCGATTTGCTGCGTGCCGTGGGCGATACGGGCGTGGAGCGCATCTTCTTTACGTCTTCGCATCCCAAGGATCTGCTGCCCGAGACCATCGACGCCATGGCCGAGACGCCTGCCGTTATGCCGCAGCTTCACCTGGCCGTCCAGTCAGGTTCGACGCGGATCCTCAAAGAGATGAATCGCCGTTATACACGCGAGGACTATCTGGGCCTGGTCGATCGCATTCGCAACCGCATGCCCGATATCGCGCTCTCGACCGACATTATCGTTGGCTTCCCGGGCGAGACTGAAGAAGACTTTGAGCAGACGCTCTCGCTTGCTGAGACGGTCCGCTATGCTCAGGCCTATACCTTCATCTATTCCAAGCGTGCCGGTACCCCGGCCGCCGAGATTGACGATCCTACGCCGCATGAGGTTATTCTCGAGCGTTTCAACCGCCTGGTTAAGGTTATCGAGACCACGGCACACGAGTATAACCAGGGTGAGCTTCATACTGTGGTTCCGGCGCTCATTGAGGGAACGAGTAAAAAGAACGACGCGGTCCTGCTGGGCAAGAGTCCCAAGAATCAGACCGTGCATGCGCCTATCCCCGAGGGGTACAGTATCGATCAGCTTGTTGGCAAGATCGTTGATGTTGACGTTGACATTGCCAAGACCTGGTATTTGTCCGGCTCCGTTGTGGGCGAGCCGCGCTAATGGTTGCTCCCGGGGCAGGTCTTTCCGCCGTTGCGATCGTCGGTCCGACGGCGGTTGGTAAGAGTGATGTTGCCGACCGTTTGGCAGCTCGTCTTTCGTCCGAAGTGCTGTCGTGCGATGCGATGCAAATCTATCGCGGCATGGACATCGGTACCGCAAAGATGGCGCCCGATGAGTGCACGGCGCCGCTGCGTCTCGTTGACATTGTAGAGCCGGGTGTGGCATATTCTGCTGCGCTTTATCAGGCTGACGCTCGCGCGCATGTTGAACGTCTCCTTGGTTCGGGTTGCCTGCCGGTTTTTTGCGGAGGTACGGGGCTGTATCTCAAGGCCGCCCTCGATGAGATGGACTTTCCCTCGGGTGAACTTGAGGACGATCGTCGTGCGGGCTATCAGGAGCTTGCCGAGCGTATTGGCGAGGAAGAACTGCATGCCTTGCTTGCCGAGCGCGATCCAGAATCGGCTGCTGTTATTCATCCCCATAACGTGCGCCGTGTGATTCGTGCGCTCGAGATGCATGATGATGGTATCTCCTATGCACAGAAAAAAAGTCAGTTTAGTGTTCCGCGCGAGCATTATCATGCGCTGTGGTTTGGCCTGACCCGTAATCGCGAGGTGCTCTATGAGCGCATTAACCTACGCGTCAATCTGATGTTTGAGCAGGGTCTTGTTGATGAGGTCCGCGGTCTTATGGACCAGGGGCTGGGAGATGCCCTGACGTCGATGCAGGCAATTGGTTATAAAGAGATCATCGATGCTTTCAATGGCATGATGAGCATGGATGAGGCCCGCGAACTCATTAAGATGCGTTCGCGTCGTTATGCCAAGCGTCAGCTTTCGTGGTTTAAGCGCGATGACCGTATCGTGTGGTTTGATATGGATGAATGTACGATCGATGAGGTCGTTGAGGATATCCTGCATCGTATTGAGGCTGCCTAATGGCCCGTTTCCCCCTTGTTCCCACGGCACCCGAGCCCGAGCGTGCCATTTTAGTTGGTGTTGAGTGGCGCGACAATGCATGGCCGCTCGATCGCTCGCTTGATGAGCTGGAGCGTCTTGCCCACACAGCTGGTGCGCAGTGCGTGGCACGTTTGTCGCAGCGTTTGGTAAAGCCGTATCCAAAATCGTTTATCGGTTCCGGTAAGGTTGAAGAGCTGTGCGGCCTGGTACATCGCATGGATGCCGATGTCGTTATTTTTGACGACGACCTGACCCCCTCGCAGCAATCCTATTTGGAGAAAGCCGTGGGCGAGCCGGTAAAGATTATCGATCGTACAGCACTGATCCTGGATATCTTTGGCCTGCATGCTCAGACGCGTGAGGGACGCCTGCAGGTACAGCTGGCACAGCTTCAATATTTGTTGCCTCGCCTGCGTGGCATGTGGAGCCATCTCGCCAAGGAGCAGACGCGCGGCGGCATCGGCTCACGTTTTGGTCAGGGCGAAAGTCAGCTCGAGGTCGACCGTCGCCTCATTCGCAATAAGATCGCTGCGCTTCGTCGTGAGCTCAAGCAGGTTGAACAGCGTCGCGATGTTCAATCCAAGAACCGCATTGAGTCACCGGCGTTTCGCGTCGCGTTAGCCGGTTATACCAATGCCGGTAAATCGACGTTGCTCAATCGTCTGACCGGCTCTACGGTACTTTCGCAGGACAAGCTGTTTGCTACGCTCGACCCTACGACGCGTTCGTATCGCCTGCCCGGCGGTCGCGGCATGACGATTACCGATACCGTCGGCTTTATTCAAAAGCTGCCGCATGGTCTGGTCGATGCCTTTAAATCGACGCTGTCCGAGGTTTTGGGTGCCGATTTAAT
>URFP01000031.1:0-14737 GCA_900547235.1 uncultured Collinsella sp. | reverse complement strand
GTGTCCTCGGTGATCTCGGTCACCTTGGCCTCGGTCAGCACGTGAACGCCCTTGGAGAGCATGCGCGTGATGAGCACCGCGCGACCGGCGCCGCCCTCGTTAGCGGCAAGCGTCTTGGTCATCTCGATGACGGTGACGTCGCGATTGGCCGGCGACAGGTCGTTGACCAACGGGGCCAGGTAATCGGCCGTCTCGCAGCCGACGGTGCCGCCGCCCACGATGACGATCTTCTTGCCCGGGAAAGCCTTGCCACCCAGCAGGTCGTCAGCCGTCATGACCTGCTTAAAGCCCTGCATAAAGGCCGGGGCGATGGGCTCGGCGCCATAAGCCAGGACAACCTCGTAACCCGCGTAGTCGCGCTGAATGTCCTCGGCAGTAAGCTCGGTGCCAAAGACGCACGTGACGCCCGCCTCGGCCAGGCGACGGTACTGATACTTGATCACGCGGGTGAGTTCCTGCTTTGCCGGCGGAACGGCCGCGATGCGCATCTCGCCGCCCGGCTCGTCCTGCTTATCCACAAGCACCACGTTATGACCGCGCTTGGCGGCAATGTAGGCTGCCTCCATGCCCGCGGGACCAGCGCCCACAACGAGCACGTTCTTCGCCTCGGCGGCAGGCTCGTAGCCGGCCTCGTCGCGCTCCACGTCCGGGTTGACGGTGCAGGAGATGCGCTTGCCGAACATAATGCCGTTCAGGCAGCGCAGGCAGCCGATGCAGGGACGGATCTCGTCGGCGTTGCCGGCAGCCGCTTTGTTGCAGAACTCGGCATCGCACAGGTTGGCGCGGCCCATCATGCAGATGTCGGCGGCGCCGTCCTCGATCAGCTCTTCGGCAATCCATGCCTCGTTGATACGACCGACCGTGGCGACCGGAATGTTCACGTGCTTTTTAATCTCGCGCGAGCAGGCAGCGTGCGAGGCCTGCTGCGTGCCGGCAGCGGGAATTGCAGAGCCGCGCTTAATGGTGGTACCGCCCGACACGTGAATCATGTCGACGCCGGCCTTCTCCAGGCGACGAGAGACGTAGATCATGTCGTTGAGGGTCAGGCCGCCATCGGTGTACTCGTCGCCCGAGATGCGGACGTCGATAATGAAGTCTTTGCCGCAGCGCTCGCGAATCTCGGCGATGACCTCGAGCAGGAAGCGCATGCGGGCGTCGAGCGAGCCACCGTACTCGTCGGTACGCTTGTTATAGAGCGGGGTCAAAAAGCCGCCGAGCATGCCATGGGCGTGCGCCGCATGGACCTCGACGCCATCGACGCCGGCCTTCTGCATACGCACGGCGGCGTCGCCGAACTGATGCGTGAGCTCGTGGATCTCATCAACCGTGATGGGGCGCGGCGCCTCGCGGGCATAGGACGGGCCCACAAAGGACGGAGCGATCAGACGCGGCGTGCCCGGAATGTTGAAGGCCATGTAGGCGGGATGGAAGAGCTGCGGCATGATCTTGCAGCCATACTCGTGGACGGCTGCGGCGAGCTTTTCCCAGCCGGGGATAAACGTGTCGTCGTAGCAGCACATGTCACCCGGCAGATAGGTATAGGTGGGCTCGACCGTCACGACCTCGGTGATGATCAGGCCCACGCCGCCCTTGGCACGGGCGCGATAGTGGTCGACCAAATCGTCGGTCACATAGCCGTGATCGGCCAGGTTGGTAGACACCGGCGGCATAAAGACGCGGTTCTTGACCTCGGTCGTACCGACCTTGATCGGGCTAAAGAGCATCGGGTAGGCGGAGGACTCCATGCAGGTTTCCTTTCGATTGAGCCGCTCGGCGGCAGTTACTGACGTACCTATCGTATCAGCAACTGCGCCGTACCCGACCGTACACGCTCCCCCGGCTTTTACTCAGCCCACAAAAAGTTGCGGTGGAATACGGAGTAGATAAGGCCTTTGACAGCCAAAACAGTCCGTATTCCACCGCAACTGATGGGCGGGGTGGGTTAGAGGCCCAGATAGCTGGTCATGCCTTCGACGGCGAGCTTGGCGCCTGCCACGGCATGGACCACGGTGAGCGGGCCGTTGACCACGTCCCCGGCGGCAAAGACACCCGGCACGGTGGTCATACCGCGCTCATCGACCGAAAGAAGACCGCGATGGTCGGTCTCCAGACCACCCGTTGTAAGCACGAGCTTGTCTTTGGGCACCTGCGAAGCCGCAATCACAACCGTGTCGGCGGGCACATGGTCAAGCTCTTCCTCGTAGCCCACCACGTTGTTGTCCTCGTCAAAGATAGCGGTCTCGAACACCGGACCGTTATCGTCGATGGCGCAGATTGCCTTGCCGCACACGATCTCGGCGCCGTCGAGCTCGGTCAGCTCGACCTCGTCATCGATAGCCGAGATATGGCGCGAACGAGCATACACGGTAACCTTGCGAGCGCCCGAGCGCAGGGCCGTGCGGGCGACATCCATGGCCACGTTGCCGGCGCCGATGACTGCCACGTTCTGCCCGATCGCCACACTCGTGGGATCGACCAGGTAATCGATACCAAACAGCACGTTGCCACGCGACTCGCCGGGAATACCCAGCTTGCGGGCGCGCCAGGTACCGGTACCCACAAAGACCGCATCGTAGCCGTCGCGCAGCAGATCGTCGATATGCAGCGCGCCGCCGATGGTGGTCGAGGGGCGAACGCGCACGCCGAGCGAGCACATCACGTGACGGTACTTTTGCACCAGCGAACGCGGCAGGCGGAATTCGGGGATACCGTACTCCAGCACACCGCCGATCTCGGGGCGCTGCTCAAACACCGTAACGGCACAGCCCAGCTGGGCCATCTTAATGGCTACGGTAATGCCGGCAGGGCCGGAGCCGACCACGGCAATCTGCTTGCCGCACGACGGCGCGGGCTTCCACTCCTTGCGGTCCAAATACGCGGTCGAGATATAGTTCTCGATGCTCGAGAAATGCACCGGCGTGCCCTTGCGGCCCTGGATGCACGAGCCCTCGCACTGGCCCGAATGGTTGCAGACCATGGAGCAGACCGCGCTCATGGGATTGTTCTGGAACAGCAGCTCGCCCGCCTCTTCCAGACGACGCTGCTTAAACAGGTCGATAACCTGCGGAATAGGCGTCTGAACCGGGCAGCCCTTAATCTGGCAGAACGCCCTTTTGCAACCTAGGCAACGATTTGCCTCTTCGACAATGTGGATAGCCACGAAACTCCCCTTTTTGATGTAATCCGATAGGGCGACGATAAAGACCCTTCATCGTCGCCCCCAGTCAGGCAAACTCAATTGGCCGCCATGGCAAAAGCCAATGCTATATCTCGCGATGTGAAGCCCCGCAACAAGCAGACATGCGCTCGAGTGTCGTCAGGCAGCCGGCCGCTGTCGCCGGCACGCTGTTCTCGACCACGCAGGGAATCCCCGGGCAAGCGGCAGCGGCCCAGGCCACCACGGGCTCAAAGTCATATCGTCCCGTCTCGCCCACGCCGTGGCACACCAGGCGAGAACCCGTACCGTCGCACCAGCCGGCTTCGTCCTCGTTGTCGACGACCTCAAAATCCTTGGCGTGCAGCACGCGAATCTTACTGCCGCATAAGTAGAGCATACGCGCGGTGATTTCCTGCGCCTCGCCAACGACGCTGGGATGCAGCAGCGACACCGGGTCGTAGATCACGCCGAGCGCCGGGCTCGGGACGCGCTCCAGCACCTCACGGCAGCGATCTGGCGTGTTGACCGTCTCGTTCCAGCCGGGCTCGATCAGTATTTGCCCACCCACGGCCTCGGCGCACTCGCAGACGCGCGCGAGTCCATCCATAAACGCATCGAGTGCCTCGTCGGTCATACGGTCGTCAGCAACGCGGTTCTGCGCATTGGGACGACCGGTCTCGGTGCCAACCGGACAGCCGCCGAGCATCTGAGCAAAGTTCAAGCACGCCTCGTACTCGGCAAAGTTATCCGTGAGCTGTTGTCGATCGGGCGTCGCCAGATTCTTATAACAGCCGAGCACGGCGACCGAAACGCCCGCCTCATCGAGCACCACACGCAAATGCTCGGCGAGCTCGTGGGTCAGACCGCATCGATCGATTCCCATTGATGCGTAGAGCACCTTGCTCGGCAGCTGAATGCACGAAAAGCCCAGCTCTCCTGCCATGCGAATGCGTTCCTCGACGGTCCCCTGCGGAAGGTCGTGTAAACGCACGCCCGGAGTAATGGCCCCCACGCTATTCACGCCCCTTATGAGCATTGATGCCCGGGGTGTAGCCGCCAAACGGGTCATCGATGGAGCACACGCCCGAAGGGGCGAGCGGATCGCGCTTACCGGCAAGCTTGTCATGATGCATGGTCTCGATATAGGCAAGCACCAGCGGCGCCACGCCCTTCGCGTCGTTTTTGACGACGGGCTCGCTCATGTAGTAGCCAAACGTGCCCTCGCGGTGCGCGGTGTTGCCAAGACCCGCCACCAGGCAGATGTTGTCGAGCGCCAGCTGTCCTTCGCGCTCGGACAGGCACGTGTCGCAGATGCCGTCAAACGCACGGCGGCCGTACTGGTAGTAGCGCTCGCCCAGCACGCCCAGGCGCACGCCCTTCATGATGGCGTTGGCGAAGATGGCGCTGCCCGACTCCTCCAGATAGTTGGGGGCGATGTTGGGCAGGTTGATGACCTGGTGCCACATGCCGGTCTTCTCGTCCTGATACGGCAGCATGGCGTCGATCAGGTCGTGGAACATCTTGCGGATCTCGTCCTTCTCGGCCGACATCGAGGGCGGCATGAGCTCCCAGGTATCGATGAGCGCCATGGCAAACCAGCCCTCGGCGCGCAGCCAGAAGTTGGCCGAAAGGCCGGTGACGGGATCGCACCAGAACTGCTTGCGGCTCGCGTCGTAGGCGTGATAGTACAGGCCGTTGAGGGGGTTGCGCATCAAATCGTGCACCACTTGGAACATATGGAAGCTATCCGAGCAGGCACGGCGGTTGTGGAAGCTCAGCTCGTACTGCATGTAGAACGGCTGCGCCATGTACATGCCGTCGAGCCAGATCTGGTTGGGGTAGACGGCCTTGTGCCAAAACACACCCTCTTTGGTACGCGGCTGGGTTTCGAGCTGACGATAGATGGTATCCATGGCGGCACGGTACTTGGGCTTGCCTACCAGGTCATAGAGTTTGTAGAGGGTCTTGCCTGCATTGACGTTATCGAGGTTGTACTCCTGGGGATTGTAATGCTTGATGGTGCCATCGTCCTGGACAAAGAAATCGATGTAGTCATCGGCAAAAGTCAGGTAGCGCTGCTCGCCGGTGATCTCGTACAGCTCGATGAGTGCCTTGATCATGCAGCCGTCAATGTAATTCCAGGTGTTCTCCTTGCCGGCTCGAAGCTTTTCGATGTTCCAGGCCGGCGCCTGAGGCGTAGAGGTCTCGATCAACTGCTCGATATAACGGTCCAGAATCTGATTGCAACCCATTGCTGTCCCCTCTGACGTTATTGATGGGTGAACGTTTCCCCTAGTGTAACGCGAACGGGGATTATAGGGTGAACGTTAACCCTATAATCCCCGTGAACGGCAAACTTTTAACGGCAAACGGCGGTGAGGCCCGCAGCGATGCGATGCGCCAGGCGCTCATAGCCGGCAGGGCTGTAATGCAGACCGTCCGGCATGTAGAGCTCGCGGTGCTCCGGCAAAAACGGGCTGATGCCGCTTTGCGCATACAGGTCGATCACCGGCACCGAGTAGCGATCGCAGACCTCCAGCATCGCGCGCACATAGGCGTCTTGCGTCAGGCCCAGATGGTTGGCCTCGTTGCTTGCCGGAATATCCTTCTCGTGTTTGCCGCTCGTCTTGCACGGCGTCATAAACACGAGCCTTGACCGGGGCGAGCGCTGCGCGATGGTACGGATCAGGTAATCGAGCGCGCCGTAGAACTCATGCACGTCGGTGCTACCCGGCTCTCCCAGCGGCACGTTGCGGCTAAAGTCGTTGACGCCGCCAAAGACGATGCAGATGTCTGCCGCGTGATCGATGCCGTCCAAACGCTCGACAAACGAATCGCTACGGTCGGCCTTGACAGCAATACGCGAACCCTTGATGCCGTAATTCTCGACCGTAGCGCCGCCCAGCAGCGCACCCAGGTGCGAGGTCCAGGAGATGTCGTTACCTCCCCCGCCGCATCCGTTATCGCCCCAGGTGGTCGAATCGCCAAAGCAGCAGACGGTCGATTCGCTCAAGTTTTTCGTTTCCATATTCTTCTCCTCACCCGCACACCGGCGGTCATACAGGTACATACCGTTCATTCACAACATACCGAGGGACTATGCGTGGGCGTATTCCGCAACTTGCGAATCGAGCCATTCGATATCCTCGGCAAGATGCGCCACGCCCAGGTGGTGTCCACCCGGGCAGACCTCGTGCAGAAGGTTTTCGTCCTTGCCCAGCAGCGCGTAGGCGTCGCGAACGATATCGAGCTGCTCGTCTACGTTCGCAAGCCCGCGGGCGCCGTTGAGATGGTCTTTCTCGCAGCTCTGAACCAAGAGCGGCCGTGGCGCGACAAGCGATGCAATGTCGCCCATGTCGAGCAGACGCCAGAGTCCAGGCGTGTAATTGCAGCTGCAATTGCCGTTGAGGTGCAGTAGCGAATCATCAACGCCGTACAGATAGCCCGAGACAAACGCCTTGCGCACGCGCGGGTCGAGCGCGGACAAGTACAACGTCATGTAACCGCCGCCCGAAAAACCAAAGCAGCCCAGGTCGCCCATGGCAATGTCACCGCGTGTCTCCAAGTAATCAATCAAGCGCATGTTGTCCCAGGCGTTGAGGCCCGCGACCGTAAGACCCAGCGGCTCGGCCATACGTGCTTGATTCAGACACGTACCGCGCAGGTAGCTGTTCTCGTCGTCGCCCTGACCCTTCCAGTCACGACGGTATCCCCAACCACGCGCATCGGGGCAGACGGTCACGTAACCCATGCGCGCCAAACGCAGACCGTAGTCGTAATTGAACTTACGCACGGCATCGTCGACCGCCGGCACGCCCGCAACGCCGGCTATGCTTGCAGCACCCGCCCCCTGGTGACCATGCGGGCAGATATAGCAGCGCTTGAGTCCCCGCTCGTCAAGCTTGGGGCGGGACGGCTCCAACAGGTAAAACGGCATCCACACATCGTGCTCAACCTGCAACACCGCATGAGTACGCACGATGCTGCCGGCAACCCGTACGCGATTGAGCTCACGAATCTCAATCGGGGCGCGGTCCATAAGCGAAAGACCCAAAATATCGTACAGACGAGTCCTGGTCGCAGCCTTCCATGCCTCAAAGTCTGTGGGAGTCTTGCCCGTAAATGCGGCCGAGCGCCCCTCGCGCTTCAGTCGGGCGCGCAGCGCAGGTTCGTCCTCGTAGTACGTCTCGATGTGCAAGGTGCGGCCATTGGCGGATAGCCCGGCCGTCTCTACCGCATCACCGTCGCCGCCCTCGGGATCCCAACCATCCGTGCCGGCAAGCACTCGGTCACGCGCATAGCGTTCGGAATCCTGACCGGTCAGGCAATGCGCCCACGGCACCCAAGCGGCAGTATCACCCGCCGGGCCAAACAGGGCACCGCCGGCATACAGGGTGCCGTCATGTGCCGCTGGCTTATTCCAATCCCACCAACCCTCGAGTGAAATATGGGGGCCCAGCCAGCATTCGAGCAAAACGGTCTGGGCCCACTCGCGCCATGGACGACCCAGATAGACCGATCCGGGGGCAATGCCCTCATCGGCTGTAAACGAACAGCCATGAAACACAAATCCGTACGGCTCGCCCTGGGGCGTGGAGGCTGCCGTTACATACCCGTTGACATCCATATCGCGGTTGAGCGAGCGAATCTCACACCCCTCAAAGTAGGCACGCGCGCCGCCAAAGATAAAGTCGACATCGCCCTCGATCCGGCAACGTCGAAAATACTGCCGCCCCACGCGGCGCGGGGCGAACTGCTTGGGGCCTATAAAGCCGCCCGGCTTGGCCTCGCGCGGCGGCAGCGGCCCCAAAAAGAGCGTGTCCTGGTGTCCCTTAATGCAGCAGGCATCGACAACCAGGCGGTCACCATCGGCATACAGGGCAATCGCCTGGCCGACCTCGCGCCCATCACCGGCGTTGTTTTCGATTGTTAGACCCGCAAGCGTCACGTCGTCGGCATCGACCAGCACCGTGTACGTACGGAAGGTGCCGAGTCTTCCATCCTGGCCGCTACCATCTTCCGAAGGCATCTTGGCACCCAGGCCTCCCACGATACGCACGCTGTCGGCCGTCTCGCCCTCGAGCGTCACATGCGGACGACGAATTTCGACCTGCTCGCGATACTCGCCCGGCGCCACCAGCACACGCACCGGCACGGTCGTATCGGACACGCACCGCTCCGCCGCCTCGAGCGCCGCCGAAATGCTGCGATACGCGCCTTCGCGTTCGAGCGATACCTCAAAGAGCTGCTCTTTACCACTCATCTGTCATTACGCTTTCTGTCACAGAACACCCACCATGCAATGCCGGCACCTATAGATTGCGTGCGACAGCCGGGCAGACCCGACCGTCGCACGCCTCAACATGCCGTATTCACTTGTGCAGGAGCACTACCCTACGCGCGGATAACCTTGTCGACGTTTTGCAGCTGCAGCTCGTCGCCATCCTGACCCTCGATGCGCACGTTCTGCAGGTCGAGGACTTTCACGTTCTGCGCGATGATGCCCTGGCGCACCATGGGCTCCACGCCGCAGGCCATGGCCGGCACAAAGGGCTCGGCATCGGCGGCAAAGGTCACATGGACATCCTGGAACGTCAGGCGCGTCACCTTGCTCTCGGGAAGGCCCGTGATATAGGCCGCGGCCGCATGGCAGTTGGTGGCCTCGATATCGCAAAACGTCGTGGCGCCAAAGCCGGGCGTACGGTCGTCGACGGGCAGCGCCTCGCGAGACTGCACGTAGTCGGTCTTGCCGTCCTTGTCGCAGAAGTAGAACGAGTTGACCACGAAGGGCGTGAGCACCTTATCCATGCGAATGTGCTCGAAGGTGATGCCCTCGTTGACGGCGTCCTTGCCGCGTCCGCGGCGTGTCTTGACGCGCAGGCCGCGGTCGGTGCGCTCAAAGAGGCACTTGCTCACGGTGAGGTCCTTGATGCCGCCGGCGGCCTCGGATCCCAGCACCACGGCGCCGTGGCCGTCGTGCATGTAGCAGTGCGAGATCAGCACGTCGTGCGTGGCGGGACGGAGCTCGGGTTCAATGCCCAGTTTGCCGCTCTTGATGGCGATGCAGTCGTCGCCCACCGAGAACTGACAGCCAAGGATGCGGACAAAACCGCAGCTCTCGGGATCGAAACCGTCGGTGTTGTGGGAGTTCTTGGGACCCTCGATGGACAGGCACAGGGCATCGACGTGCTCGCACAGAATGGGATGGATATTCCACGCCGGGCTGTTGCGCACGGTAAAGCCGGCAAGACTCACGTTTTCGCACTCGGACAGGAAGATCATGCGCGGGCGGGCGATCTCGCGGCCCTCCTCGGGACGGAAGATGTTCTTAAAGTCCTTGTTCCACCAGTTGTCCTCGGCAAAATCGGTCTGGCCGTCGATGGCGCCGCGGCCATAGATGCACACGTCGTGCACGCTCAGGCCCGTAAAGGTCGAACAGTAGGTCGAGAAGCTCTCGCCCTCCCAACGGCCCAGGGGCAGCATATCGGTGCCGGCATACCCGGCGCCCTCGTCGCCCGTGACCGTGCCCGGAATGTAGGCAAGCGCCGCGCGGTCGTGACGGGCCAGCAGCACCGCGCCCTCGGCAAGCTCGATGTTGACATTGCTCTTAAGGAAGAGGGACTTGATGCGGTAGTTGCCGGCGGGGATCAGCACGCGCCCGCCCTTGGGGCAGGCCATGATGGCAGCCTGAATGTTGGTGGTGTCATCGTGCTCGGCATCGCCCTTGGCTCCGCAGTCGCGAACGTTGATGGTAAAGGGCTCCGCCGGCGTGGTGACGCCTACGCTCAACTCGCGCTCGCCGCAGACAAAGCGGATCAGGTTGCGCTTGCCGGGAGTCAGGCCATCGACATAGGTCTCGACCGTATTCGTGGTACCGGCGGGCTCATCGTTGACAAAGATCTCCCACGTATCGGCACAGGTAAAGTAGCCGCCATCGTCGAGCTCGATAACGGCCGCGCGGGCATTGCGCCAGATAACGTTCGTCTCCATGGGTCTCTCCCTCAAATGTAATCAGAAGTTCATACTAGTCGTTTTTAAAAAAGGGCCGTACCCGCCGGTGGATCTCCGGTGGCACGGCCCTGTGGTTTGGACGATGCGCCTGCCCTACTCGGCGGGAATTACGCTGCCGTCCTGGAAGCCAACATTGTTGTGGGCGAAGCAGTCCTCGTACTTAAAGCCGGAGAGCTCCTCGCAAAGCGCCTTGACCTCGGGCTTGACGTCGGCCATCTTGCCACCCTCCTTGACACGGTGGATCTCGTCGCAAAGGATGTCGCACTGCTCCTTGTCAATCTTGATGCCGCGGGCAAGGACGGCCGCGAGCAGGAAGAAGCCGGCGCAGCCGATGAGCATGTAGCCGCAAATGTACAGAGGCACGGTGGCGGGCTGGGTCACGGCGTCGCTGTTGCCGGCGGTCTGAATGAAGCCGGAGGCAGCAAGGACGATAGCCCATACGTTGACAGCAACAGCCTGGGCGATCTGCTGGCAGAGCTGCTGTGCGGAGCTGTAGATGCCCTCGCGACGACGCAGGGTGATGAGCTCATCGACATCGGGGATGTAGTTGAGCAGAACATCGGGCAGATACTGGAAGCCAACGTAGAAGAACTTCCAGATGGCGAAGATGATGGGGTAGGCGATCATGGCGATGGCGACCGTGGAGGTGCCGTTGATCTGACCAAAGGCGAAGTAGTTGTAGGCGATGATGCACGCGGCGCAACCGACGTTTGCCAGGTACCAAGACTTGTGGAAGCCCTTCTTGGCCATGAGGGCGACCCAGATGGCAGTGCAGACGATAGCGACGACCTTGCCGGGCATCTCCATCACGGACTCGTAGGACTTAGGAATCTGCAGACAGTAGACGATGAAGAAGGACAGGCACGCAGACCAGCAGGCAGCGGCGAGCTTCGTGGAGACCTGCGCATACAGGACCTTGCGGAAGGACTTGTTGCGGAAGGTAGAGATAACGTCGATGAAAAACTTCTTGATACCCTCGCCGACGCTCTCGATCTTCTCCTGAGCGACCTCCTCGGGGGTGTGCTCCCACGTGGACAGGTACACGCAGAGCAGCGAGATTGCCATGACCGAAGCGTTAATCGTAGCAATAATGAAGTAGCTGAACGGGTTGGTCTCGCCGAAGGTGCCAAAGCCAAAGCCGACGAGTGCTGCCATCAGGAAGCCGGCGGCGTTACCAAAGAGGTGCTTGTAGCCGGTGAGGTACGTACGCTCCTTGAAGTCATCGGTCATCTCGATGGTAAGCGGCGACAGGTTGGCGGTGCAGAACGTGTACGCGACGTTGTAGATCAGGTACAACACAAAGTAGTACGGGAAACCAAACGGCGTAGCCACAAAGATGAGCGGCTCGGCGACCATCATCGGGATAGCCAGCAAGATCCAGAAACGGCGGCGGCCAAAGATGCGGCCGATCTTAGTAGCGTAGAAGTTATCGGCCACAAAGCCCATGAGCGGGCACAGAATGGCGTTGAGATAGATGGCGAACGAGCTGATCAGCGCAGCCTCGCCTGCGGACAGACCACACTCCGTGGACAGGAACAGCACCATGTAGCTGTGCGTAAAGCTCAGGGCACCGGAGTTGAGCATGCCGCCCATACCAAAGCCCAAGCGCGTCCAGAATGTGATCTTGCGCTTTTTACCGATCTTGTTAGTCATCGAGCTCCCTCTCTTTTCTCGATTGTCTTGTAACAAGACATTGGAGTCCATACCGATGTCTGTCTGCATATCGCCCACTCGTAGGGTGAACGTTTAGCTAGATTATGCGCGATTGCGTATGATAGGTGAACGTTCACTTGTATATTATCCTTGAACGGTCGTTTTTTGCCGTTAAACGGACATCTGACTTGAAAAAAATCACGATTACATGGGTATTGAGTGGGTTTAAATTTGAGGTCGATTAGGTGAACGTTTATTGTTTTCGCCGCTCCCGTACCCTCAGAAAGACACGCCCGAACAGACAGAACAAACATGGCCCCGCCGGGAACACTCCCGACGGGGCCATGGTCAATAGCGCCCTATGCGAACCCATTTACCGCTACAGGCAGACGCCGTCCTTCCAGATGCTGATCTCGTGACAGCCGCGGCGCTCGGCACTCGTAAGCTTGCCGCTCGCCGTCTCTAGCACCAGCTGGTACAGGTCGTGGGCAGCCTCGTCGAGCGTACGCTCGCCCGTGGCGACCACGCCGGCGTTAAAGTCCATCCAGTTGGCCTTGTGGTCGCACAGACGCTGGTTGGTGAACACCTTGAGTGTAGGCGCCGGTGCGCCAAACGGCGTGCCGCGGCCGGTCGAGAACAGGATTACGTGGCAGCCGGCAGCCGTCAGGGCCGTGGTGGATACCATGTCGTTACCCGGGCCGCACAGCATGTTCAGGCCATGCTTGGTAGCCTGACCGGCATACGGCAGCACGTCGACGATGGGGGCAGATCCGCCCTTTTGCACGCAGCCGCAGCTCTTGTCCTCGAGCGTGGTAATGCCGCCGTCCTTGTTGCCGGGGCTCGGGTTCTCATAGACGACCTCCCCGTGGCTGATAAAGTAGTCCTTAAAGCCGTTGAGCATGTCGGCAGCTGCGTTAAAGACGTCCTGGCTCTCACAGCGATCGAGCAGAATGCTCTCCGCGCCAAACATCTCGGGAACCTCGGTGAGCACCGACGTGCCGCCGCGGGTGACGACCATATCGCTCACGCGACCGATCGTGGGGTTGGCGGTAATGCCCGAAAGACCGTCAGAGCCGCCGCACTTAAGGCCAATGACCAGCTCGGAGGCAGGAATGGGCTCACGCTTGGCCTGCTTGGCCAGGTCGGCAAGCTCGGACAGGATCTTGTGACCCTCGACCTGCTCGTCGGCTACATCCTGGCAGGCGAGGAATCGAACGCGCTCGCGATCGAAGTCACCGAGCTCGTCGAGTACCTGCTGGTGCGTGCAGTTTTCGCAACCGAGGGACAGGAACAGCACACCCGCAGCGTTTGCGTGACGCGAGAGCGCCACCAGCAGACGGCGCGTCTGGGCATGGTCGGCACCGGTCTGCGAGCAGCCAAAGGGATGCGGGAAGTAGTAAACGCCCTCCAGCGAGCCCTCGACCAGATCCTGAGCCTGCTCGCACATGGCACGTGCGACCTCGTTGACGCAGCCGACCGTGGGAATGATCCACAGCTCGTTGCGCGTGGCGGCGCGGCCGTCAGCGCGGCGGAAGCCCATAAAGGTCTCGGGCTCAACCGGCTCAACGACCGGATGCGTCGGGTTGTAAGCGTACTCGACCTCGCCCGAAAGGTTGGTCTTGACGTTATGCGTATGAAGCCACTGACCGGGCTGGATGTCGCCCGTCACGTGACCGATAGGAAGACCGTACTTGACGACGTCCTCCCCCGCCGCAATGGCACGCACGGCCATCTTGTGGCCCTGCGGAATATCCTCCGCGGCAACGACCTCGCCCACCCCGGGAACCGCGACGGCGGTGCCCTTGGCAAGCGGCGACAGCGCGACGATCACGTTGTCGGCCGGATTGATCTGGATAGTGTTCATTACAAATGGTCCTAACCCTACAGGTTGAGCAGAAGTCAGCGGGCGCCCGCCAGTTGCCCGGCGGGCGCACAGAAGGATTTAGGCCTGGGCGTTGGCAAATGCCTGCTTGGCGCCCTCGGCGCGCACAACGGCAAGCGCGTTGACGACAAACTCCTCAAGGCCGGCGATCTGCGTAAGGTCCTCGCCCCACATCTGCTCGTTACTGAGCACGTCGTGCACCAGCTCGGCATCGTCTGCACCGGCGTGGGCGGCGTAGAAATCGAGCACGAAGGCGTCGTCCTGAGCGGTGTACTCGGTGCCGTCGGCACGGCGCAGGTGCAGGCCATCGCCCTCGCGGGACACAAGCTCCTGCGTATAGAAGGCAATGAGCGTAGCGAGGCTCGTGGCCAGGTACTTGGGCAGGCTGCCGGTCTCGGCAACATAGTCCTTGAGCGTGGGCAGATCGCGAGCGCGCCACTTGGCCGTGGAGTTGAGGCAAATGGAGAGCAGCGCGTGGTCGATAAACGGGTTGTCGAAGCGGTTCTCGACGGCGGCAGCAAAGGCCTTGCAGTCCTCGACATCAAGATCGGCGGCAAGCGTCGGGATGACCTCGTCGTAGAGCATGGTGTTCATGAAGCCACGGACGGTCTCGTCGTGCATGCAATCGCGCACGATGTCAAAGCCGGCAACCCAGGAGCCCGGAACAAAGGCAGTGTGGGCGCCGTTGAGGATGCGGACCTTGCGCTTCTTGTACGGGGTGACATCGGGGGTCACAAAGACACCCGGCAGGCCGGCCTTCACGAAGGGCAGACGCTCCTTGAGCGACTCATCGCCCTGGATACCCCACATCTGGAAGGGCTCGCGCACGGCCAGGAAGGGATCCTCGTAGCCCAGGCGCTCGGCCACGGCAGCGGCCTCCTTGGGGTCGCGGATGCGGCCGGGGACGATAGTGTCGACGAGCGTGGTGCAGACGGTGCAGTCGTTGGCCATCCACTGCGCAAACTCGTCCTCCCAGCCCCAGTCGCTCACGTACTGGTTCATGATGCGCAGCAGCTCCTCGCCGTTGTGATCGA
>URFP01000030.1:0-14778 GCA_900547235.1 uncultured Collinsella sp. | reverse complement strand
ACAAGCAGGGTGTTAAACGTCGACTTCTTCATGTTGCTTCTCCCTTTTGCCGCATTGGACGCGGCATGGTGCCTCAGCACCCGAGTAAACAAGTTTGCTCGAGCACGCTTTTGAAATATCTCAATTTTATCTAACTATCTAGGTCAGCCATGGCTAACCTTTTGAAAATTAACGATGCGGAGTAACCGATTGTCAATGTGACAAAGGGACTGTCCCTTTGCCCCTTCTTACAACTGCCAGGTAGCTGCTTCCTTTTGCAGCGCCACCATGCGGGCGAATTCTCCACCTGCCGCCTTGAGCTGCGCCGGAGCGCCCTGCTCGGCAACCACACCATCCTTGAGTACAACGATTTTGTCGGCATTTTCCACCGTACGCATACGGTGGGCAATAACGATAACCGTCTTACCTGCAAGCAGACGGGAGAGCGCCTGCTGAACCACGGTCTCGTTCTCCACATCCAAGCTCGCCGTCGCCTCGTCCAACAGCACGATAGGCGCGTCTTTGAGCAGCGCACGGGCGATAGAGATGCGCTGGCGCTCACCGCCGGACAGCTTGGAGCCGTTCTCGCCGATCATGGTGTTGTAGCCCTGCGGCATGCGGCTCACAAACTCATCGCAGTTGGCGGCACGCGCAGCCGCAAGCACTTGCTCATCGGTGGCGCCACGACGCCCGAGGCGGATGTTTCCCATCACCGTGTCGTCAAAGAGCAGCACGTCTTGGAACACAATGGCGTAGTCGCGCAGCAGCACCTCGGGATCCACGCTCGCAACATCCACGCCACCCACGGTGACCGTGCCTTCGGTGGCGTCCCAAAAGCACGCAGCCAGGCGGCTCACCGTAGACTTGCCGGAACCCGAAGGACCGACCAGTGCCGTAACTTCGCCTTCCTTGGCGGTAAAGCTCACGTCGGTAAGAACTTTCTCGCCGGCGCGGCCGTCCTCGCCCGCACCATAGCCAAATGCCACGTGATCGAACACCACATCGTGGCCCACGGGCTCAAACTGCTCGCTGCCCCGCGCCACGGGCTCTTCCATGATGGAACGCATGCGCTTGGCCGACGACTCGGCGGCAAACAGCTCGGACATCAGCATCAGCGCCTGATCAAAGGGCGCATAGATGCGGCTCACCATAAGCAGGAAGGCAAACATCACCAAAAAGTCGACCTGGCCGGAGGCGACCATCGCAGCGCCCGTGACCAACGTGGTGGCAATCCCCAGGCGCAGGATGGCAAAGGCGGAGTTGACCAAAAGCCCGTTGGCGAGCTCGCCTTTGGTGGTCTCGCGCTCCTCGGCATCGATCACGGCGTTGAGTCCCTCAAGATAATGGGCCTCCTGGTTGGTGGCGCGGATCTCGCGCACGCAGTCGAGCGTCTCCTGGATCGCCTCGGTGACCTTGACCTTCTCGGCGCGCACGCGGTCGAACACCGGGGTCATGGGACCGCGTGTCAGATACAGCACGGCAAAGGCCACGGGAACGCTCCAAAACGCCGCGATCGCCAGCTGCCAGCAAAAGAACAGCGACGCCACGAACACAATGGCGCTTGCGATGATGGCACCCCAAAGCTCTCCCAGCACGTGGCTGTAGGCGTGCTCCATGGCCTGGACGTCGCCCATAATGGTCTCGGTTAAATCGGCCAGATCACGACGGCCAAAAAACGACAGCGGCAGCTTGCGTAAGCGCTCGGCAATCTCCATACGCTGCTTGCCGCACTCCTCGTAAAAGATGCAGTAGGTGTAGTAATACTGCTGCCAGTTAGAGGCAAAGAGCAACACGAAAAAGACCAGGAGGCCGCCCACGATCGGCAGGGCATCCGGCAGGTCGGCGCCGGTGGCGAGATGTTCGACAAAGCCGGCCATGACCAGGAACAAAAAGCCCATGCCGGCCATGGTAATGAGATTGGTGAGCGTGGTCCAGAAAATGCCGCGTTTTACGCCGGCGACGCCTTTATCGGATAGGAAATACTTCTTTTGGAATGAGGCGAACATTTAAGCCTCGCCTCCCTTCGTGACGGCGGCATCCGCGGTCGCTGCAGTGATTTTCCAGCTCGCGGCCTGCTCGTACTCAGCCCACATCTTGGCATACAGGCCATTTTGGGACAGCAACTCGGCATGGGTACCCGACTCCTGCACGCTGCCCTGGTTGAGCACCACGATTTGGTCTGCGCCCACTACAGTCGAGAGTCGGTGCGCAATCATAATGACCGTGCGACCCGCCGCCAGCTTGCTAAAGGCGCGCTGGATGAGCGCCTCGTTCTCGGGGTCGGCAAACGCCGTGGCCTCATCGAGCACCACGATAGGCGCGTCTTTAAGAATCGCGCGGGCGAGTGCCACGCGCTGCACCTCGCCGCCCGAAAGATATGCTCCGCCGGCGCCGAGCATGGTGTTGATGCCCTGTGGGAGCTTGGCCACAATGTCGTCGCACTGAGCTGCGGAGAGGGCCGCACGCACTTCGTCGTCAGTGGCCGTGGGCTTGGAGGCACGCACGTTATCGGCAAGTGTTTGCCGGAACAGCTGGTTGGTCTGGAACACGAAGGCAACCTGGTCCATAAGCTCGTGCGGGTCCATGTCGCGAACGTCCACACCGCCTACGAGCACACGGCCTGCGGAAACATCCCAAAAACGCGGGATCAGGCTGGCGCAGGTTGACTTACCGCCGCCCGAGGGACCCACCAGGGCGAGGGTGCTACCCGCGGAAACGCTAAAGCTCGCATGGTTGACGGCAGGCGCCTCGGCACCCTCGTAGGTAAAGCTCACGTCCTCAAATCGCACGTCGCCGCCGACAGGGTGCTTGGGCTGGGCGGGCACGGAGAGCTGCTTGGAATCCATAACGCTTCGGATGCGCGCCAGCGAATCGGCACTCATCTGAGACGCCTCGCCCACAAACATGAGCTTGGTCATGGCCGTCGGCACCACGGCCGAAAAGATCGCGTAAAACGTGAAGTTGACCATAAAGTGCGCGAAGTCCGTCTCGCCCGGCGCCAACAGCAACGCCACGGGCAAAAGAAATGCCACGAGGCCATTGAGCGCGGTAAGGTTGAGCACCTGCGGGCCTCGGCAGAACGTGCCCGCATAGCTTTGCGCCATGTCGGCGTATTCGGCGATCGCATCGTGAAACGCCTTAAAGGAGTAGACCGTCTGCTGGAACACCTTGACCACGGGGATGCCGCGCACGTATTCGGTGCCGGTCTTGTTCATCTTGACCAGCGCGCCCATGTAGGCCTTCATAAACTCGGCGCCCTTGCCGCTCATCATGGTGGCCATGGCGCAAAACGAAACGACGACCGAGATTAAGCATGCCGCGCCCAAACGCCAATCGAGGGCAAATAGCAGCACAAGCAGGCCCGCGACCATGGCAGTGGCGCCGGCGATATCGGGCAGCATGTGCGCGAGCAGCGTTTCGGTGGAGGCGGTGCATCCGTCTACGATACGGCGCAGCTCACCGGTGGCGTGCGTGTCAAAGTAGCCGAGCGGCAGCTTAAGCAGATGCTCGCTCGTAGCCTTGCGGATATTGGACGCGCAGCGAAACGCAGACAGGTGCGTGCACATGAGTCCCACAAAATAGACCACGATGCTTGCCAGCGCAAAGCCCACAGCCCACCAACCATACATCGCGATATTGGCGGCCTCGCTCCAGTTGGGCGCCACGGCGATAAGATCTCGCGCAACAAGCCAGATGCACACGTACGGGCCAAAGCTCAGCAGCTGCGAGAGCGCCGAGAGGGCCATGCCCAAATACGTTAGGAATTTACGGTCACCGGCATATGCAAGCAGCTCGCCGATGCCGCCGCCTTCCTTTTTTGATCCCTTTGCCATGAGATTCCTTTCTAACGGCTTGAGAGTTAACCGTAAGAAACTTATCATGGGCGTGTTAGCCAAGGCACACAATTGGGCCAGGCGTGGACGTTTTCGCAAATGAAGGGGACGCTTTTGAAAATGCGGCGGGCGGCAACCGATATAACCGAGCTCTACGCACCGCAGTTTGAGCAGTTTGGCTTGGAGTTCTCCGGCAAGGGCGCTGTCTTTACCGGCGAGGTGGCAAACGATCGGGCACACGGACGCGCATGGATCATGCCCCTCTCCCCCACCTGCATTGTCATGGAGCATTTCATTACCCCGACGCACAACATGCAGCTAGCCGAATACACGCCCGAACCGTACGCGTGCGTGAGCGAGGTCAGCGCGCCCACGCTCATGTGCATGCCCAAGGCTGGCATAACGCCTGCGAACCTTAAGCCACTGCGCGGGCCGTGGCCGAACAGCGCGGTGTGCAGCTTTATCCAAGATAGCTGCGGCGAGGAGCTAAGTCCGCTGTTTGCAGGGCAGCTTTATCACTCGCGCTCGGTGCTCTTTTTGCCTGGATTTTTTGACGAACTGGAGCACCGCTATCCCACCGAGTTCACGGGAATCTTCGAGGCGTTTGCCGAGCCATGGCACGAGGAGGCGACGTCTGCCATCTGCCACACGCTGCGTCGGATTAACGAGGAACGCGCCCGCACCGTAGGCGGACACGTCTATATGCAAGGCATCGTGGAGACCATGGTCGCGGAGGTCGCCTGTTCGCGCGCGGCCCACAAGCAGGCGCAGCAAGCGGCAGACACACGCGCCAGCGTGACCATTGCCGAGGAAGCGACGGCGATGATTGAGTGCGCACTCGACAAAGGCAGGCGTGTGGGTGTCAACGAAGTGGCCGAGAGGCTCTACACAAGCCGCTCCAAGCTATGCGCCACCTTTAAGGCCCAAACTGGCGAGTCCCTGGGCGCCTACATTCGCAGACGCCGTATGGAACGAGCACAGGACCTTTTGGCCGATAGCGCGCTCACGATAGCGCAGGTGGCAGAGCGTCTAGGCTACCCTCAGCAGGCCGCCTTCGCCCAAGCCTTCAAGCAACACACCGGCACCACCCCCACCGCCTGGCGTTCCCAACATATATAAAGAATGAAGGCGCCAACGGCGCCCTCATTCACCAAATTCCATTCAGCCCCGCCTGACCCGAACGGCCGAGTCGTAGCAGAACCTGGGAGCCCCGGCAGGGCGGGTGCTTGCTCAAAATGAGTTCCCTTCAAAACAATGGGCGTGCCGACGGCACGCCCATTCACTCTATTCAATTCAGCCTGCCTGACCCGAACGGCCGAGTCGTCACGGAACCGAGGGGCCGGGCGCAGGGCCTTGCCTCTCAATGAGTTCCGCACGAACAGGAGGCGCCAGTGGCGCCTCCGTCGTGAGTCAGGACTGTCCGAAATTGAGAGGCAAGGCCCTGCGCCCGGCCCCTCGGTTCCCGTTTACGAGAGCGACGTTCTCAGCAACTCGTTGAAGAGCTTCGGGTTGCCCTTGCCGCGGCTCGCCTTCATACACTGGCCCACCAAAAAACCGATAACCTTCTGGTTGCCGTCACGATACTGCTGCGCCTGATCGGCACAGTTTGCCAGCACCTCGTCCACGATCGGTTGCAGCGCGCCAGCATCGCTCACCTGACGCATGCCGCGCTCGTCGACGATCTTATTGGGGTCGTCGCCGGTCTGGGCCATGGCCTCAAAGACCTCGTGCGCCTGGTTGGAGCTGATGGCGTCGGTCGCCAGCAGCTTAGCCAGCGCTGCCACCTGAGCCGGCGAAATGCCGGACTCGGCGAGCGACACGCCCGCGCCCTTAAGGTAGGCGATCATCTCGTTCACCAGCAGGTTCGCGACCGTCTGGGCCTCCTTGCCGGCCATACCGGCAGCGGCGGCCTCAAAGAAGTCGGCAAACTCGGGGTCGCCGGCAATCTGCTCGGCGTCGGCCGCCTTAATGCCAAAATCGGCCTCAAAACGGGCGCGCTTGGCATCGGGCAGCTCGGGGATCTCGCCACGGCAGCGGTCGATGAACTCGTCGTCCAGATCGAAGGGCGCCAGATCGGGGTCGGGGAACAAACGGTAGTCGTCGGCCGTCTCCTTGACGCGCATCACCACGGTGCGCTTGCGGCTGGGCTCCCAGTGACGGGTCTCCTGATAGATGATGCCGCCCTCCTCGAGCACCTCGGCCTGACGGCAGATCTCGTAGGCAAGGCCATCGTGCAGGCTCTTGAACGAGTTGAGGTTCTTGAGCTCGGTCTTGGTGCCCAGCTTGGTCTCGCCGCGGCGGCGCAGCGACACGTTGCCGTCGCAGCGCATGGAACCCTTCTCCATGGAGCAATCGGAAATGCCCAGCGTCACAAAGATGCGACGGAGCTTCTCCATAAACAGGCGCGCTTCCTCGGGCGTGCGCAGATCGGGCTCAGTCACGAGCTCAATCAAAGGCGTGCCGCAGCGGTTGTAGTCGACGAGCGACTCGGCCGCGGCGGTAATGCGGCCCTCGGCACCGCCCACGTGGACCATCTTGGCGGCGTCCTCCTCCATGTGGATGCGCAGGATGCGGATGGGCACCGTGTAGGAACCGTCCTCGCGGCGCTCAGGCATCTGCAGGTTGGACGCATCGTAGCTGGCCAGGTGACCGGCGCGCTGATTGCCTTCGCGCATGGTCGACGTCATAGACGTGGACAGGCCCTCGGCGTTGGCCGAGGCGCTTGCCAGGCTCTGGGCCTCGGCTTCGCCAAACGCGCAGTCGGGGCGCTCGGCGGCACCGCGACCGGTCACGTCCAGGTCCAGATGGCCGTACATGGCAAAGGCGACCGGACCCTGCGTGGTCTGGAAGTTCTTGGCCATATCGGGATAGAAGTAGTGCTTGCGATAGAACATCGAGTGGCGCTGGATCTCGCAGTTGGTAGCGAGACCGGCCTTGACGATGCTCTCGATGGCGCGCTTGTTGGGCACCGGCAGGGCGCCGGGCAGGCCCAGGCACACCGGGCACACGTTGGCATTGGGCTCGTCATCGTGGCTGAGCTTGCAGTTGCAGAACATCTTGGTATCGAGTGCGGTGAGCTCGGTATGGATCTCTAGGCCGATCACAGCCTCCCAATCCTGCAGGACCTCGGAAAGCTCCTTCATTACAGCTCGCCTCCCTTCCCGGCAAAATCGGGCGCGACGGAAAGTGCGGGCGCACCCGTGGCGGCATCGGCAAAGCCGCGCTCCAGGGCGCGGGCAAACGTGAGCAGCTGACGGTCCTTAAACGCCGGACCCACCAGCTGGGCAGAAACGGGCAGCTGAGTGTCCTCGCCCAGGCCCAGCGGCACCGAGATGCCGCCGTTGCCGCAAATGTTGAGCGAGATGGTGTACAGATCGGAGAGGTACATCTGCGTGGGGTCGCTGATCTCGCCAAACTTAAAGGCCGTGCGCGGCGAGGCGGGCATGAGGATGGTGTCCACCTTGGCATACGCGGCGTCGTAGTCCCGCGTGATGAGCGTACGGGCCTTTTGCGCAGCGTAGTAGTACTTGTCGTACACGCCCGAGCTCAGCAGGTAGGCGCCGAGCATCTGACGGCGCTTGGCCTCGGCGCCAAAGCCGTGGGCGCGCGACAGCGAGCTCTGGTCGGACAGGTTGGCGCAGCCCTCCTCCTGATAGCCGTAGCGAATGCCGTCGAAGCGGGCCAGGTTGGAGAACGCCTCGGCCGGGCCGATGACGTAGTAGGCGGCGATGGCGGCATCCAGGTGCGGCAGGTCGACCTCGACCAGCTCGGCGCCCTGGTTCTGCAGCTCCTGGGCGGCGCGCTGAACAGCAGCCTTGACCTCGGGCGTCAGACCCTCGGCCTCCATAAACGCAGGGATAATGCCCACGCGCTTGCCCTCGATGCTGTCGTTGAGATGCTCGGTAAAGTCGACGGCGCAATCCTGGCTGGTGCAGTCGTACGGATCGTGGCCCGCGCCGGTAAGCGCGTTCATGGCCAGCGCGACATCCTCGACCGTGCGGCCAAAGGGACCCACCTGGTCGAGCGACGAGCCAAAGGCGACCACGCCGTAACGGCTCACGGCGCCATACGTGGGCTTAAAGCCCACCACGCCGCACAGCGACGCCGGCTGGCGAATGGAGCCGCCGGTATCCGAGCCCAGCGAGAGCGCGACCTCGCCCGCGGCGACGGCGGCAGCAGAGCCGCCCGAAGAGCCGCCGGGCACGCGCTCGGTATCCCAGGGATTGTTGGTACGGTGGAACGCCGAGCTCTCGGTAGAGCTACCAAAGGCAAACTCGTCCATGTTGGCCTTGCCCATGGGCAGGCAGCCGGCATCGAGCATGCGCTGGACGCAGGTGGCGGTATAGACGCTCTGGTAGTCCTCGAGCATGCGGGAAGCACAGGTGGTGCGCGTGCCCACGAGGTTCATGTTGTCCTTGATGGCCAGCGGCACGCCCGCGAGCGGGGGCAGCGGCTTTCCGGCGACACGGTCGGCATCCACGCGCGCAGCGGCCTCGAGCGCGAGCTCGGGCGCCACCTGCAGAAATGCCTGGACTCCGCCCTCGCGTGCCTCGATGGTCTCGAGCGAGGCCTGCGCGACCTCGGTGGCAGAGAAATCGCCGGCGGCAACGTGCTCGGCCAGCTGCGCGGCGGTGAATCGATCGAGATTGAGCTTCATTACTTGCTCTCCCCCTCTCCCAAAATGGACGGCACGCGGAAGTAGCGATCGCGCGCGCTGCCGGCGTTTTCGAGCGCGACGTCGAGCGGCAGGTCGCGCTCGGGCTCGCACAGGTCGTCGCCCATCACGTTGGACAGGCTTCCGATGGGATGGAACGTGGGCTCCACGTCGGGCAAGTCATATTGCAAGACGGGCTCGAGCATCTGGACGGCGTCGTTCATGTAGGACGTCATCTGGGTGAGCTCGTCATCGGTCAGTGCGATCTTTGCGTACTCGGCGATGCCGCGCACGTCTTTCTCGCTGAGTGCCATAGGCGCTCCCTTCCGCATAACAGATAAACCGCTCTAGTATACAAGGCAACGCCGCTTGGAGCAGGTGCTTTACCCAAATGCAGCGAAAACGTAACGAGGACGGCGGGTTGGCAGGCGGCGGGCTGGCGGTTCTGCAGCGAAACCGCACCGTCCATAGCGAAAACCGTCTCGCCCACAACGAAAACCGTCGCGCCCGCAATGAAAAGCATCACAACATTCGACGCTTTTCGGCAAAATCGCGTTTTTCACCGAATGTTGTGATGGTTTGAGCCCGCCACCACAAAGGGAACAGGCACCATTGTGGTGGTTCTGAAGAATGTCTTATGCCGAGGCCTTGGCCTTGCGGCGCTTGCGGACCGCGTGGATCACGATGTCCAGCAGCAACAGCACAACGGCTACGACCACGATAAGCACGGCAAACTCGCGCTTGCCCCAGTGGCGGCCGGCCAGCGACTTTTGCTTGTCGACGTCTTTCTTGTTGTACTTGGTGCGCACGCAATGCACCAGCAGGCGGTGGTCGTTCACGCCGTAGGGCGTGCAGGTGACGAGCGTCACCTTGTCGGCGCCGGGCTCGATGGTCAGCGACTCCATCTCCTCGGGCAGTACGACCTCGGAATCCACCATCTTGTAGGCGAGCGTCTTGTTCATGGTGTGCAGCAGCACCAGGTCGCCGGGCTCCAGCGAATGGATGTCGTCAAACATGCTCAGGTTGCGCATGCCCGAGTGCGCGGTGAGCACGCAATGCGTCGAGGTGCCGCCCACCGGCAGGCTCGTGCCCTCCAGGTGGCCGACGCCCGCCATAAGGACCTCTTCGCTCGTGCCGTGGTAGATGGGCATGCTCACGTCGATGGAGGGGATCTCGACCCAGCTCATCATGGGGTCGCGGTCAAAGATGAGCTGCTGAGCGTAGGGCTCGATCTGGTCGGCGGGAAGCTCGGTGGCCTCGCCCGCCAGCTGCTCGTTATAGGAGCGCGCCTGGAGCAGGATGCGCTCGCGCTCCTCGGCAGATAGCGCGTCCACGGTGCTGGACACGGTGCTGATCTGGTTGAACACGCCCGAGGCCTCGAGCCGGTCCAAGATCCACGGCCAGGTCATAAGGCCCACGCCAATAAGGATGATGACGATGGTGATGAGCCGGTCGGCCCAGCGCGGCAATCGCTTGCGGCGGCGCTTGGGCTTTGGTTGAGGCTTGGGCTGAGGGCTTGAGCCGCCGTTGACCGCGGCGTTATTGCTCTTCATATGTTTGGCGCCCTGCACCATCACCGGTCACTCCTCTACAACTCAAGTTGTCTAAACAAATAATAGCCGATTAGCAGGCTTCCCCGCCCGACAACGCAGCTAGACTGCACCGTTCGGGCCACGTAACCCCACTCAACCAATCAAGCCATATGTTGCTTTCATCGTCTCGAGCAACTGCGCCATCGTTACGCCCGCAACCCCGATCTGTTTCAGATTGACGTCGCCCACCTCGCAATCTTTAACAAACGCAAGCATATCGTCCTTCAGTTCTCCGCGCAGGTCGACACCTTCCGACTCGCCAAGCAGCTGAGCAAGCCTCAGCGCATCGCGTTTATGCTTTTTTACCTTCTTCGAATCAACGTTCTCCCCCGCCTCCCTTCTAGCTTTTAGGTCGAGATACGCCTTCGCTTTGAACGGGACAATGTATTCCGTACCCAGGACCGAAACGCCGTCTACGGTCCGAATTCCCTGAAGGAACAAGCTGTAGTAAGCATCGTCCAACAAAATTGCCGAAAGACTGCTTATGTTTTCATCAACGTGAATTGGCGCCACATCAATCCCCTCACGACCCTTTAGAAAGTCGGGGCACTTCGCGAAGAGTTCGATCATATGGGGGTAACCCAGCCTCTTAGGCTCTGTAAACCGATAAAAACATGAGCCTTTGCCTTCGCCCCAGCCGCAGCGGTAGCCGCCATCACGCACCAAAGTCCATATAGCTTCTGCCGTCTGAGGCAACCGGTCATCGGCGACAATTACCACATCAAAATCGTGAGTCATCCTAAACGGAAGTCCCGCCTCCGCGAGCAAAATGTCGCATGCCGTGCCGCCGATAAGAGCATACGATCCTGCAGCTTCTTGCATATGCTGCTGAAATTCTTGGAGACCTTCTACAGCGCTTCTTGCCATGGATAATCCTTTCCAAACATGCGATCGACTTCGAGCTGAATTCGCTCATCGTCGATTGCCGCCAAAGATAGCGCAAGCGAAATGTCGTCGACACGGGAGGAGCCGGCAAACACGGGCGCATAGCGCCACACTTGGATCATCGCCGTTTCGTTATCCGGCAACTCCCCATCTGCGACTTCGAGGTCACTCAGTTGACGCCATGCACTTCTTAAGACGGCCTTTTGTTCCATACCCGGCGCAGCGAGCATCGAACGCGCAGCGAGCGCCGTCTCCCCGGCGTCAACAAGATACTCGATCTGCGGCGTCTTCCTTGCAAATAAGACCTTCAAGACAGGCGAGGAGAGCTCTGCCATGTGCTCGCTGAGCAGAAGATCAACGGCAACAGGGAACACGACGACACGTCGCTCGCGACGCTCGCGCCTCGCGAGCCCCCTGTCAACAAGCTCGGTTATAGCCTCACTCGCGCGGCTTGCCGAGATCCCAAGCGCACGACAAAGGTCATAGGGACGATATGGCTCCTGGGCTGCTCCCCAGATTGCGGCAGCCTGCGCGTTGGGTGACATCTTGGTCGCGTGATTGCGAAACCGGGCACCGCCCCTCTCCGTGCAGGCTGTGCCCATAAATGGAAGAAAAGCCTGTCTACCTGGGCAGACAAAGGGAATCCCTTGTGCGACCAATGCTTTGCGCTGACGTGCATCGGCATCAGGAAACGAAACGACAACAGGAGTCTCCGCACGCAAGGCTAGCTGACTATAGACCCTCTTAGCCTCGGGAAGCCCGACGCCAGTAGGCAAACTTGCAAGCAAAAATGAAAAACCGTTTGCGTCCACCGCGCGGACCTCAATCGCCCGCAGATGCAGCGGCAAGCGTGCGAATCCAGGCCAAGTTTTGGTCTTGGCAGAGAGGCCTAGTGCTTCTTGTAAGTAGATTAGCGCTTCGTTCATTTCCATCGTTTTCGTTCGATTCCAGTTTGTATTGGAATTATACATAATTTTCGGAATTAACGAGATTCCTTTCGTGCATAAGCCAGCATTTGCGTTTTCAAAATGTCCCGAATCGGCTGGGCGATTCGGGATACAATGTCAATAGAAAACGACGCACCCCGCGTAAATGTTTGGGAGCGCGGGCAGCCTAGTTTTCAGCTTTTGTTAAATGCCCGGGATCCGACCCCCGGGCATTCTTATTTGCGCTTGTTGCGGCGCAACTGCCTTCTACCGTCCGCACCGCGCGTGCGCCTACGGACCTTAAATCGAACCTCATACGAGTCAAGAAACGCGATGACGAACGTACCCGCATCGGACGATGGAGGCTGGCTGCGTTATCCCAAAAAACGGGGCAGACTCCAGTGCGGAGTCTGCCCCGAAAAGAGAATGGCAAAGCAAGAACGTGGATGAACGAGAAAAGTGTCCGCAAGTCTCATGGCCATCACATCCCACCTGCCAAAGGGATGGGTGAGTGAGCGTTACTCCTGCTCGGACTCCTCAGCCTGCTTACGGCTGCGGATGAGGTGCGCCACGCCGATGCACAGCACAGCGCCACCAGCGATCCAAGTGAAGGTCACGCCGTTAAGACCGGTCAGCGGGAGGTTGGAGCCCTTCTTGTTCTTAATCGTGAGGGGCATGGTTGCGCCATTTGCATCCCCAATGACGGTCATCTCCTTATTGTTGGAGTTGACCGTAAGCGTATCCAACTCACCATTTTTCTTGTAGGACGGAGTCACCGTGATTTCAAATGGGGCGACGGTGTTGTAGCCAGTGGGCGTAGTGGTCTCAGTAATCTGGTATGTACCGGTGTCAAGGCCGGGAATATAGACCTTGCCGTCTTTGAGTTGCGTCTTGAACTCATATGCCTGGCTCTCGTCGACAATTTCGCCGTTTTCACCAAGCCACTTGTTCTCCAAAGTGCCCTCGTCACCTTGAATAACCTTAACCTTAAAGCCCGCCTGGAGATTATTTCCCGTAAGCGCGCTCCCGGTGTCCTTATCGGTCTTGGTGACATCGAGACGGAAAACGTGATCCGTCACAACCTTGATCTCGGATTTACCGGTACCTTCGGCCATAGGGTTGTTGGAGTACTCGAGATAGACCTCGTTTTTATTACCGAAAGCTTCATAGCTAGCCTTGCTATTGAGTTTGGCCTTGTAGAAGACAACGATTTGAGTTTTAGCATCGATATAAAGAGAGTCGCTTTCATTAGCCGCGGTAGCCGACTTCAATCCCTTATCATTAAAACTCACCGTCAGAGTATTATTGTCCTCAGTAGGCCCACCCACGGTGTAGCTTTTCGGACTTATCTTGGTATAGCTCTGGCCATTCTGCGCATAAACCTCGAGCGAGCCAACATAAGTCAGGCCCTCCGTAAGAGTGTCCGTAAACTTATACGCATAGGAATCATAGGTGGCGTAGTTGTCCGCAATCGAGCCGGTGAGCTTATAGCTTATCTCCTGACCCACCTGGGAATCGGCAACATAACTCCACTCATCTTGAACGGTGTAACCGCCCTGCTTCTCCTTATTGTCGTTAAGGATCTCCTTCTTGATCGTCGGAATTTTGGTCTTCTCTGCAACAGTCACGCCCTTACCACCAACAACAGCGAAAATCGGCGAAGTGCCGGCATTCGCATTAGCATCCTGGGGAGTACTCAGCGAGTTTTCATCAGTCACAAAAAGATAGTAGCCATTGCTCTTAGCATTAAAAGGTTCGCCCGCCTTGAATGAGTCGCCGGTTTGAGCAATGCCATTGCCGATGATCACTTTAGCGATTTTGTTAAGTACATGATCCTTGTCAAGACGCGTGTCAGTAGAAGTGTTCACGTGATTTTTATCGCTCAACCAGTCAGCAATGTCCTGAGCGGAAGGTTTATCAGGAAGGCTATCGCCACCCGTTGCACCCTTAATAGCATTGATGATGGTAGTCTTCACAGTCTCATTATTCTTAAGATTTTCGGCCCAGTCGACATTGGAAACGACTTTATCGGAGTTGTCGGGCTCATCCACGACATCAGCCTTAAAAATCTGGTAGGCCTTGTACTTCACATCACCATTCTTTTCGTTCTTATTGATGGTGATGGTATCGGCCGTTGCAGCCGCACCCTCAGCAAACGCCATGGTCACCGGAGCCATCACGCCGCCGAAGCTCAGCGCCGCCGTGAGGCCGGCGGTTACTGCCAGGCGTGCGATGTTCTTGTTCATGCTCATCTTCTTTTCCCCCATTTTCCGGTTGGTTCTCATTCGATCGGTCATCATCTGTCTGTGTCTTAGCATCTACTTCGCTACGTCTCGCCCCGCTCTCTGTGGGGCTGACAGCTATTCTTTATGGCTGCCACCTCCCCGCTTGACCAGGAGCGCGACCACGATGAGCGCGGCTCCGGCGACCGCTGCGGCGGCCGCGGCGTACATTGCCATATCGCCAGTCGAGGGCATAAAGCCTCCGGTGGTAATGCTAGGGGGTGTGCCGGTGGGCGTGTTGATGAGCGACGCCTCCAGGCTGCCCGTCGACCCGTCCGCGCTGTCGGCGCGCAGGGGCGACTCGGCCGTGATGGTGAGCTTGGGCTTGGCGGCGGCCACCTGGTCGACGTCCAGGCCCTCGGCCTTGACCGTCACGGAGCGCGTGCCCTTAAAGGCGGTGTATCCCTTGGGCGCCTTGAGCTCGCGGACCTCCAGCTTGCCCGAGTCCACGCCCGAGACGGTCACGCGGCCGTCCTCGCCCGTGGTGACGGTGGCCTTGCCCTCCGCATCCCACGTGCCGTCGGCCGCCAGTGTGCGACCGCGGTCGTCGGCGATGCTCAGGACCGCCCCGGCAAGCGGCTTGTCGCCGTCGGTGGATTTCTTTGGCAGATTTGCTAAAACTTGGAG
>URFP01000029.1:0-14961 GCA_900547235.1 uncultured Collinsella sp. | reverse complement strand
CCACGCCGGTGGCGCTGGAATACTGCTCCAGATGGCCATGGCCGCCACAGCCGCAGGTGCGCTCCTCTTCGGGATTCAGGCACATGTGGCCAATCTCGCCGCCGGCACCCACAACGCCCGATACCACGTCGCCGTTAACGATAACGCCACCGCCCACGCCGGTACCGATGGTGACCATCACCACGTTCTGTACGCCCTTGGCAGAGCCGAGCCAGGCCTCGCCCATGGCAGCGGCGTTGGCATCGTTTTCGTACTTAACGACCGCGTCGGGGCAGTGCTCCTGAATGGCGACTCTTAGCTCGGGCAGGTTAATGGCAATGTTGGCCTTGACCTTGGCATCGCCCGATGCCGGGATGGGGCACGGAACGGCCAGGCCAATACCCGCCACAAAGGCGCGCGGAATCTGGGCCTTGGCGACCACCTGGTCGATAGCCTCGGTCACCGCGGCAAAGCCCGCGGCGTCAACGATAGGAGGCGTGGGCACGCTGGCCTTGGCAAGCAGGTTGCCGTCCTCGTCGAACAGGCCTTCCTTAACCGAAGTGCCGCCAACGTCGATGCCGATATAGTACTGCTTAGGTTCCATGGGAGCCCACCTTTCTCGTTTAAACATTGCCTGTATGGTACCGCTCCCCAGGCAAAAACCTGTCAAAAAGGGACAGGTTTGTTTTGGCAGGTTTTATCTGGGAAAACGCAAGGCATGAAATTCGGTTCGCTGGGCGGCAAAACGGCCCAACCCCGTCCTCGAGCCAATCAATTTGCTCAATACCACATTATTAGAGTGCATATTAATTTGAAGCGCTCTAGTTGTTAAAGAGAAGCGTTTTTCAATTATCTCTTTCTCGAACTTTTCAAAAACGCAATAGGGATGCTTAGGCGTGGACTATACTTTCGTTTGTACTCAATCAAGCCGGAAAGGAGGTTCCATGATTCCCAAATACGAGGCAATAGCTGCAGATATCCGTCGAAGCATCGAGGACGGCGCTCTAAAGCCGGGCGACAAGCTGCCCACCGTCGTTGAGTTCTGCGAGCTCTATAGCGTTTCCAAAATCACCGTCAAACGAGCTATTGAGCAGATTACCGATGAAGGTCTTGTTACCAGCCGGCGCGGATCGGGCACCTACGTTAAGGACACGGCGGGGCTTCCCGGCCAGGCGTTTTTCCAGGGCAAGAACGATCGCTCCCAGGGCTTTTCGTATGAGCACCGCGGGGAGAAGGTGACCTCGGTGGTCTACGATTTCTCGATTGTCAATCCGCCAGCAGACGTCGCTGCCCAGCTGGGAATTGCCGAGGACGACTTTGCCTATCACATCGTGCGCGTGCGCCAAGTCGACGAGAAGCCCATCGTTATCGAGTACACCTACATGCCCCTCGAGCTGATTCCGGGCCTTAAAAAGAAAGACCTGTATGGATCGGTCTACAGCTTCATCCGCAAGCAATGCGGGCTGAAGATTTCGAGCTTCCACCGCACCATTCGCGCCGTAGCGGCAACCGAGGAAGAGGCTGAGCGCCTGGACACCAAACCCGGCTCTCCCCTGCTCGAGCTCAACCAGATTGGCTTTTTGGATAGCGGCACCGCCTTTGAGCATTCGATCTCGCGCAACGTTGGTGACCGCTTTGAGCTGCACAACGTAACGTTGGCATAGGTTTTTGTAGTCATGCGGGCGCTCGTTACGGCTCGTTTAGAGTGGGCGGCCGCGCAACACCATGGGGGTATGAACATGTCCGATTTGATTAAACTGACGCCGATCTTTCACGAGAAGATCTGGGGCGGCCGCCAGCTCGAAACCGTATTTGGTTATGACATTCCCGAGGGTCCCATCGGTGAGTGCTGGGCCATCTCGGCACACCCCAACGGCGACTGCCAGATCGCTGAGGGCCCGTACGCCGGTCACACGCTGTCATGGCTGTGGGCCGAGCACCGCGAGCTCTTTGGCAACTGCGAGGGCAAGGGGTTCCCGCTGCTCATTAAGATTCTGGACGCCAAGGACGACCTTTCGATCCAGATCCATCCCAACGACGAGTACGCCGCCGAGCACGAGAACGGCAGCCTGGGCAAAACCGAGTGCTGGTATGTGCTGGACTGCGAGCCCGGCGCCACGATCATCGTCGGACAGCGCGCGCACGACCGCGCCGAGGCCGCGCGTATGATCGAGGACGGCCGCTGGGACGACATGCTCAACGTGCTGCCGATTCACAAGGGCGACTTTTTCCAGATTGATTCCGGTACCGTCCACGCCATCAAGACCGGCACGCTCATTTTGGAGACGCAGCAGTCGAGCGACGTGACGTATCGCCTGTACGACTACGACCGTCCCGGCACCGACGGCAAACTGCGTCCCCTGCACATTGAGCAGAGTCTCGACTGCATCGACTTTGATTCTCAGGCCCCGACCGACGGCACCGTGACCGCGCCCGAAGTCGACGGCGTGACCGAACTCGAGTCCAACCCCTGCTACACCGTCGATCGCGTGCGCGTCAACGGCAGCAAGACCCTCGACCAGCACTGGCCCTTCATGTGTCTGTCGGTCATCGACGGCGAAGGCACCGTCTGCGGCGACCCCGTCCACAAGGGAAGCCACCTGCTAGCCCCGAGCACCGTCAGCTCCATCGACCTCGAAGGCAAGATGGAATTGATCATCAGCCACCTCTAGGTCGCACCAACAACCAAAACGCAACAAGGGGCTCCCCCGCTCATCAAACGGGAGAGCCCCTACTCACATCTATTTATCAGCCCACCCGGCTCTCCAGACCAAAAAGCGAACGAGCAAAGCGACGTTCGCAAGCAACGTTGTCCATGGCGCCTGTCCGGGGCCGCCGGGATCACGACAGCTTGACGATCGGTGCAAAACCTTTCATGAGCTTTTTAGTCTGGCCGGTTTTTTCGAATTGAACCTCGATCATGTCTCCGGCGACCGAGATCACGGTACCGGTGCCAAAGGTCTTGTGGCTCACGGTATCGCCCGCGGCAAAGTCCTGCGACGCGCTGGCGCAATCGACCTTGCGCTCCACCGTCGGCGACACCTTGGACGACGGCTTTTTAGCTCGCGGCGCGCCCGAACCAAAGGTCGAGGCAACACGGCCGGCGTCGGGCGAAACCCCGCGATGGCGCTCGGTGCCATAGGTGCTGCTACCAAAGAAATCGTCGAAGCTCGATCCGCCGCGCGAACCGGAACCGCCGGTCGAGCGCGTATGCGAACCGAACACCTTGCCGCCATACATATCCGAGCCCATGCCCGAGCCAAAGGTGCCGTGACGGTCGCCGCGCTTCTCCCAGCCCGTGCCCTCAAAACCGGCAGAACCGATACCGCTAAACTCGATATCCTCAAACGGAATCTCGTTGAGGAAGCGAGAGCGCGGGTTGGCAGAGGTCGAGCCGTAGGTGCGACGCGTGGCCGCATAGGTCAGGAACAGGCGCTTACGGGCACGCGTGATGGCAACGTAGGCCAGGCGACGCTCCTCCTCGAGCTTGCCCGGGTCATCGCTGCCGCCAAAGTCGTGCACGTGCGGGAAGATACCCTCCTCCATGCCGGCCACGAACACCGCCGGGAACTCCAGGCCCTTGGCGGAGTGGATGGTCATCATGGTAATGGCATGCGTCTCGCCGGCCAGGGAATCCAGGTCGGAGCGCAGGGCCAGCCACTCCATGAGTGCCGGCAGCGCCTTACAGGTGAGCGGACCGTAGGTGCGCTCGATCTCGTCGGCATGCACGGCGCCCGCCGGTAGCTCTGTTGGCACGGCATACGCGTTGCCCGCGATGGCGGCGGCCAGGGCATCCTGCGGCGAGAGCGCCGGGGCGGCTAGGCTATCGAGCGGATTGGAGCCCGCGGCGTCACGAGCGCCGACAAGTGCCTCAAACGAGGATGCCGGAGCGGACGGCCCCGGCTCGGACGCGGGCGCACTCACCACGACGGACTCGGACTCGGCGACGGACGGCACGTCGGCAACACCGGCCGCGCGCAGCTCTTCTAGACTCTCGAGCGTACCCTCGATATCCTCGTGCGTCTCCTCAAATTCGGCGGCGACGCCCAGGAATTCCTGGATGTTCTCGGCGCGGCTCTCGGACTCCATGGTGCCCTCGGCGCGAAACGCCTGCAGCAGGCCCGTCTTATCGACAATCATCTCGACGACGTCCTTGAGCTCGCCGTCCATGCGGCGGCCCTCGCGCACCAGCGCCACAAAACTCGACAGGCCGTTGCGCACCTTGGCACTAAACATGCCCGTCTCGGCTGTTGCGATCTCGCAGGCCTGGAAGAACGAGCAGCGGTTGTCGCGCGCCAGCTGCTCGATCTTTTGGATCGAGGTGGAGCCGATGCCGCGGCGCGGCGTGTTGATGACGCGCTTGACGCTCATCTCGTCGGCCGGGTTCACGATCATCTTGAGATAGGCCATGACGTCGCGAATCTCGGCGCGGTCGAAGAATCGCGTGCCGCCGACGATCTTGTAGGGCACGCCCGCGCGCAGGAACATATCTTCGAGGATACGCGACTGGGCGTTGGTGCGGTAGAACACGGCGATATCGTCGTAGCTCGTACCCTTGGCATGCAGCTTTTCGATCTCGCCGGCAATCCAGCGACCTTCGTCGCGCTCGTCGCTTGCCTGGAAAGCCTGAATCTTCTCGCCATCGCCCTCGGCCGTAAACAGGCGCTTGTCCTTGCGCTGCGAGTTGTGGCGAACAACGGCATTGGCGGCGCTCAGGATGTGACCCGTGGAGCGATAGTTCTGCTCCAACTTGACGGTCTTGCAGTTTTTAAAGTCCTGCTCAAAGTCCAGGATGTTGGTGATGTCGGCGCCACGCCAGCTATAAATGGACTGGTCGTCGTCGCCCACGACCATGAGGTTTTGGTACTTGGCGGCCAGCAGGTTGGCGATTTCGTACTGGACGTGGTTGGTGTCCTGATATTCGTCGACGCTAATGTAGCGGAAGCGCTCTTGGTACTTGTCGAGCACCTCGGGGCGGGTGCGCAGTAGCTCGAGCGTGCGCACGAGCAGGTCGTCGAAGTCCATCGCGTTGGCGGCGCGCAGGCGGCGCTCCAGCTCCAGGTAGACTTGCGCGGCCTTTTTGTCGTTGGGGCTATCGGCGCTCTTGAGCATGTCCTCGGGCCCGATCATGGCGTTTTTAGCAGAGCTGATCTTGCTGCGGATCATGTTGATGGGGAACTGCTTTTGCTCGATGCCGAGCGCCTGCATAATGTCGCGCACCATGCGCTTTGAGTCGTCGTCATCGTAGATGGTGAATTGACCGGTATAGCCCAGCAGGTCGGCGTCCTCGCGCAGCATGCGCACGCACATGGCATGGAAGGTGCACACCCACATGCCACGGGTGCCGCTTGGGATGAGTGCCGCCAGACGCTCGCGCATCTCGGCCGCAGCCTTGTTGGTAAACGTGATGGCAAGAACCTGCCAAGGCTTAACACCCAGGTCGCCGAGCATATGTGCGATGCGGAAGGTCAAGACGCGGGTCTTGCCCGAGCCGGCGCCGGCGAGCACCAGCAACGGGCCCTCGGTGGACAGGACCGCCTCGCGCTGGGCGGGATTAAGGCTGTCGATGTCGACGAGCGGCTTGGCGGGCTTGGGCGCCGGCGCGGAAGCGTCGTAGATGTCGAGCGGAACGAGCTCGGGCTCCGGCGCAGCGGGGGCGGTGTATGCATCGAGTGGCACGGGTTCCGGCGCGGGCGGCACGGGCGCGGCAGTGTTCTTTTCCCAGGGCAGGGGCTGGGTCATGGGCGACTCCTCATCTGACGGACGGCGCGCCTGCGGGCAGCGCCATAGTTTGAGCCGTACCAGTATACCGAGCCGCGCGGACACCGACGCAAATCACACCACGACTCCGTGCGCCACCATCGGACCCACCCCATCGCCCAAAAAAGAGGGCAGCATAGACCTTTTGGTCATGCCACCCTCTTTGAATGACAAGCTGTCGCTCTGGCCGCCGCGCAGCGTCGACTTAGTTAGAGGCCGAGCATGGGCTCCAGAACGAAGAAGTATGCGAGCACTACGATGCCCAGGATGATGCGGTAAACACCGAAGCACTTAAAGTCGTGACGGCGGACGAAGCCCATGAGCCACTTGATGGCGATGAGCGAAACCACAAAGGCAACAACGCAGCCCACGCCCAAGATGGCGATCTCGTTGGTGCCGAACGTGCCGCCCTTGATGAAGTACTTGACCAGCTTGAGCGCACTCGCGCCAAACATGACAGGGATGGCCAGGAAGAACGTGAACTTAGACGCCACCGAGCGCGTGCAGCCCAGCAGCAGGCCGCCGATGATGGTAGAACCGGAGCGAGACGTACCAGGCACCAGCGAAAGCACCTGGAAGCAGCCGATACCCAGCGCAGTCTTCCAGCTGAGGTCCTCGAGCGTGGCGATGGAACCAAAGTCCAGATTCTCGTCATCGTCCTCATCCTCAGCGGTAGCCGTGGGGGGCGCCGCAAAGTGCGCACCGGCGGGACGTCCACCCGACACCACAGCACGCGAACCAAACGAACCGGCAACGGCCATTTCCTCGCGCTTGCTCGCGCGCCAGTTCTCGATCACGATAAACAGCACGCCGTACACAATGAGCGCCAGCGCCACGACGGGAGCGTTGTAGAAATGCTCCTCCATCCAGTCGTTGAGCGGCAGGCCGATCGCCGCCGCAGGAATGCAACCGAGCACAATCTTGCCCCACAGCACCCAGGTGTCGCGACGGCCCTCCTTGCCCTTGCTGGGCGAGAACGGATTGAGCTCATGGAAGAACAGCACACAGACGGCCAAAATGGCGCCAAGCTGAATCACGACCAGGAACATGTTCCAGAACGTCTCGCTCACGTTCATCTTGACGAACTCGTCCACCAAGATCATGTGACCGGTCGACGAAACGGGCAGCCATTCGGTGATGCCCTCGACCAGGCCCATGAAGGCAGATTTTAAAAGCTCGATGATATCCAAAGGGACCCCCTCGTTAGACACCCGCCGGTAGATGTTCTGCGGACGATGCGGGCGATGTCCCATTATCAACCGTTGGCGGTGCGACCGCGCCTACCCTTACCAAAAAACTCGCCCGTTCACAGAATTGCGAGCGGTCAAACCCAAATCCTTGGGTATAACTGCAACAAGATAAAGTGTCCGGCGGCCAACGCGCCCGCGCCCGCCCGATGCACGAGCCCCGCGCCCGTGCGATAGACCAAGGAGGAAACCATGAACGAGGGCTACACCAAGGTATTTGTTTCACTCGACGGTACTGAACAGCAGGATTTTGTGCTCGCACGCGCCATCAAGGTCGCCGCGAACAACGGCGCCAAGCTAATCATCGGCCACGTTATCGATTCCACGGCGCTCGAGAGCGCCGGTTCCTATCCGGTCGATCTGGTCAACGGCCTAGAGGAGGCATTTAAGAACTCCATCGCCAAGCAGCTCGAAGAGGCCAAGGCCAATCCCGACATTCCCGAGGTCGAAGTCATGATTCGCGCCGGCCGTATTCGTGAGACGCTCAAAGACGAGATGCTCGACGTGGTCAAGCCCGACCTGGTGCTCTGCGGCGCCCGCGGCCTGTCCTCGATCAAGTATGCGCTTCTGGGTTCGATTTCGACGTTCCTGCTGCGCAATACCGACTGCGACATTTTGGTCGTAAAGTAGCGTTGCTCCCACCGGCCGCGGGGCCTGCGGGGTTTCCACGGGCACGTCCTCGCCGCGTTGCGGCTGCGGGATGTGCCCTTAGGAAACCCCTCCCGGCCTCGCGGCCTTCGCAGCCTTACTTCAGCGAGTTGGCTGATAAAAGATGGCGTGCCGCCCCGTTTGGGGCGGCACGTTTTGTTTGGGCTGCACGTTTTTGTTTTGGGAGATCCATTTGAGCCTCATAGTTATGTTCACGTTCGGGAACATAACGCCAGTTGCCTTAGCTAAGTTCACGTTCGGGAACATAGCCGTCCGCAGCGCAAGACGGCCCGGCTACTCAAAGTATTGGAACTTGTTCGTCGAGAAGGCGAACGTTACGACAAAGCCTTCGCCGGAGTCGGATGCCGCCGTGACGTCGATGCCCATCTTGGAGCATAGGCGCGCCACCAGGTAGAGGCCGATGCCCGTTGCGCGCTTGGTGGTGCGGCCGTTGTCGCCGGTAAAGCCCTTCTCGAACACGCGCGGCAGGTCTGCCGCACACACGCCGCAGCCGTTGTCCGCAACGGTGAGCTCGATGCGCTCGCTCGCCAGGCCCTCGTCCAGTAACGCGCCCGAAAACACGATCTTCGCGCCGTCCTCGCGCGCATATTTAATGCTGTTCTGAATGAGCTGGCCCAGGATAAACTCGAGCCATTTTTCGTCGGTAAAGACCTCGAAGTCGAGGTTCTCGCACACCGGAGCCACGTGCGCCGCAATGAGCTCGCGCGCGTTGGCCTTAATCGCACCCGTCACCAAGGTCTTAAGGTCCCAGCGGCGAATCAGGTAGTCGCGCTCCACGACTTCCGAGCGCGCGTAGTACAGCGCCTGGTCGATATAGCGTTCCACGCGAGCCAACTCGCGACCCAGGTCATCGACACGTGTTGGGTCATCTGCGCCGCCGTCGAGGTTTTCCAGAATCAGGTGAGCCGCCGCCAGGGGCAGCTTGGCCTCGTGGACCCAGCTCTCGATATAGTCGCGATAGTCTTCGGTCTGACGCCGGCCCTCGGCAACCTCGTCGCAGGCGGCTTTGCCCACCCGGCACAGGACCTCGTACTCGAGCTCGCCCTCGGCATAGGTTGGGCATTGCACCATCTCCTGCACCCATGCGGGACTCTCGAGCTCCTCTGCCGCGCGCTCCAACTGACGCAGAAAACGGCGACGGCGAGCGTACTCGATCACGATGCCGAGCATACCGAAGATAAAGGACACGCCAACCGCCACGACCACGATAGAAACGGGTGCGCCGGCGACCGTCAGCACAAAGCAGCTCAGCAGCACGCCGCACGTCCACACGGCGACGGGAAGCAGTGCATCTTTAAAGAACTTGCCAAACGACATAGCCGGCCCCTAGACCGAATAGCCTTGGCCGCGATGCGTCGTCAAATACCCCTTGATGCCGATTTTTTCGAGCGTGGTGCGCAGGCGGTTGATGTTGACGGTGAGCGTATTGTCGTCCACGAAGGCGTCGGAGTCCCACAGGTCCTGCATGATGGCCGAGCGCGAGACGATCTTGCCCGCGCGGCTCAGGAGCAGCGAGAGAATGCGCAGCTCATTTTTGGTGAGCTCGGTGCTGTCGCCGGTCGCCGTGTTGGTGACCATAGAGCGGGCGAGGTCGAGCTCCAGCCCCTTGTGGACGAGCGTGCTGCGCTCGCCTGACGCCGCGGTGCGACGCAGCAGTGCGTTGATGCGCGCCACGAGCACGCGCGCGCTATAGGGCTTGGGAACAAAGTCGTCCGCGCCGAGCGTCATGGCCATGACCTCGTCGATCTCGGTCGTGCGCGAGGTGAGGACGATGATGGGGACCTCGGATTCGCGGCGAACCTCGTGGCAGATATGCTGGCCGTCCTTGACGGGAAGCGTGAGGTCGAGCAGCACCAGGTCGGGCGCGGCGGCGAGAATATCGCGCGAGACATGCTCGAACGATTCGCAGGCCTCGATTTCAAACCCGGCGCGGGCAAGGATGTCGACAAGCTCACGACGAATGGGCTCGTCGTCCTCAACGATATAGATTAGCGCCATGGATTCCGCTCCCCTCTTGATTGTCTTGCCACCATTATGGCTGCGAAACTGCAGGTGCGCGCCACGCACGTCGCCAAGGTGACAGAATTGTTCGCGAGCGGGGGCGTTTTGTCCGCCTCGCACTCGCAGCGGTGGCGGGAACCAAAATGATTCTTTAATCCCCGTCCCAGAATAATCATTTAGCGGCGGGCGCGAAGCTTTTCGTAGCCGTCGACAAAGAAGGCGACCGTCGCGGCATCAGACTCGGCGGCGTCGGCGTCGGTGGCAGGCACCACGCCGTGCTCGTCGCTTACCAGGAACAAGGCGCCCTTGAGCTGTGCGGGAATGTCCACGCGCGTGACCGGGATGCCCTTGGTCTGGGCCAGCTGCTCTATGAGCGTCGCCGTGCCACACAGGCACTCGTCCGCCGGCGCCACAAAGGCCAGCTCGCCGTTGTTGACGGCAGCGAGCAGCTCGGGCGCCACGCCGGTTTCGTCGGCCTCGGAGCGGGCCTCGGCGGAGCGGGCACGCAGCGCCTTGGCCGAAGTATCGGCCAGCGGCTCGTACTCACCCACCGTCATGGCGGCATTGCCGTTAACGTCGATCACCAGCATGAGCACGCCGTCGTGCGCGGTGTAATCGCCCTCGGCAAGCGACCACTCAACGTGCTGCTTGGCCCAGCTGAGCATGTTATGGGTAAGCGGCTCGCCCTGCACCAAGCGCTCGGACAGCGCGCGAATGTGACGGTTGAGCATGGGCACCTTTTTGTTGGACATGCGCCAACGGCAGATAAGCGCGGGCTTGTCGAGCGTAAACTTCTCGACCGCCTCCTGATTGGCGCAAAAGTCCTCGTACGCACGCTGGTCCTCGGCATTGCCAAACAGCTCTGCATCATCAATCTGGGGCATGGTCATACCTTTCGTGTTAGTCATTCCGTCCTCTTATACCAAAAAGACGGCCCTCCAAACGGAGCGGCCGTCTTTTGCAGAGATAATTTTAGAAGCGAGGCGGTCCAAGGGACGAGATAACATCCCATCCTCCCCAGTCAACCTAACAGGTCGGCGAGGGTTGCCCAGGTGCCGCAGATTGCCGTGAAAGAGGAGCGACGCGTACTTGGGTACGCGGGCGACGAATGAGCGGCAAGGTGCGGTGGTTGGGCAAGCCGCAGCGCCACCTCCCTACTTAATGGCGGAAGTGGCGCGCACCCGTGAAAACCATCGCAATATTGTGCTCGTTGCAGGCCTGGATGCTCTCGTCATCGCGCTTGGAGCCGCCGGGCTGGATGATGCAGGTCACGCCGTGTGCGGCAAGCACGTCGACGTTGTCGCGGAACGGGAAGAACGCGTCGCTTGCGCAGGCAAAGCCGCCCTTCTCCACGCCCTCGCGCTCGCAGAAGTCCTCGGCGCGCTCGCAGGCAAGCAGCGCAGAGTCAACGCGGTTGGGCTGACCGGGGCCCATGCCAATGCCGGCCTTGCCCTTGGAGACCAGGATGGCGTTGGACTTGACGCCCTTGCAGACCTTCCAGGCAAACTCGAGCTCGGCCATCTCGGCATCGGTGGGCTTGCGGTCGGTGGGGAACGTAAAGGTCGCGGGGTCCTCGGTCACGTGGTCGACCTCCTGCACCAGCATGCCGCCGTCGATGGAGCGCAGCTCCACCTGGGCACCGTGGTCCACGCCGCCGGTAGCCAGCACGCGCAGGTTGGGGCGCTTGACCATGCGCTCGAGCGCCTCATCGGTGTAGCTCGGGGCGATGATGACCTCGACGAACTGCTTGTTCTGGTCGGCGAAGTGCTCAACCAGCTCAAAGGGAACCTCGCGGTTGCAGGCGATGATGCCGCCGAAGGCGCTCTTGGGATCGCAGGCGAAAGCGCGGTCGTAGGCGGCCGTGATGTCCTCGGCAACGGCGGAACCGCAGGGGTTCTGATGCTTGAGGATCACGCAGGCCGGCTCGTCGAACTCGCGGACCAGGTTCCAGGCGGCATCGGCGTCCAGATAGTTGTTGTAGCTGAGCGGCTTGCCCTGGATCTGCTCGGAGCCCACAAGCGGGAACTGAGAGCTCGCGGTGTTCTCGCAGCCCTCGGCAAAGCGGTAGACCGTAGCCTTTTGCTGAGGATTCTCACCATAGCGCAGGTCGTCGACCTTCTCCAGCGAGATCTCGAGCTTGGCAGAGGTGTCCGCCACGTCGCTTGCCTGAGCGGCAAGCCAACGGGAGATAGCCGTGTCGTAGGCGGCGGTAGTCTGGTAGACCTTCACCTGCAGGCGGCGACGGGTGGAAAGCGTGGTGCAGCCACCGGTCTCGCGCATCTCGGCCAGGACGGCATCATAGTCGGCCGGGTCGGAGATGACGGTAACGCTCGCGGCGTTCTTGGCGGCAGAGCGCAGCATGGAGGGACCACCGATGTCGATGTGCTCGATGGCATCCGCAAAGGTGACCTCGGGGTTGGCGACGGTCTTCTCGAACTCGTACAGGTTGACGACGACCAGGTCGATTAGCTTAATGCCGTGCTGAGCGGCTTCCTGCATGTGCTGCTCGGAATCGCGACGGGCCAGCAGCGCGCCGTGAACCTTGGGATGCAGCGTCTTGACGCGGCCGTCCATCATCTCGGGATAGCCCGTGAACTCCTCGATGGGGGTTACGGGAACGCCCGCGTCCTCGATGGCACGAGCCGTGCCGCCCGTAGAGATGATCTCGACGCCAAAGTCGTCAACCAGCGTCCGTGCGAAATCGACGACGCCCGTCTTATCGGTAACCGAGATCAACGCGCGTGCGATCTTCACATCAGATCCCATGCAGTCCTCCTGTCTGGTACGCCGCCGTGCTCTGTGAGTCGGTGATACGTCGATCTGCAGCGCTCGCGCAGCGGCATTGAAAATACTGATTTAATGTAGCGCATCGAGCGCGTCGATGCACCCCGCAACGGTCGCATGTGCAGAAAAAGCTTGCGAGCGGAGGGCATGGGCGCAGCACCGGGCGCGGTGAGTTCATGGAACACAGGGGCACCATAATTAGATGCCAATGGCGTGGTAGAACTGTGCTCGATATGCATCCGCAAAAGAAAGAGGCACTATGGTCTCGCGGGTTCTCTACCGACCGTTTGACACCGAAGACTTCGACGCCATCGCGCTGATTCTGCAGCAGCTTTGGCATAACAATTCGGATAACGATGAGTACAACCGCCTTGAGGCCGCGTGCGACCTTGCCTACTGCCTTTCGTCGTCGACGTTTTCGCAGGTTGCGGTGATTGACGGTCAGGCGCGTGGCATTTCGCTCGCGCGTGCGGGACAGAGCTCCGGCGCCACCGTTAAGGAACATTGGATGGATACCGAACGCGCGCTGCTATCGCAGATGCGTGAGCTGGAGCCCGATGCCTGCGCCGAGTATCTCTCGTTTGTACGCGCAACCATCCGAACCAACAACCGTCTGCTCGAGAGCAGCCCGTTGCCGCACGACAACGAGGTCACGCTGCTTGCCGTGGATCGCGATGTCCATGGCCTGGGCGTTGGCACGGTTCTGCTCGATGCCGCAGTCTCGCACCTGTCCTCGCTTGGAGCGACGAGGGCGCACCTGTACACCGACTCCAACTGCTCGTGGAAGTTCTACGAGTTGCACGGCTTTAAGCGCACGGCCACGCACCGCGCCAACCGCGAAGAGCGCCGCCACGCCATGCCGCGCGAAAACTTCCTCTACGAACTCGACCTAACAGCCTAAACCTGGCAGTTAGGGACGTTCCTCTTGTGCCGGCACTCCGGGACACCCCTTGGCAGCAACCGCACCTAGTCATTGGGGACGTTCTTAAATGACTAGTCGCTGGGGACAGTCTTCGTAGGTAGCGCGTAAAAAGGGGATGGGCTTTCCCCGACGGCTGTCGAGAAAAGCCCATCCCATAATTTACGACCGTTAGAACGTTCCGCCGCCGCCTCCGCCGACGCCGCCACCGCCGCCACCGGAAAAGCCGCCACCGCTGCCGCCGCTCGAGCTATCGGAACTCGAAGCCAGCTCGCGGATGGTCTCGTGATACACATCGTTGAACGAATCGAGCGGAGACTCGTTGCCGTAGTGATGGTAATACCACCAGTAGCAGGGGTAGTTGTCGTAGAAATCGTCGCTGTTGCGCAAATCCGCAGGCACGGCCTCGGCCAGCTGTCGCAGCACTTCTTTCGAAACGCCCAGGGCAACGCCCATCACCAGCAGCTTGTTCCACAAGATCAGGTCGCTGGGGACGGCCTCCTTCAGGCGCGTAAAGTCCTCGAGCCAATGCTTGAGCGCCTTGCAGCGAGCCGCCACCTCGGCGCCCTCCGGCGTGTAGCGACGGAAGGTGCAGCTCAGGACAAAGCCCACGATCGTGACGGGGATCGAGATCATAGCGGCGCCGACATTGGCATCCGCAAAGTCGGTATAGATCAGAGAGCCCAGAATGCCAAAGACGATGATGATGCCGAGAACCAAGCCGGCAACCAGGGCGATGGTGCCATCCGATGCGATAAACTCGCGCGCCTCCAGCTTGCCCTTAACCGTGCTCTGATAGTCCTCGAGCTTGTCGCCAACAGATGTGGTGCGCTCGCTAGCGTACTCCTCCAGCTCGCTAAACGTGCGCGAACGGACTCCGTCCTTATCGGGCTTAACGCCGGCGAAGAAGACCTTGAGCACATCGCGATCGATGCCGTCCTTCTTGGCAGCCTTCCAGGCCTCGTCGGTCACCGTGATGCGATACGTCTGCTCCTCTTTTTCGCGACGGAGCAGGCCCTTCTTCTTGGCCTCGGTCGCTTCTTCCAGCTTGATCACGCGATCGTCGGTCAGCTTCATAAGCGTGGCGATATATGCCTGATCGGGCACGTCGTTCCAGCTCATGAGAGCTGCAAGCACCGCGGGATGGTCGGCCGAGGGCACATCGCGGAAGTACTCGTCCTGGAAGAGTGGCTTGGGCTTGGGCCTGCGCAGCTTAAGCATCACGATCACACCGGTATAGGCAACCGCCACGACAACACATACCACGGCAATCGCGCCGGCAACCGCACGCGCGTGCTCACGGCGAGCGTTGGCCTCGTCGGCCCATTCCTTCTCTTCGCTCAGAATCGTCGACATGCGCTTTTCGCCCGAGACGGCAAGCTGCGGCACCCAGTCGCTGGGGAAGGCGATGCGTGCCTCGGCGAATTCGCCCTCATGCACGCAGGGAATGGTATAGGTGACCATGGGCTCGTCCTCATCGAGCGACACGTCGCCCGTCAGTGGGCCGTGGCCCCATGCGCGGAAGTTATCGCCCTTGACGGCAGCCGTCCCGGCAGCGGCATTTGCAAAGTAGACTTCCATCTCGACGTCATCGGAGTCCGC
>URFP01000028.1:0-15444 GCA_900547235.1 uncultured Collinsella sp. | reverse complement strand
AGTTCGCGATCCCCGGCCTTGACGACGAGTTCCGCGTCATCGTGTCTCCGTGGATCCTCTCCTCGCTGGTCACCGATCGCCTTGCCGCTTACTACGAGACGGTCACCAAGCACAACCTCAACTACCGTCGCTACTATCACCAGTTCGATTACTAATCGGCGACAAATTAGCTACTGATCAAGAAGCACCCTGCCCGGGCGCATGCGTCCGGGCATTTTTATGCCGAAGTTCGCAAGAAAGGGGAATCGAATGAGGCAGTTTATCGTTGCATCCCATGCTCATTTTGCGTCCGGAATCGTCGAGAGCATTGGGCTACTCTCGGGCGAGCGCGAGAACGTCCATGCGCTGTCTATGTATGTCGACGGAAACGAGGACCTGGTCAAGGAGGCCGCAGCGATTCTGGACGGCTTTGCCGCGGACGACGAGGTCGTCGTTTGCACCGACCTCTTTGGCGGCAGCGTCAACAACGAGTTCAACAAGATCGTCCAGACGCGCCCCAACACGCACCTGGTGACCAATATGAATCTGCCGCTCCTTATTCAGCTGCTGTTCGTGCCCGACTCCACCCCGATCGATGAGGCCATTCGCCAGATCGTCGAGGCGGACGACACCAAGGTCAAGTACGTCAACGACCTGCTGGGGCAGGCCGAACTCGATGAGTTTTAATCGTTAGGAGCACATCATGATTCAGATGATTCGCGTGGACTATCGACTGCTTCACGGCCAGGTTGCCGTTAGCTGGACCTCGGCTCTGGGTGCCGACTGCATCCTGTTAGTGAGCGACACGGTCCTCAACGACAAGCTTCGTCTGCAGGCCCTGTCCCTTGCAAAGCCCGAAGGATGCAAGGTCGTCGTCAAAAACACCGAGGATGCCATCAAGGCGCTCCAGAGCGGTGTGACCGACAAGTACAAGCTCTTCGTGGTTTGCGAGACGATCCAACAGGCCGGTGCCGTCGCCAAGGCGATGGGCGTCAAGAAGATCAACCTCGGCAATGTGGCCTTTAGCGAGGATGCCCGCCAGGTCTCGACGAGCGTATTCCTTACGCCCGAGAACGAGGCCTACGTGAAGGAGCTACTCGGCGAGGGCTATGAGCTGTTCATTCAGATGATTCCGGCGGATGCGAAGACTGACGCCGCAAAGGTCATCGGTTAGGGGCTGTCATGGTTATCAAGACGATCCTGATTTTCCTGATTGCCCTTTTGGGCTATTCCGAGTGGCTGACCGGTACGAGTTACCTTCAGCGCCCCATTGTGCTCGGACCGTTGGTCGGCCTTGTCATGGGCGATGTGGTGACCGGCACCATTATGGGCGCCACGATGGAGCTTGCCATGGTCGGTGCCATCTCGGTCGGTGCGTATAACCCGCCCGATACGATTTCCGGTACCATCCTTGGCGTGTCGCTTGCCATGCAGGCCGGCGCGGACGCTTCGGCGGCCCTGACCCTGGGCATTCCCATCGCAACGATCGTCCTGGCGCTCGATACGGCCCTGGGCCAGCCGGTCATGCTGCTGCTGGTGCACCGTATCGACAAAAACGTCGAGGACGGAGACACCAAGGCCATCACGCGCAACATGCTCATCGCCGGTTACGCGCAGAGCTGGTGCGGCCTGCTGATCATTCCCCTGGCATTCTTCTTTGGCGCCGATGCTGTTGCCAGCCTGCTCAACATCATCCCCGATTTCGTTCAGACCGGCATGGATGTCGCCGCCGCCTTCTTGCCCGCACTCGGCTTTGCGATGCTGGCGCAGATGATTATGAACAAAACAGTGGCTCCGTTCTTCTTCGCTGGCTTCTTCCTCGTCGCCTACTTTGGCATTAGCACGACGGGCGTGGCGATCTTTGCCGCGATTATCGTCGTCGCGATGACGGTTTTGGGTGACAAGAAAAAGGCGGAGCAGCCCGCAGTGGCAACCGAGGATCCTGCGATTGGGGGTGGGTTCGATGAGTTTTAAGTTTGAGTCTTCTTACGACGGGCTGATTTCCCGCGCAGACCTTAAGAAGCTGTTCTGGCGCTCGATTCCCTATGAGCATTCCTGGAACTACGAGCGTATGGGCCATATCGGCTTTATGTGGGCCCTTATGCCGATCCTTCGCAAGCTGTATCCGCAGGATGCGGACTTTAAGGCCGCACTCAAGCGCCATATGGAGCTCTATAACGTCACGCCGTATATCTCGACGCTCCCCATGTCCATTGCTGCCGCAATGGAAGAAGTCAACGCCACCGAAGATAACTTTGACACGAGCGCGATCTCTAATGTCAAGCTTGCTTTGATGGGACCGCTGTCCGGCGTGGGCGATGCCTTCTACTGGGGTACGCTGCGAATTTTGGCAACGGGTGTCGGCACGTCGCTGGCGCTGCAGGGCTCTATTCTTGGCCCGATTTTGTTCCTGCTCGTGTTCAACGTCCCCCACTACATCATCCGTTACCTGCTGACGTTTGTGGGATATCGCTTTGGCTCGGACATGATCAGCAAGGTCCAGGAATCGGGCATTATGGACACGATCGTCAAGATGGCCTCTATCATGGGCGCCATGGTGATCGGCGCTATGACCATGGAGATGGTCACCGTGGACATTCCGCTCATGGTCGGCGCGGGCGATGGCGCTCAGACGCTCGCCGAGCTGCTCAACGGAATCTTCCCGGGCTTTGTCACGATGGGGCTGTTTGGAATTGTCTATCTCATGCTCAAGAAGAAGATGAATCCGCTGCTCATCATGCTCGTGATTCTACTCGCAAGTATCGCCGGCGCGTTCTTTGGAGTGCTTGGTGTTCAGTAGGGCATCCGTCATAATTAAAACAATGTAAGAGGGGGCGTCGCGCACATTGTGCTGCGGCGCCCTTTTGCCGAAAGGTGGACAAGATGGAGTATCCGCAGCTTGCCGTCATGAATATCAGCCATCGTTATTTTGACCTTGAGGAATTCTTTTCCTCGGCAGCGGCCTCGGGCTACACGTGTTGCGAGCTTTGGACCGGGGCGATGCATCTGTATGTCGATTGCCATGGATACGATTCGATCGAGCAGGTGCGGGAGCTGTCACAGCGGTATGGGGTTCGGATTGTGGGGCTTTGTCCCGAACAGAACAACCCCAAGCCGTGGAATATCGCGGCGCGCGGGAATGAAGCGCGTACCCGCACGCTCGCGTACTTTAAGAACGTTGTGGATATCGCGGCGGAACTTGGAGCCGAGCAGGTCATGGTCTCGAGCGGCTGGGCATTTTTGAACGAGCCGATCGAGGACGCGTGGGGTCGCAGTGCCTCGATGCTGCGTGCGATTGCCGAGCATGCGGGAGAACGCGGCGTGCGACTGGTGCTCGAGGCTCTACAACCGGTTGAGTCGATAATCGTGAACTCGGCGGCCGACACGAAGCGCATGATTGAGGCAGTTGACCATCCGGCACTTAAGGCGTGTCTGGATATGGGCGCCATGGCGGTGGCGGGGGATACCATCGACGATTATTTCGATCTGCTTGGCGATGATGTCGCCCACGTGCATTTTGTCGATGTTGCGGCAGATGGCACGACGCATCTTGCCTGGGGTGACGGCGACCGCGATATGCGCGCCGACCTGGATAGGCTGGTGGCGCGCGGCTATCGCGGAGTTGTTTCGGCCGAGACCTATGACGGGCGCTATTTTGCCGACCCCGCAGCTGCCGATGCGCAGGTAATGGCAGAGTATCGTCGTGCGATTGGCGCCTAGGTGGGGTCGGGCTGCGGCAACCTACCCTATGTTTCCAGATGAATACGGTGTGAGCGGCTGCGACGGATTTTCCCCGCAAGCACTCTAGTATGCTAAAGTACCCAGAAGACCGGCGGAGCTATGCCGGTCTTCTGCTCTATATGAAACACAGCATGAGGAGGCTCACCAGATGACGGCCACACCGTGGGGATTCCGGGACATATTGCCCGAGGAGGCTCAGGCGCGCGAGGAGATTGCGCTGACGGTGAAGGGCTGCTTCAGGGAGCATCATTACCTTCCGGTCGAGACGCCGCTGCTCGAGGACAAGGGTTCGCTCGAGGAAGGCGGCCGCATTGCGGACACGCCGTTTAAGCTCTTTGATGACGACGGTCGCCTGCTGGTGGTCCGTCCCGACAACACATTGCCGATCGTGCGTCTGGTTTCGACCCGCATGCGCGCGGCCGACCTGCCCCTACGCCTTCGCTACGAGGCGCCGGTGGTTCGTGAGTGCCAGCGCAATGCCGGCGGCTCGCGCCAGTTTACACAGCTGGGCTTTGAGCTTATCGGCGCGGGTGATGCCGCGGGCGATGTTGAGATTGTTTCGCTGGTGGCGGAGGCCGTACGCGGGCTGGCACTTCCCGATGCGCGCATTATCGCAGGTAGCGTGCGTCCTTTTAAGGAGCTGCTCGCGGCGTGCGAGGATCGCGAGCTGGCTGCCGAGGCCCTGCGCTGCGTGCACGCCAACGACTTTGTGGGCCTCGATGCCCGCGTGGCGGCAAGCGTCGAGTCCGATGCCGTCAAGGTTGCCATTAGCGAGCTGCCGCGCTTGCACGGCGGCGCCGAGGTACTCGACCGCGTCGATGCGCTGCTGGCGGCGGCGGGCATTGTCGCGCCGCTCACGCGTGAGCTGCGTGCTCTGGTCGAGGGCCTGGCTCCCGGGGACGCCCAGGTGCTGTCGTTCGACTTCTCCATCATGAACTCTTTCGATTACTACACGGGCCTGGTCTTTAAGGCCTATGCCGGCGGCCTGCCTGACCCGGTCGGTTCGGGCGGCCGCTACGACTCCATCTTTACCGGCGCATTTGGCGACGGCATCGAGGTGCCGGCGGCGGGTTTCGCCTTTTCGCTCGAGCGTCTGGAGGCCGCGCGCACCTCGGCCGAGGATGCCGCTTCCGATGGCGACCACGCCGCGGGCCGTGGTGCCGAGGGCCCGCTGCGCATCGCCGTGCCCAAGGGCTCGCTCAAGGCCGACACGCTCGACGTGCTCGAGGCCGCGGGCTTGGATGTCTCGGAGCTGCGCGATCCCGGCCGTCACCTGATCGTGCGCGGCCGCGACACGCGTGCCGGCGAGGGCACGGTCGGCGATATCGAGTTTGTCATCGTGCGTCCCAGCGATGCGCCCGCCTTTGTGGGCTGCGGCGGTGCCGATTGCGGCATCTGCGGTTGGGACTCGCTTATCGAGGCAGACCTCAACCTGCTGCAGCTGGTCGATCTGGGTTACGGCCTGTGCACTTTCATTGAGGCGGAGCCCGCGTGGCGCGCTGGTCAGGCTGAGCGCAACTATGCCCGTCGCGGCTCTCTTCGCGTGGCCACCAAGTATCCGCGCATCGCGAGCGCCTGGTATGCCGAGCGCGGCGTGAACGCCGACATCGTTTCGCTGCACGGCAACATCGAGCTGGGCCCCATCGTCGGCATGACCGATCGCATCGTGGATATTACCGCCACGGGCGCCACGCTGCGCGATAACGACCTCGTTATTACTGGTCACATCATGGACTGCACGGCCCGCTTCTTTGTCAATCCGGGTGCCGCACGTCTGGATCCGCGCGTACGCAATCTGGCAGATCGCTTGGCGGCAGCCGTGAAGGACAAGCATTTTGAGCCCGTTGCGGGCTCGGCACAATAGCGCGAGCACGCACGGGCGCCCCAACGTCCGGGCGGCGGGCCGACTGGCGCCGCCGCCCGGTCTCTCGTTTTTCGAACACAACCTCGACCGATAGGGGATACCGAAATGAAGACCATCAAGCTTGCTCCCGGTGAGCGCCTCGTTACCAACCAGCTCAACCGTAAGGGCGTGCTGCCGCAAAACATCGTCGACGCCGCTCGCGATATCGTGGCCAACGTGCGTGCCAACGGCGATGCCGCGGTGCGCGATTACTGCCAGCGTTTTGACGGTGTTGAGCTGCAGAGCTTCCGTCTGCCGCAAGAGCAGATCGATGCCGCGCTCGAAGGCCTCGATCCGGCCTTTGTCGCCGCGCTCGAAAAGGCTGCGCGCCAGATTCGCGAGTTCCACCAGCGCGAGGTCGAGCAGAGCTGGTTTACCACGCGCCCGGACGGCACGATGCTCGGCGTTAAGGTGACCCCGCTTGCTGCGGCCGGCATCTACGTGCCGGGCGGTCGCGCGCAGTACCCTTCCACCGTGCTTATGAACGCCATTCCCGCCAAGGTTGCCGGCGTTGAGCGCGTGGTCATGGTGACCCCGCCGCAAAAGGATGGACTGATTAGCCCGTATACGCTCGCGGCGGCCAAGCTCGGCGGCGTGGACGAAATCTATATGGTGGGCGGCGCCCAGGCCGTGGCCGCGCTGGCGTACGGTACCGAGACCATTCCGCGCGTCGACAAAATCACCGGCCCGGGCAACGCCTTTGTTGCCGCTGCCAAGCAGATTGTCTCGGGTGACGTGGGTATCGACATGGTCGCCGGTCCCTCCGAGGTCTGCGTGCTGGCCGATGCCACGGCCAAGCCTATGGTGGTCGCGGCCGACCTGATGGCTCAGGCCGAGCACGATCCGCTGGCGGCCTGCTATCTGGTGACCTGCGACGAGCAGTTTGCGCGTGAGGTCGAGGCGGGTATCGACATTCTGGTAGCGCAGTCCCCGCGTGCCGAGATTACGTGCGCTTCGCTCGATAACGAAGGCGCCATCGTGGTGGCCGCCGACATGGCGGCCGCCGTCGAGGCCGTGAACACCGTGGCGCCCGAGCACCTTGAGCTGCACTGCAAGGATGCGATGGGCCTGCTCGGCGGCATTCGCAACGCCGGCGCCATCTTTGTGGGCGCTTGGAGCTCCGAGCCGCTCGGCGATTACGTTGCCGGTCCCAACCACACGTTGCCGACCGGCGGCACGGCCATGTTCTCCAACCCGCTTTCGGTCGAAGAGTTCGTTAAGCGCTCGAGCGTTATATGCTATACGCCCGAGGGCCTGCTCTCCGACGCTCCCGCTACGCAGCGTCTGGCCGAGGCCGAGGGCCTGTGGGCGCACGCGCTTTCGGCCGCACTGCGTCGCCGCGTGTTGGAGCAGGGCGAGGATGCCGTGAGCGCCGAGTCGCTCGCCGCGGCCGACCTGACCAAGGTTGCCTGGCCGGGCGACGCCGTGGCGACGGTTGCCGAGGGCGTGGACCTGGCGGCTGCAGGCGCAGATGGCGCTGGCGTAACCGGCGGGGAGGCCTAATATGGCCGAACTCACGCCTCGCATGAAGGAGCTCGTCCAGCCTTACCTGGCCGGTATTGAGCCCTACGATCCCAACTTTACGCCCACGCGCATCAACCTTTCGGCCAACGAGAACACCTATCCCGTGCCGGCTGGCGTGCGCGAGGCGGTCGACGCCGCCCTGGCTGCCACGCCGCTCAACCGCTATCCCGATCCCATGTCCAACGATCTGCGCGACGAGCTTGCCGCTTGGCATGGTGTGGCGCGCGAGAATGTCTGCGTGGGCAACGGCGGCGACGAGCTGCTCTATAACTACCTGTTGGCGTTTGGCGGCGCGGGACGGACCCTGCTCAACTGCCCGCCGTGCTTTAGCGAGTATGCGTTCTTTGCGTCGCTCTGCCAGACCGAGGTGCGCGACGTGTGGCGCGACCCCGCGACCTTTGAGCTCGACCAGGCCGCCGTGCTTGCGGCGGCACCCGAGTGTAACCTGGCAATCGTGACCTCGCCCAACAACCCCACGGGTGACGTGGCACCGCTCGACTTTGTCGCGGCGCTGTGCGATGCGTGCCCCGGCATGGTAATGGTTGACGAGGCCTACGTGGAGTTTGCCGACGATTCGTTTGGCGCGGCCACCACGGCGCAAGGCCTTATCGCCGAGCATCCCAACCTGGTGATTCTACATACGCTGTCCAAGGCGTTTGGCGCCGCCGGCACGCGTCTGGGCTATGTGATTGCGGCACCCGAGGTCGTCGACGTGTTCGCGGCGATTCGCCAGATCTATTCAGTTAACGTGCTGAGCCAGGCGGCAGCACTTGCCTGCGTGCGTGCCCGTGATGCCTACACGCCCGTGGTGGCACAGATCGCATCCGAGCGCGAGCGCGAGCTGTGCGCCCTGCGCGCAATGGCTGCCGATGGCATGCCCGTGGAGGCATGGCCGAGCGCGGCGAACTTTGTGCTCGTGCGCACGCCGCATGCCACGCGCGTGCGCGAGCGTCTGCGCGACGAGTATTCGATTTTGGTGCGCGACTTTAGCTACGCGCCGGGGCTTGCGGACTGTCTGCGCATCACTGTGGGTACGCCGCAGGAAAACGACGAGGTGCTGGCCGCGTTTGCCGCGCTGGTGAAGGAGGAGATGTAGATGGACCGCTATGCCGAGGTAACCCGCAAGACGGGCGAGACCGACATTGTCGTAAAGCTCGACCTGGACGGATCTGGCGTGTGCGATATCTCGACCGGCGTGCCGTTTTTCGACCACATACTCAACGCTTTTGGCCGCCATGGCCTGTTCGATCTGACGGTGCATGCGGTGGGCGACGTCGAGGTCGACGCGCACCACACCGTTGAGGACACGGGCATTGTGCTGGGCGAGGCGTTTTGCCAGGCGCTGGGCGACAAGGCGGGTATTACGCGCTTTGCCGACGCGGCGATCGCCATGGACGAGACACTCGTGATGGCCGCCGTGGATATCTCGGGTCGCGGGCAGGCCTATTGCGAGCTGCCCGTGCCGACTGAGCGCGTGGGCAGCTTTGATACCGAGCTGGCCGTCGAGTTCTTCTATGCCTTTGCGCGCGATGCCAAGCTCACGCTGCACGTGCGCGAGCTGGCGGGCGGCAATTCGCACCACATTATCGAGGCCGCCTTTAAGGCCGTGGGCCGCACGATGCGCCGCGCCTGCGAACTCGATCCCCGCGTGCAGGGTATCCCCAGCACCAAGGGCTCGCTGTAACCGTCACAAGGGTAAAACCACCACGAAGATGCCTGTCCTCTTTGTGGTGGTTTTGGATGATGAGAAGTGGAGGGGTCGCGTGGGCGAACCGAAGATCGTGGTGGTCGACTACCACAAGGGCAACTTGTCGAGCGTCGTGCGCGGGCTTGCGCGCGCCGGTGCTGCCGCCTGCACGTCGGACGATCCGGAGCAGATCCGCAACGCCGACGGCCTGGTCATCCCGGGCGTGGGTGCGTTCTATGACGCGATCGCCTTTATGCGTCAGAGCGGCGAGGAGGTGGCCGTGCTCGATGCCGTTGCCGCCGGAACTCCGCTGCTCGGCATCTGCCTGGGCCTTCAGCTGTTTTTTGAGCGCGGCAACGAGGGCGTGCCTGCGAACGAGGACGCGGACGCGGACGACGATGCCTCCGAGCAGGCCGGTGGTCCCTGGGTCGATGGCCTGGGCATCATGCGTGGCTCGTGCACGCACCTGGAGTCGAGCCGTCTGAAGGTCCCGCACGTGGGCTGGGACCAGGTGCGCATGACGCCCGCCGGTGCGGCCGATCCGTTGCTTGCCGGTTTTGCCGAGGGCGCCAACATGTATTTCACTCACAGCTACGCGGTGGCCGACGACGTCGATGCCGCCGATGTGTTGGCGCGCACGCACTATACACGGAGCTTCCCGTGCATCGTGCGCCACGGCAACGTGTGGGGCTGCCAGTTCCATCCCGAGAAATCCTCCGCGCTTGGTCAGCGCATCCTTAAGAACTTCGTCAACATCGTCGAGGAGGTTGGCCGATGATCCTGTTTCCTGCAATCGATTTGATCGGCGGCAAGGTTGTGCGCCTGGAGCGCGGCGACCGCAGCCGCTGCAAGGTATATTCCGACGACCCCGGCGCCGTCGCCCGCTCGTTTGCCGAGCAGGGCGCGAACTGGGTGCATGTCGTCGACCTGTCCGCTGCCTTTGGCGAGGACGAGGACGCGTGCGCTGCCAACTCGGCGGCGATTAAGGCCATCTGCAGCGTCGACGGCCTGTCCGTGGACGTGGGCGGCGGCGTTCGCTCGCTCGCGCGCATCGACGAGCTGGCCGGCTACGGCGCGCGTCGCATCGCACTGGGCACCGTGCTGGTGACTGAGCCGGGTTTTGCCGAGGTGGCGGCCCAAGGCTTTGGCGAGCTGCTGGTGGCAGATATTGCCGCCCGTGACGGCCAGGTCAAGGTGAACGGTTGGCGCGACGGTGCGGGTGTGGCGCTCGACGACGCCGTGGCGCAGCTCACCGAGCTGGGCTTTAAGCATCTGGTGTATACCGACATCGCGCGCGATGGCATGCAGACGGGCATCGACGTGGCGGCGTATCGCCATGTGGCCGAGGTCGCGGGCTTTCCCGTCGTGGCTTCGGGCGGCATCTCGACGCTCGACGATATCCGCGCACTGGCCGCGGTGGGCGAGGATGCCATCGAGGGTGCCATTACCGGTCGTGCGCTCTACGAGGGCAACTTTACGCTGGCCCAGGCGTTGGCCGCCGCCCGAGGGAAGGAGTAGCCCATGCTTACCAAACGCGTCATTCCCTGCCTGGACGTTAAGGACGGCCGCGTGGTCAAGGGCGTCAACTTTGTGAGCCTGCGCGATGCGGGCGATCCGGTGGAGCTTGCCCGTGCCTACGATCGCGAGGGTGCGGACGAGGTCGTGTTCCTGGACATCACTGCCACGAGCGACAACCGTGCGACGACCATCGAGATGGCGGCGCATGCGGCCGAGGAGCTCGCCATTCCCTACACCGTGGGCGGTGGCTTTCGCGACCTTGCGGGCATGCGAACGATGGTGGCGGCCGGTGCCGACAAGGTATCGCTCAACTCTGCCGCCGTGCGCGACCCGTCGCTGATCAGCCAAGCTGCCGCGGCGTTTGGCAGCCAGGCCGTGGTCGTGGCGATCGATGCCAAGCGCGTCGGCCTGCCTGGGCAGCCGGATGCCGACAAGTGGGAGGTCTTTACCGCGGGAGGCCGCAATGCCACGGGTATCGACGCGGTGGCGTGGGCCGAGGAGGCGGCTCGCCGCGGCGCCGGCGAGATCTTGCTGACCAGCATGGACCGCGACGGCACCAAGGCCGGCTTTGACCTGGCGCTCACCCGCGCCGTGGCGCGTGCGGTGCCGATTCCCGTCATCGCGAGCGGTGGCGTGGGCACGCTCGAGCATTTTGCCGAGGGCGTGATCGAGGGCGAAGCCGACGCCGTACTGGCGGCCAGCGTCTTTCACTTTGGAACCTTCAGCATTCGCCAGGTGAAGGAGTATATGGCCAGCCAAGGCATCCCTGTGAGGCTGGACTTCTAGTGCTGCGGCTTGCCCAGGCACCGCATCTTGCCGCTCAAACCGTCGCTCGCGTACCAAAGTACGCGTCGCTCCTCTTTCGCGGCAACCTGCGGCACCTGGACAACCCTCGCCGACCTGTGGGATTTCGTTTGTTACTTGGGAGAAATGATGACTGAGGTAATAAATGCTACCGAGCTTAAATACGACGCCCGCGGGCTGATTCCTTGTGTGGTTCAGCAGTATGACACCGGCGAGGTGCTTATGGTTGCTTGGATGAACGAGGAGTCGGTGGGGCTGACGCTCAAGACCGGGACCACGTGGTTTTGGAGTCGCAGCCGTCAGGAGCTCTGGAACAAGGGCGCGACGAGTGGCAACATGCAAGAGGTCAAGGAGCTCTGGGCCGACTGCGATAGCGATACGCTGCTGGTCAAGGTGGACTCGCCGGGCCCGGCCTGCCATACCGGCAACCGTACCTGCTTCTTTAAGCGCGTGGAAGGGGGAGTGCGATGAAAGTCGTGACGCCGTTCGAGGTCGCCGACTGCAACACCGAGCTCCTCCGCGCGGGCGTGCCATGCCGCGTGCACCTGACTGATGCCTGCGGGGCGCAGTCGCTTTGGCTCGAGGCCGAGAAGGAAAGGCTCGATGAGGCCCATGCCGTCATCGTTGAGTTCTTTGAGAAAAAGGGCGCAAAGCCTCGGTTCGATGAGACCGGTACCTACTTTACGCTGCAGTAACGAGAGGAAATAACCATGGGAGTCAGAACAGCTAACGTGCAGCCGGGAAATATCGGCGAGACGCTGACGGGTCTGGCCGAGGTGATTCACGGTCGTCGCGATGCGTCGCCACAGGAGAGCTACACCGCCCGTCTGCTGACCGACGTCGAGGACGAGCTGCTCAAGAAGCTTGCCGAGGAGACGAGCGAGGTGATCATGGCCTGCAAGGATAACGACCACGATCACATTCGCTACGAGGCCGGCGACCTGATCTACCACCTGCTCGTGACGCTCGAGCGCTACGGCATCACCCTCGACGAACTGGCCGGCGAACTCAACGCCCGCCGCCACTAGTCATTGGGGACGTTCTTAAACGACTAGTTAGGCGAGGGGCGTGGATTCCCATTCGCCGGTGGGGTGGGGGATATCGAAGGTTCGGTAGCCGCAGTCGTAGGCGTGGGCCTGGGCCTCGCGGATGTTCCAACAAATATCGCAGGCGCGGTGTGCGTCTGAGCCAAAGGTAATGGGCACCTCGGCATGGGCAAAACAGCGCAAAAGGCCGGTTGCGGGATAGTAGTCGTCGAGGCCCTTACGCGGCGCGGCGGTCGAGACTTCGACACGGCGACCCGTATCGTGCGCGCACTCGGCCATCTGCCCCCAAAACGGCGCCGGGTCAAAATCGGGCGCAAAGCCCTCCTTCGAAAAACGCATGACCAGGTCGGGGTGGGCCATCACGTCAAAGTTAAGCGAGCTTTCGCAAGCACGGCACCAGTCGTCGACGTAGTGTTCCCATACGCCGCGTACGCCTAAGTTTTCCCAAACATGCAGGTTGGTATCGTCGTCGATCCAGCCACAAAGCGAATCGGGCGTATCGGGACGAGTGACGCTCTCCGTTCCCGCCGTGCCCGCGGCGCCGGCCATGATATCGCCCGGGTCGCCAATCCAATGCACGCTGCCCAAGCGCACCACGGCGCCCCGGGACCAGCGCTCAACCAAGGGTTCGCAGCCCTCGTACCAATCGCATTCAAAGCCATAGATAAGCTCGAGCTCCGGCGCGATTTGCGCGGCAAGCCTGCGGGCGTCCTCAAAGGCCAGACGATGTGCCGGCAAGTCGCCCTCGACGACCTGCACCTCGCAGTTAGCATCCATACTGGCAGGCAGGGCGAGGTGGTCGGTCGAGACCATGACGCGGCAGCCTGCCGCAGCAGCGGCACGGACGTTGTCATCAAACGAGGCATGGCCGTCCGAAAACGAGGTGTGGGTGTGACAATCGACCAGCGGGCAAGCGGACATGGCGGCTCCTTTGCATTTGGTGAATCCGCTCCATTGTAATGGCGCAGCCCTCAACACGCCGGGCACGCCGGGGGTCGAAATCGATCGGAAAGGCTGCGCGGTGCGCGGTGCGGCCTCGTTTGCTCTCAAAACGTGTACGTCAGCCTCCAAAAGCTGCAAAAAATGACATGTTTGGAGGCTGACGTACACGTTTGAGATGAGGACGAGGGGCGGGGCGGCGCGTGCCGGCGCCGGCAACTACTTGCTTCGTGCCGCCACGCGTTTGGCCTGCACCGTTACCATCGCGTGTCTCACGGCGGTGATGGGGCGATAGCGGATCATACGCGGTCCCGACCAGCGCATGACCTCGCGGATCTTCTCGCGCATGGCAGGCCGGTAACAATGCGAAGGACAGGCCGAGCAAAATGTCTTGATGTCCATGTGGGGGCAGCGCTCGATGCGCGCGACGGCGTAGGCCTGCAGCTCGGCACATTCGGAGCAGAGCGTAATGGTCCGAAGGCCGAGCTTCACGCGCACGGACTCATCGTCGCCAGCCTGTTCGACCACATGCCCGCCGCCATGATGCCCACGACACCACAGCGCAATCATCTGCGACACCATCTGGGCCTCGCGTGCACGTTTGCGCGCCAGCTCCGGCGTGTCGACCGGGCGCGCCATTAGCTCAGCCTCCCGTGCTCGACCGAAAGCGAGAAATCGGCAAACGCGCAGGTGCTGGCACGGTGGCTCACGAGCACAATGGTCTTGCCGCGGCGCTTGAGCTCGTCGATTGCCTGCATCACGGACGCCTCGTTGAGAGCATCGAGCGCGCTGGTGGGTTCGTCGAGCAAGATGAAGGGTGCGTCGTTGAGGAAGATGCGCGCAAGGCCGATGCGCTGGCGCTCGCCGCCCGAAAGCGAGTCGCCCAGCTCGGCAACGGGCGTGTCGAGTCCCTGCGGCAGACGGTCGATGAGCGTGGTGAGTGAGGCGGAGCGGCAAGCGTCGAGCAGCTCGGCATCGGTGGCGTTGGCGTGCGCGACCAGCAGGTTCTCGCGTACGGTGCCGCAGAACAGATGCGTGTCCTGGGTCATATAGGCCTCGTGGCTGCGCAGGCTCGCCGTGTTGATGTGGCGGGCATCGACGCCGCTCACCGTGATGGTGCCGGCTGCGGGGTCCCAAAAGCGCATGAGCAGCTTAAGCAGCGTCGACTTGCCCGAACCCGAGCGCCCCATGATGCAGGTCATGGTACCGGGCGCAAAGGTGCAGGTCACGTCGTCGAGGATGAGACTCGCAGCGGTGTCGTTCGCGACCTGCTCTGTGGCGCCCGCACCGCCCGCGTCCACGCCGCCCGCATAGCTAAAGCTCACATGCTCGGCTGCGGCGCCGGCAAACTCAACGTTCTGTCCATCGGCGACCTCGGCGCACTGGGGCTGCTCGTCGAGCAAATCGAGCACGCGTGCGCCCGAGGCGAGCGTCTCCTGCAGTGAGGCACCCAGGCGGCTCACGGCCATCACCGAGCCAAACGACGACACAAAGGTAAAGACGGCGACAAACGCTGCGGCAAAGTCAATCGTTCCCGCAGCCACCAGCTGCAGCGCACGCCCGAGCATCACCAGATTAGCCACAAGAATAAGCGCATCGGCTACGGCCTCGCTGACCGCCTGGCGGCGCTTGAGGCGCGCGTCCACGGCGCCGACTTGCTCGGTCAGCTTGCCCAGGGCACGGCTGCGATCGGTGCCACCGGCAAACTGGATGGTCTCGCCCGCGCCGCGCAGACTGTCGAGTACAAAGGCGCCCAGCTTACCGGCGCCCTCGCGGCTCTGGCGGCCGGTGGTGCCGCATGCCTTGGCCGAGGTCAGGGGCAGCAGCACGCCCAGGACCGCGTAGGCCACGAGCGCGATGCCCGCGAGCTCGGGGCTCACAGCCAGCAAGAAGCCCTCAAACACAACGGTGCAGACCAGAGCTATGGCAATGGGCGAGATGGTGTGCGCGTAGAAGACCTCGAGCAGCTCGATATCCGAGGTGACCAGGCTCACGAGCTCGCCCTTGCCGCGGCCCTCGAGCTTGGCGGGGGCGAGCTGGCGCAGGGCGCCAAACACCAGGTCGCGAACGTGCGCGAGCAGACGGAATGCGATGTAATGGTTGCAGAGCTGCTCGCCGTAGTGGAGCGGCCCGCGTGCGATGCCGCAGGCGGCGCAGGCCGCGCATGCTGCGATCAGACCAAGCCCCAAGGCGTTGCGGCCCAGCGCGGCCATAAGGCCGAGGGCGCCAAAGGCCGGCACGAACGCGGCAGTGAGCATGCCAATGCTGCCCAGCGCGACGGCTAGCACAAGCCAGCCGGCAAG
>URFP01000027.1:0-15549 GCA_900547235.1 uncultured Collinsella sp. | reverse complement strand
TCGCGTTCTTCTTGGTAAGAAGGTAATACGCGCTTCCCGTGATGGCGGCGGGGATCATGGCAGGCAGGATCTTGTCGAGCAGCGGCTGAATCTCCATCGCGACGTCGCCGAAGCTGAAGCTAATCGGGCAGGTGACGCCGATGACCGAGGCGATGAGGCAGCCGACCACGGTGAGGCCGAGCACGGAGGCGGCGGCAGTGAGGTTGGGAAGCTTCTCGCTGAAGTCGGTGACGAGCTTCACGCCCTGCTTGTAGCCGAACTCGAGGGCGTGCATGCGGACCCAGAAGATGGCCAGGATGAGCGCGAACCAGATGCCGGCTCCCACGGGGTTGCCCTCGATGGCCATGTAGGCGGCAATGGAGCCCATGATGGTCGGGATCATGGTCATGAGCAGGGAGTCGCCGACGCCGGCGAGCGGTCCCATGGTGCCGATCTTCAGGTCTTGGACGGCGTCCGCCGCCGCTAGGCCGTCGCGCTCCTCCATGGCCAGGCAGGCGCCAAGGATGATGGCGGCGAGCCAAGGCTGGGTGTTGTAGTAGCGGAAGTGGTTGTTGAGCGCTTGCTTATAGTCCTCGTCGTTCGTGTAGATCTTCCTCAGGACCGGCGAGAGAGCGTAGGCGACTGAGGCGCCCTGCTGGGTCTGGTAGTTGAAGGTGCACACGCTCATGAGCCAGCGCCAGTTCGCGTTGCGCAGGTCCTTCTTGGTGACCTTGTAGCCGGAGGGCTTGCCCTCGGCGACGGCGGTGATGTTCTCGTTTTCCATGGTTACTCATCCTCTCCGATGAAGGCGTCTGCGGAAGCGTGGGCGGCGAGCTCGGTGTCCCTCTCGGCACGCTGGTAGAACGCAATCGCGAGGGCAAAGCCGACGATGGCGGCGCCGATGATGGGCACGTTCAGGAAGGCTGAGAGGAAGAAGCCGGCGAGCAGGTACTGGAAGTACTTGGCGGTTGGCATGTAGCGGAGCAGCATGGCGATACCGACGGCCGGGAGCATCTTGCCGGCGAGGGTGAGGCCGGAGAGGAACCACTGGGGCATGACCTCGAGGAGCCAGTTGACGGCGGGCTGGCCGAGCGTCACGGAGACAAAGACGGGCAGGGCGGCGCACAGGCCGAAGAGTGCGGGGCAGACCCACAGGATGGCGTTCATCTGATTGAACTTACCCTCGTTGCAGAACTTCTGGGACTTCTCGACGACAAAGCCGTTGAGGATCTTGACGACGACGTCGAGCTGGATGCCGAGCATGCCGACCGGCAGGCCGATGGCGAGGCCCGTGTCGGAGCCCAGGGTCACGCCGTAGGCGGTAGCGATGATGGCCATCGTGCCGTAGTCGGGAATCGACGAACCGCCGAAGCCCGCGACGCCGAGCTGCATGAGCTGGATGGTGCCGCCGATGACGAGGCCGGTCTGCCAGTCGCCCATAACGACGCCGGTGATAAGGCCCCAGAAGACGGCATAGTTGACGAAGATCATCGGGATGCCGTAGTAGTCCACGTGCTTGATGAAGGCAAGCAGGGTCAAAAGGACGACCTGCAGGATAGTGAAGTTGACCATGATCCCTCCTTAGATGAGGTCGGCGACGGAGACGGGCTTGTCGGCGGGCACGAACTGTGCCGTCACCTTGACGCCGCGGGCGATGAGCGCCTTGTAGCTCTGGACGTTCTCGGCGGAGGCGTAGGCGCGCTGGGTGAGCTGGATGCCGTCCTCCTTGACGAGCGAGCCGCCGACGACCAGCGACGGGAGCTCGACGCCCGACTCGACCAGGCGAAGCATCGTCTCGGGCTCCTTGGCGATGACGAAGACCTTCTCGCGGTCGTACTTGCCCGCGGCGAAGTTCTTGAGCGCGGTCTGCTCGGAGATGATCGAAACGGCCATGCCCGCGGGGCGCGCCATCCTCATGGTGGACTTCAGGACCTCGTCGCCGGCGACCTTGTCGTCGATGACCATGACTCGGGTCGCGCCCGACACCGGGGCCCACTGCGTCACGATGATGCCGTGAAGCAGGCGATTGTCGATTCGTGCCATAACAACACTCATGTTTGCTCCTATCAAATGAAGTTTTGCGTTCGGTACTGCCTCGGCGCTATCCGGATTCGCGCCGGGCAAGGGGTTATCGGATTATTGAGGACGCGCGGTCAGCTTGCGGCGGCGCGGGGAAGGTCACTCGTCGAGCAGGAGGTCCGAGGAGCCGAGGCGCTCTTCTCGCGCCGGGGCGGCGCTCACGCTTATGTAGTCGAAGACATATGCGATCTCGCTTACGGGAACCTCTACGCGATAGCGCGTCGAGATGCTCGAGAAGCTCTGCCTGAAGGACTCGATGAAATCGGCGCGTTCCTCCTCGAAGCGGTCCTGGCCAACGTAGGTCTCAATGGGGTTTCTGGTAACAAGGCGCTCGACGAGACAGCAGAGGTGAACGTAGAGCCCAATGATGGCGTTGCTGCCGATCTTCTCGCCTGTCCTGCGCTGAAGCTCGTGCACGGCGCTCTCGATCTCATGGAATAGCCGCTCCGGGTCGAGGATGGTGATGGAGCGGATGACGTTCTGCAGCGTCATGTTCGAGAGCAGCTTCTCGTGGAAAGAAGAGAGCTCGGAAGCGTCAAGCCACCTGCCGAACACGGCATCAACCTTAGAGGCGGACGCCGTCGACATGATGTCCTCGAGGGCGACGAAGGGGACGGAGGCGACCCCGGGGTCTCCCGTGCCGATGACGGCGCAGACGCGGTGCTCGGAGAAAACGGCGTCGTTCGACCCGTTCGCGACGAGCTGCTTGAAGGGCCTCGTGAGCAGGCGCGCGCCTATGGTGCGCGGGAGGCTCTGCGAGACGAGCTGGCGTATCCTCTCCGCGGCGTCGACCCCGGACTCGGAGCAGAAGACGATGGCGTCCTCACGGTTGACGCGCTCGATCACCTTGCAGTGCGTCACGCACGCGGCGGTCGCATCGCCAAGAACCTCGGCGATGGACTTGCCGCCGAGCAGCCCGACCCCGATCTCGAGCGCAAGACCGGTAGAGACGTTGTTCACCACGCCGATAGTGGAGTCGGTAACGTTCTCGAGGGCCTTATAGGCCTCCTCCAAGGAGCCCATGTCGACGAGGAACACGACCCCGGTGCAGTAGGAATGGCGGTCGACGAGGCGCTGGAGCGGACCGACGATGTCCTTCAGCTGCTGGTCGTAGGGCATGTCGACAGCCTCGTACACATGCATGCCGAGCATACGGTTCGCCGCGTCGGCGATGCTCGTCGCCGTTGAGTAGCCGTGGGACAAGATGACGCAGAGCGTCCGAAGGGCCTTCGCATCGCGAGACTCCGATGCGACGCACAGCGTCAGAAGCGTCTTCGTGAAGTGATCGAGCGAGATTCCCAGCGCCCCTTCCACGTCTGCGGCGACCTGATCGGAGACACTCGAGGCAAACGGCAATTCGGAGGTCACGGCACCGAGGAGATGGGAGATTTGCTCCGCACAGGCAGACTTTCGCTTAGCCAGACCGATACCCGGCCACAACTGCAGGCAAATCTCCTGGGCCAGTAGAAAAGCGACCTTCCTCGAAAGCTCGATGCCATAAGAAGGGCCTGCGTCGGCAAGGACCGCGCCCACGACGCGCTCGAAGGCGCGCGACCTCGAGGAGGCGACGCCGTGGTCGAAGATCAAGTGATCCTCAACGCCGCGCACAGCGGAGACAGCTTGCGAGACAAGCTCGGAGACAGAGAGCTCCCCGGCGCAGAATCGCTCATCGAGGGAGCACAGGGCATCGAGCGCCTGCTCGACCGGCCCTGTGCTCTCGGCGGCATCCAGAGACGCGTCGATCAGAACGCCATCGTCGGGCTGTTGATCGATCTGCGCGGAGGAGAGGAGCCCGCTGGGAAGAAGATACGGGCGAACGACGACGTAGTCGCCCTCGCGATTGAGGAACGCTTTGGCACAGCAGTTCGTCACGCAGGCGCGCAAGCCGGCGATGTTATCGGAAAAGTCCGCGTTCACGAGGCAACGGTATGCGCCGCGGCTGATCTTCACATCAGAACCGATTCGGCACCCCTCGCTGCGCAGGAAGCTCAAGATGAGATCCTCGCGCTCCTCGGGGGTCCGCTCCTTGAGTGAGGGGACGCGGGCACAGATGGGCATTTTGCTGTAGGCCGAGGAAACCTTCAGGTCATCGGCGGAAAGCGTCGTCGAAAGAACGAGGCGAGCGCGCGGCGCATCCTGGGAGGCATCGAGCCCGAGGGCCGTCGCAAGGCAGTGCTCCATCGCAGAGGGAGAGAGTGCCTCGATGCCGTTGACAAAGACCACACCCCCGCGCGCTTTCGCGATCGACTCGTCAAGAAGCCCGTTGAACGAGGCGGCGTCCGGGACCCCGGCGCAGTCGATGCGCACATAGGAGGAGTCGCGGGACAGCAAGCCCTGGTTCTTGCCGTACTCGTATACAAGGCGAGAAAGGAAAGACTTACCGACACCCACGCCGCCGCTCAAGAGGATGGGCAGGCCAAACGGAGGGTACTGAACCGCAGCCTTGCACTGCTCGACAACGGAGCTGAGGCTCATGTCGAAGCCCACGGCACGCGCGAAGTCGCGGTGATCGGCGATTCCCGTCGCCTGGATGAGGTCGGCGAGCGAGGCGTACTCGCTTGCAGAGAGCTTTACCTGAAAACGCTTCTGGAACGCGCGGCGATGAAAATAACGGACAGGCCTGCCCGCCACCTTAACCACAAGACCGGCGCGAACAAGGTCGTTGAGGTACTGGCTCGCCAGGCTCCTGGAGATGATGAGCGTCTCGGCGATGTCGGAGGTGGACAGACGGGCAAGGTCGTCGAGCGAGACGGCAGAGGTGAGGGCCTCGAGATGCTCGAGAATCCTGTCCCTCATGTCGACGGGTTTCTTTGCCAAGCTGTCCTGTGTGGTCTTGTCCATGACTTCTTACCTCCTCGTACAAGGAGTATAAGGGGAGAACAGAGAACGGAAGGGGGCGCGTGGGGGAATCAACAGCTCCGAGGAAAAGTCCACCACTTGAGGGGCAGAAAACAACGGCCATTGAACATTCAGGGCCGACGCTCAACACTTCGGCTCGACACTTCGCTTTGGAAAGGGCCCCGGCGCGCCGGGCCTAAAGCTTAACCATGCGCGCGGCGATGCGGGCGCAGTCGCAGGCGGCCTTCTTCTCGAAGGTGTTGTAGTCGACGACCCGGCCCTCGGCGCAGGGCTTGTCGCTGATGGCGCGCACGACGACGAGGGGCACGCCGTTGAGATAGGCGGCCTGCGCGATGGTGCAGCCCTCCATCTCGCAGCACAGGTCGCCGAAGGTCGCGAGGATGCGCTCCTTCTGTTCCGCGGGCGAGACGAACTGGTCGCCGGAGACGACGCGGCCCTTGAGGACCTTAATGTCGGGGGCGACGGCGGCCTCGGCGGCGCACGCCGCCAGCAAGGGCCGGAACGGATCGCGCAAGATCAAGGCGTCGCCCGGGAGGTCGGGCGTTACCGTCAGCCGGCGCCGCGTCTGCCGCATCATGAGGGAGAACGGCCTGGCCGGCGCATACGGCAGGAAGAGGTTCAAGGTGCACCCCGGGGCGGTCAACGAGGCCGACGTGTCGAACGTCGTCGCGCGCGGCTTCGGCGGCAGGGCGCCGTGCACCCATATATGCAGCGACTTGGCCTGCGTGCGCGTCGGGGCGTCGTGGAACTACGTCTGCCTGCTCGTCGACCTCTGCAACGGGGAGATCGTCGGCCGCTCCGAAGGACCGAGGAGGGACGCGCGAGCGCCGAGCCAAGCTCTTGGATTACGTGCACTGGTGCAACAACTTCAGGATCCACTCGACGCTGGGCTACATGTCGCCGGTCGAGTTCAGGGAGGCGGGGCCGTCCCTCCCGGAATCGTCCAAATAAGTGTTGCCAATCCATAGCCAATCCAGCCATCATCTTCGCGAAGGCGGACGTCAGGAAAAGCTCGGCTTGAGCTCGGTCGGACGCGGTCTGTGGGGCATCATTCAAGCTCAGGGGGTCTCCTTGTCTTCTTCGGTCGCAACCTGAATGATAGGGACGGCCCCTTCTCTCTTTCCCTTCGTTTTCGACGCGTCACCCTCTCGGCGGGCTTAAAGCCCGCGCTCGCGGGTGCAGGGGCTACGCCCAAACCCCAAAAACGTAACGCCGTGCTCGAAGCGTTTCCGGACGTCAGCGTAATCTCAAATCCCGTTCGTCAACTCATGGGCAAGCCACCTGAGACTACTCATTTCTCCTACTGGCAATGAAGACCTGCGACCTGCAGTTTTGCAAACTGCTTGAAAGCCACCTGCGTTGATTCACTTCCTATTGCAGCTGGCGGCTTGCACGCGAAAAGGCATTTAAGTTTCAAAACGAGCGTTTTCGGCGCTATCGAGCCTCCAAAGGCATCCCGCCGCGCCCTTTGGGACAAAAACAAAAACTCAAAGCCCTGAGTTCGAAAATAGTTTTTGGAGTTGTCCCGACTTTTGTCCCCGAAGCCGACGAAACGCGACAGGGTGTCACCTGGCGGCACTCGATTCGAGACGGCACCGAAAACTGGATGCAACCGGAATGACGGGACGGCAGAACCGAAGCCATCGAGTGGGGATAGAAAAAGGCCCGGGTGCCGTGGCATCCGGGCCTTTGCTAGCAACTTGATGTTGCGGGCAGCTTAGAACTTGTGACCGCACTTCTTGCAGACGCGCAGCTTGTTCTTGCCGTCCTTCTCGTGACCGACGCGGGTAACCTTACCGCACTCGGGGCAGACGAGATTGACGTTGGAGGCGTCGATGGGAGCCTCCTGCGAAACGATGCCGCCCTGCTGGTTGGCAGCGTTGGGCTTGACGGCCTTCTTGACGACCGAAACGCCCTCGACAACGACCTTGTTCTCGGCGGGGAGAGCACGCAGGACAACGCCCTGCTTGCCGCGATCCTTACCAGAGAGAACCTGGACCTTATCGCCCTTCTTGATATACATATATCTCCCCTAACTACAGGGTCTCGGGAGCGAGCGAGACGATCTTCATGTACTTCTTGTCACGAAGCTCGCGAGCGACGGGCCCGAAGATACGGGTGCCGACGGGCGAACCATCGTTGTTGATGACAACGCAGGCGTTCTCATCAAAGCGAATGTAGGAGCCATCCTTGCGGCGGATCTCCTTAACGGTGCGAACGACGACGCAACGGACAACGTCCTTCTTCTTGACGTTGGCGCCAGGGGTAGCCTCCTGGACAGCACCGATGAACACATCGCCGATGCCTGCATAACGACGCTTGGAACCGCCAAGCACCTTGATGCAGCGAATCTTGCGAGCGCCGGAGTTGTCGGCGACGTTCAGCATGGTTTGCATCTGAATCATGGTAGATGTTCCTCCGAACTAAGAACCGAAGAGAGGTGCGCAGCCTTTATACGGCCCGTGGTATGCAAGCCAGGCATACGCACATCTTCGGAAACGTACAAGTCGTAAGAGCGACTGCTTATTTAGCGCGCTCGACGACCTCGATGAGGCGCCAACGCTTCATCTTGGACATAGGACGGGTCTCCATAACGCGGACGGTGTCGCCCACGCCAGCCGTGCACTCCTCGTCGTGAGCGTGCAGCTTCTTGGAGCTGGTCATCATCTTGCCGTACTTGGGGTGACGCTTGCGCTCGGTGATGGTGACAACAATGGTCTTGGCACCGGAGACGGAGGTAACGACACCCGTACGGACCTTACGCGAGTTACGCGAATCAGTCATGTTCTCTCCTTAGGTCCTACTCGGCGACAGCGGACTTCTCCGCTGCGATCTCGCGGGCGCGCTGCTCCGTGAGGACGCGAGCGATGTCCTTCTTCACGGTGTTGACGCGAGCGGTGTTGTCCAGCTGGCTGGTGGCCATCTGGAAACGAAGGTTAAAGAGCTCGGCGCGCATTTCCTTCAGCTTCTCAACGAGCTGAGCGTCCGAGAGCTCACGAATCTCTGCGGGCTTCATTAGTTCTCCTCCTTGGCGGCGGCGGCGTCCTCAGCAGCCCACTTGGCCTCGAGAGCGGCCTCCTCAGCCATCTCCTTCTCGATGCGCTGCTCAGCGTTCTTGGCAGCAACAATCTTGGTCTTGATGGGAAGCTTGTGCTGTGCAAGACGCAGAGCCTCGCGAGCGACCTCCTCGGGCACGCCCTTGACCTCGAACATGATGCGGCCGGGCTTGACGACGGCCACCCACTCCTCGGGATTACCCTTACCAGAACCCATGCGAGTCTCGGCAGGCTTCTTGGTGATGGGCTTATCGGGGAAGATCGTGATGTAGACACGACCGCCACGCTTCATGTAGCGGGTCATGGCAATACGAGCGGCCTCGATCTGACGGTTGGTGATCCAATGGGCCTCGAGAGCCTGGATACCAAACTCGCCGAAATGCAGCTCGGTATTACCCTTGGCCTGGCCCTTCATGGAGCCACGCTGCACCTTGCGGTGAAGAATACGCTTAGGGGCAAGCACTACTGACCCCTCCTCTCGGAGTTACGACGACGAGGACGGGAAGAGCCCTCGAGTGCAGGGTTGGGAACAGGCTGACCCGGGAGCTTCTCGCCCAGGTAGATCCAGACCTTCACGCCGCAAGCGCCCATGGTGGTGCTGGCGACAGCCGTGCCGTAGTCGATCTTGGCACGGAGGGTGTGCAGAGGCACGCGACCCTCGCGGTACCACTCACGACGGCCCATCTCGGCACCGCCGAGACGACCGGAGCACTGGATACGGATGCCCTTAGCGCCGGCCTTGCGGGCAGACTGGACAGCCTTGCGCATAGCGCGACGGAAGGCAACGCGGCCCTCGAGCTGCTCGGCGATAGACTGAGCAACGAGGTTGGCGTCGAGCTCGGGGCGCTTGATCTCGACAACGTCGACGGAGAGCTGGCCCTTGGAGACGCCAGCGACCTTCTCGAGCTCGGTGCGGAGGGTATCGATCTCGGCACCCTTCTTACCGATGACAACGCCGGGGCGAGCGGTGAGGATGATGACCTTCACCTTGTCGCCAGCGCGCTCGATCTCGACGCGGGAGACAGCTGCGCGGGAAAGACGCTTCTCGAGGTACTTGCGGATCTCGAGATCGTTACCGAGGGTCTTAGCGTAATCCTTCTCTGCGAACCAGCGGGAGCGCCAGTTCTCGGTGATGCCAAGACGGAAGCCGGTGGGGTAGACTTTCTGACCCATACAGCTTTACGCCTCCTTTCGAGGAGCAACGACGACGGTGATGTGGGAAGTACGCTTCAGAATGCGAGAAGCGGAACCCTTGGCGCGGGGACGGATGCGCTTAAGCGTCGGACCCTCGTCAACATAGGCAGCGGCGACAACCAGGTTGTCGGCACGCAGACCGTTGTTGTTCTCGGCGTTCGCAACGGCGGAACGGAGAACCTTCTCGACATCCACGGCGACGGCTCGGTCGCAGAAGTGGAGGATGTCGAAGGCCTGAGCGACAGGCTTGCGGCGGATCAGATCGACCACCAGGCGGGCCTTGCTGGGGGAAACACGCACGTACTTAGCGACGGCGCGAACCTCGGTGGCCTCAGTTTCAATAGACTTAGTTGCCATTTACGGTTAACCCCCTATTTGGCCTTGTGGCCACGGAACGTACGAGTCGGCGCGAACTCGCCGAGCTTGTGACCAACCATGGACTCGGTAACATACACGGGCACATGCTTGCGGCCGTCGTGGACGGCGATGGTGTGACCAACCATCTCGGGGAAGATGGTGGACGCGCGGGACCAGGTCTTCACGACGTCCTTCTTGCCAGCCTCGTTCATCGCGGTGATACGCGAGAGAAGGCGAGTCTCCACGAACGGGCCCTTTTTGAGACTTCTGCTCATAAGTGCTTTCTCCTAAAACTCGGTATCCGAAATTACTTCTTACGGCGACGAATGATGTGCTGGTTCGAGACCTTCTTCTTCTTGCGCGTACGAAGGCCCTTCGTCGGCTTACCCCAGGGGGTAACAGAGGGACGACCAGAGGTGTGGTTCTTGCCCTCGCCACCGCCGTGCGGGTGGTCGACAGGGTTCATGACGGTACCGCGGACGGTCGGGCGCACGTTCATGTGACGCTTACGGCCGGCCTTGCCGATGACAATGTTGGCGTGATCGGCGTTGCCGACCTCACCGACGGTGGCGCGGCAGGTAACGAGGATGCGGCGCATCTCGGAGGAAGGCATACGGACGATAGCGTACTTGCCCTCCTTACCCATCAGCTGGCAGGAGTTACCGGCGGAACGGGCGATAGCAGCGCCCTTGCCCGGCTGGAACTCGACGGCGTGGATGAGCGTACCGACGGGGATGTCGGCGAGGGGCAGAGCGTTGCCCGGCTTGATGTCGGCGTCAGAACCGGACATGATGGTCTGGCCGACCTCGAGGCCCTTGGGGGCCAGGATGTAGCGCTTCTCACCGTCAGCGTAGTGCAGCAGAGCGATGCGAGCGGAACGGTTCGGATCGTACTCGATCGTGGCAACCTTGGCGGGCACGCCGTCCTTGTTGCGCTTGAAGTCGATCACGCGGTAACGACGCTTCACGCCGCCGCCCTGGTGGCGGGTGGTGATGCGGCCGTTGTTGTTACGACCGGCCTTCTTGGGCAGGGGCTCGAGAAGAGACTTCTCGGGCTTGGTGCAGGTGATCTCGGAGAAATCGGAGATCGTCTGCCAACGCCTACCAGCGGAGGTCGGCTTAAGGTGCTTTACAGCCATTACAATCCCTTTCAATAGGAATCCGTTAGCCATCGCAGACAGGGATTCGAGGTTCTGCCTCGGGTGCGATGACACCGGACGTATACACGGTTCCGGGCGTGTCCATTTTATACGCCCGAAACCTTGAGCTCTCGCCTCCCCTATTTGGGAGGCATGAGCTCACTCAACAGCAGCGAGTCTTAGGCCTGGTTGCCAAAGACCTCGATGGTGTCGCCCTCGGCCAGCGTGACGATGGCCTTCTTCCAAGAACGGGTCTTGCCGGCGACATAGCGCACGCGCTTGGTCTTGGGCTTGACCGTCAGGGTGTTCACGCGAACGACCTTGACGCCGAAGATCTCCTCGACAGCGTCCTTGATCTGATACTTGTTAGCATCCTTGGCGACCTCGAACGTGTACTTGTTCAGCTCCATGCCGGAGAAGGAACGCTCGGACACGATCGGACGGATGATGATCTCGTGGGCGGTCATTTATGCAAGCACCTCCCCGAAGTGAGCGGCGATGTCGGCGGGCATCAGCACAGCGTTGTTGTTGACGAGATCGTAGGTGTTGGCCTCGTCAGCGGTGATGATGAACGTCTTGGGAATGTTGCGGAACGACAGGTAGGCGTTGACGTCCTCATCGCGAACGATGATGGTCAGACGCTTGCCCTCAAGGCCGAGAGCCTTGAGCATGGCGACGGCAGCCTTGGTGGAAGGCTTCTCGAAGCCGTAGTCGTCGACGAGCACGAGCTCGCCATCGGCCAGCTTGGCGGACAGCGCGGAGCGCATAGCCAGCTTGACCTCCTTGTTGTTCATACGCTTAGCGTAGGAACGGGGCTTGGGGGCGAAGACAACGCCACCGTGACGCCACTGGGCAGCACGGATGGAACCCTGGCGGGCACGGCCGGTGCCCTTCTGACGCCAAGGCTTCTTGCCGCCACCGGAAACCTCAGAGCGGCCCTTAGCAGACTGGGTGCCCTGACGCCAAGAGGCCATCTGGCACTTGACGATGTGGTGCATAACGTGGATGTTCGGCTCGATGCCGTACACCTCAGCGGCGAGCTCGGCCTCGGCGACCTTCTTGCCCTCGCTGTTCTTTACTTCAAACTTTGCCATTTAAGTGTTCTCCTTGGTATGACGCTGGGCTAAATGGGCTGGGCCCTTAGGCCATACGGATGGCGACGAGACCATTCTTGGCACCCGGGACAGCGCCCTTGACCAAGATGAGGTTCTGCTCGGCATCGATGCGGACAACGGAAAGGTTCTTGACGGTAACGCGCTCGTTACCCATGTGACCGGCCATCTTGACGCCCTTGAGGACGCGCGCAGGATAGGCGCACTGACCGATAGAACCGGGGTGACGCTGGAAGTGAGAACCATGCGTCATAGGACCGCGGCGCTGACCCCAGCGCTTGATGCGACCCTGGAAGCCCTTACCCTTGGAGGTACCGATGACGTCGACCTTCTCGACATCAGCGAAATCAGCGACGGTGACGACCTCGCCGACCTTGTGCTCCTCGCCGTTCTCGACGCGGACCTCACGAAGGAAGCGGACAGGCTCGACGCCAGCCTTGGCGAAGTGACCAGCCATGGGCTTGTTCACGTTCTTGGCCTTGATGTCGCCGAAACCGATCTGGACGGCGTCATAGCCGTCGGTTGCCTGAGTTTTAACCTGCGAGACAGCGCAGGGGCCAGCCTGGATGACCGTGACGGGAACGACGTTATCGTCCTCGTCCCAAACCTGGGTCATGCCAATCTTGCGGCCGAGAATCATGCTGATCAAGATATGATCCCAACTCTCGCGTGGTCTTGGGACAATGCGTACACCACCGAGCGTACGCCCCTAGAGGACCACTACTTACACGACGTGCTCCCCAGTCTTGTATTGCGCCCGGACTACCTGACAACCCTATTAAGCAGGCATTTTGTCCAGCCAGAATACTCCCCTGGTTACACACAGCTGTTTAGTATACACGGCTGCGGGCGTATCCATCGAGATTCATATTTCACTCACATTGTTTACGCAGGTAAAGTGCGTGGCACGTTCCCAGTGTGCGGCGGAGGGGGCGGGCCTGAGAGATATTAAGGTTGCTGCTCTACAGTCCTGCTCACGACGGAGAGCACATTAAGTGCTCTCCTGTTCGTGCGGAACTCGCGACAACCTTAATATCTCTCAGGCCCGCCCCCTCCGCCGCACACTGGGAACGCCACGTTGATGTCTGCTTAACTCTGCTCGTTCAGGCTAATGACTTTGTTGGGGGTCCACTATTTGCTGGAGGGTGAACTTGCATTGCATTGGCTCGCCCTCTGCTTGTGGCTTTGCCTCATCGAAATCAAAAATCATGATGGCGCAGTTGGGGAGTTTTGTTGGGAGCTCGAAACCCTCTGGGGCTGCAGCCTTGATGAATTGGCGGCTGGCGCTGCCGTGGCTTACTGCTAGAAGGGTTTCGATGCCCTCAGAGCCCATGAGATTGGTGAGGGTGCCCACCATGCGCTCCTGCAGGGCATGGCTTCCTTCTCCGCCAAATGGGATCAGGTCCTCGCCGGGGTCCCAGACGTCGGTGGGTAGGGCGTCGTGGGGGCCTTCTTCGAAGGTGCCGTAGCTGCGCTCGATGATGCCTTCGCAGGGCTCGACTGCTGCATCCCGGCCGAGGAGTTCGGTTGCGACGAGACTTGCCGTGTCCATGGCTCGGCCTAAGGGCGAAGAGACCACTTTGTCGGGGACGACGCCGTGGGCTTTGAGCCATGCGGCTGCCATTCCCGCTTGTTTGCGGCCGAGGTCGGTCAACGGAGAATCGCAGCGGCCCTGGACCAGCTTTTTAACGTTGAATTCTGTCTGACCGTGGCGGAGTAGATATAGACGCTTCATGCTCTCCCCTTCTGTATAACTTGCTCTACCGGCGCAGCCCTACTCGTGGGTATGGCGTACGTAGTCTTCGTCGATCGTGATCTTGGCAATCGACTTGGGATATTCGGATTCGACACGTTTCGCCAACGCGCGCTTTAGGTCCTCGGCGTTCATCGCCAAATCCGAGGGTCGCACGCAGTCAAAAATCACATTGGTGTGCGTGGGGCCCGGTACGCAACGCAAGTCGTGAATCGAAAGGCGGCTATCAATCTCCTGAGCCATGGCGTGAATGCGCAAGCGCATGCTCGCCACTTTGGGGTCGTCGGTCACGATGGGGTCGTAATGGAGCGTGACGATCATGCCGTCTTCGTTCCTAAACGACTGCTCGATGTTATCGAGCGTGTCGTGGCTTTCCAGCGGGCTTGCCTCGGCCGCCATCTCGGCGTGCGCGCTTGCAAACTTCCTGCCCGGACCGTAATCGTGAACCATTAGGTCATGAACACCCAAAACGCCGGGGTAGCTCATGATCTTGTCTCGGATGTGCTTGACCAACTTGGGATCGGGTGCCTGGCCCAAAAGCGGGCTTACCGTATCCTGGATGAGCTCAAAGCCGCTCCAGCCAATATAGGCGCCAACGGCAAGGCCGACCCATGCGTCAAGATTGATGTGCGTCACCTGCGAAACAATTGCGCACGCCAGCACAGCACCCGTAGCTAGGACATCGTTCTTTGAGTCCTGAGCGGTCGCATGCAGCGTCTCGGACTCAATACGATCGCCGAGCTTTTGGTTGAGGGCCGCCATCCAGAGCTTTACGATCATCGAAAGCACTAGAACCGCCACCAGGGCAAGCGAGAACTCGACAGGCTCGGGGTTGACAATTCGCTCCACCGACGACTTCACCAGCTCAACGCCAATCAGCAGCACGAGCGCCGCCACGACCAGACCCGAGAGATACTCGTAGCGGCCATGTCCGTAAGGATGCTCGGGGTCGGCCGGCTTGCCCGCCAGCTTAAAGCCAAGCACGCTCACGATGTTCGAGCTGGCATCAGACAGGTTGTTCATAGCGTCCGCCACAATCGAAACCGATCCCGACAGCACGCCAATTGCACCCTTCGCAGCGCAAAGCGCAACATTGGCGAGAATACACACTATGCCCGTCAACGTTCCCACGCGCGCACGGTCGCCCTGCGCACGACGAACAATCCACTCGACCATCCTCATCAGTCCCCACGGTACTACCTATATATCTATTGCTCAAACGGATTGTAGTGTAGCCACTTTGTCCTCCAGATACAAAAAGGCCGCAGCCCACACGGGCCGCAGCCTTGGAATATGACAAAGGAATCGTCCTTTTGTCGCACAGATTTATGCGCTTGCTTCAGCAGCGCTCGCCACTGTTTCGAGCGAATCAGCTTCGTCTTCTGCCGCCTGCACCTTTGTCGGCACCACGCCAAAGCAGTAGCTCAGCGCCGCAGACACCGCAAATGCTGCGCCGCCGGCAGCGCAGCACCACAGCAGATTCGAGATGCCGCCCGTGGCAAAGCCAATGACCATAAGAACATTCGTCATACCGATAGTATAAGCCGTAACGTGGCCTACGGCCGCAACAAGGCCTCCGACGGCGCCGCCAACGGCCATGCACGTCAGACACCTGCCATATTTAAAGCCGCATCCGTACAGCGCTGGCTCGCTTACGCCGCCAAGAATACCCGAGATTGAATAGCCCAGCATGAGCGCCTTCTCGTCCTTATCCGCAACGCGGAGCGACGCGCCAAAGGGCATACCCCAAACGGCGAACGTTGCCATCGTCGCGGCGATCAGGATGCACGAATCCGTTCCCACACTCATAAACTGCGCATAGGCGAGCGATAGGACAACGTTGCTGACGCCCGCGATCTTAAGAAACTCCCAGCCCGCGGCAAGCCCCATGAGCGTGAGCAGCGACACGATGCCACCGGAATTGCCAAGCATAAACATAAGCTGTCCCAACAGCATGCCCAGATAGCTGCCTGCCGGCGCCGTAACACACAGCGACACCGGAACCATGACAAGCATGGTTGC
>URFP01000026.1:0-15895 GCA_900547235.1 uncultured Collinsella sp. | reverse complement strand
CCCCGAGGTCATCGCGAAGGAGATTCTCGAGCTCGAGGACGGCCTCGGCTCGCTCATGAGGGGGTTCCTGGCATGAGGACGAGAAGGGAGATAAACAGTGCTGAGTGGTTCGGTGAGGTGCCGGACGGCTGGAACATGGTGCCGTTGCCGAGGCTTTTTATGAGCAGCAAGGGAATGACCGTCACTAGGGCTGACTTAGTTGACGAAGGAGCTCCCGTCGTCAATTACGCCCAAGTGCATTCGAAGTTAAACAATAGATTCGGTATCCACGAAGAGCTCATAAAGCACGTCCCTACGGGCATGGTTCCAAAAGGGCTGAAATATTCCGAGAAAGGTTCCTTTATCTTCGCCTGCACATCAGAGGACCTTGCCGGGTGCGGAGACTGCATATACAACGATTCTAAGCGGCCGGTTAATCCCGGAGGCGATACCCTGCTCCTCTCTCCGGTTGACGAGGTTGAGAATAAGTACCTTGCATATCTTTTCTCTACCGACATGTGGCGCTGGCAGATTCGGCGCGACTTGATCGATGTGAAAGTTTTTCACGTTAACCAAGGCAACCTGCACGAGACCTACGTCACAGTCCCGCCTTGTGATGTCCAACGCCGTATCGTCTCCTACCTCGACGAGCGCTGCGCGGCCATCGACGATGACGTGAAGAAGCGCCAAAAGGTCATAGAGAGGCTCAAGGAGTACAAGAAGTCCCTCATCGCGCATGCTGTGACAAAGGGCCTCGACCCAACCGCAGAGATGAAAGACAGCGACATTAAGTGGGTAGATCAAATTCCCTCTAATTGGCAGACCTCCAAGCTCAAAGCTCTATTTCAAATTACAAAACGAATTGCCGGGGTTGAAGGATTGACAGTTCTGTCGATTACACAAGATGGAATTAGGCCCAAAGATTTCAGCACAGGAAAAGGGCAATTTGCTGAAACATACTCACATTATCAACTCGTACATCCTGGCGATTTTGCGATGAACCACATGGACCTCTTAACAGGTTGGGTGGATATATCTCGCTATGAAGGAGTGACAAGTCCTGACTACCGAGTGTTTTCAGCCCGTGACCTTGCGGTAAGCAACCCGAGTTACTACCTCTACCTCTTCCAGATGTGCTACCTCAATCGGGTGTTTTTCGGTTCAGCAAATGGAGTTGCTGACAAGGGGCGCATGCGACTACAAACCAACGCATTTAACAACTTCGTCGTTCCTTTACCACCTTTAGAAGAGCAAAAAAGGATAGCGGCCTACCTCGACGAGCGCTGCGTGGCCATCGACGAGGCAATCTCACGCCAGGAGCAGCTCATCGAGAAGCTCGGCGAGTACCGCAAGTCCGTCATCCACCACGCCGTCACCGGCGAGATCGACTGCACGGAGGCATAGCCATGACAAGAGTCGACATAGACAGTGCATATGAGCGCCGCGACGTCGAGTACAGCGGCCGCCGCAAGATTCACCAGGAGGATGCCTTCGAGCGCTACATCTCCCGAAAGGTCGCTGCCCTCGGCGGCGCGGGCTGGGCCCTCTCACCTGACGATACGGGGTTCGACCCGAACGACGCACTCGTGTTCGACGACTTCGTCGCCTGGCTCGAGGCCACCGCGCCGGAGAAGCTCGACAAGATGCGCCGAGAGAAGGGCGCGAGGTGGGAGGACCAGCTGCGCCGCGCGCTCGTGAAGAGCCTGGAGAGAAACGGTACCGTTCTCACGCTACGCAAGGGATTCCAGGTGGCCGGTTACCAGACCATCGAGTGCATGGCTGGCTACCCGGACGACGAGCGCGTGCCCGGGGCGAGGGAGCGCTACGACGCCAACATCCTGCGCTTCATGCACCAGGTTCACTACCAGACCGCCGGGAGCAAGTCTCTCGACTTCGCTCTGTTCGTCAACGGCATCCCCGTCGCCACCGGCGAGGTCAAGACCGAGCTCACCCAGACCGTGCGTGACGCCATCGACGAGTACGTCGACGAGCGCAGGCCCATAGAGCCCGACGGCGGCAGGAAGAACTCGCTGCTCATGTACAAGAGGGGCGCCGTGGTCCACTTCGCAGTCTCCGAGGACGAGGTCTGGATGTGCACGAACCTCGGCCCCTTCCCGAGCAGGTCGGCGAAGCCCCGCTTCCTCCCGTTCAACCTGGGCCGCGACGGCGGGGCCGGCAACCCGGACGCGCCCGAGGGCGAGTACAGGACCCACTACCTCTGGGACACCATCCTCCAGCGAGACAACTGGCTGTCCATCTTCGACCGCTTCGTCTTCGAGGAGGTCGAGGACAGGCAGGACGCGACGGGCCGCTGGCGCAAGACGGCGACCCAGATCTTCCCGCGCTACCACCAGTTTGACGCAGAGAGGAAGGTCCTGGCCGACGCGCGGGAGCATGGGGCGGGACGCCGCTACCTCATCGAGCACTCGGCCGGCTCCGGCAAGACCGAGACCATCTCCTGGGCCGCGCACGACCTCGCGAGGCTCCGCCGCGCGGACGGAGAGAAGATGTTCTCCAGCGTCGTGGTGGTCACCGACAGGCTGTCGCTTGACCAGAACATAAAGAAGACCATCTCCCAGCTCTCCAAGGTGACCGGTCAGGTCGTCATGGTCGGCCGCGACGAGAGGGGCAGCGCCGTCGCCGACGGCTCCAAGAGCTCCCAGCTCGTCGAGGCCCTTCGGCAGAAGAGGGAGATCGTCGTGGTCACCATCCAGACGTTCCTTTACGCGTGGCCGGACATCGCGGCGCTGCCCGAGCTTGACGGCTCCGGATTCGCGGTGATCGTCGACGAGGCGCACAGCTCTCAGGAGGGCAGCTCGGCGGCGTCCCTCAAGACCGCCTTCAACGCGGCGGCGGACAAGCTGAAGTTCGAGAGGATGCTCGACTTCGATGAGGACTCGGACGACGGCGGGTCGGTCATGGATGCCTACTTCGCCCAGATGCAGGCGAGCAACCTCATGCCGCCGAACGTCTCTTTCCTCGCGTTCACAGCGACCCCAAAGGCCGAGACAAAGACCCTGTTCGGCACGCCCACGGGCGAGGAGGACGAGGACGGCAATCCGGTCATGGGCAGCTTCCACCTCTACCCGATGCGGCAGGCGATCGAGGAGGGCTACATCATCGACCCGCTCTCGGGATACGTGCCCCTGCGCACCCTCACGAGGATCGAGGACGAGTCCGAGGACGCCGACGGCAGACTCGTCGACGAGCGCCGCGCCAGGAGGAAGATCGCCAAGTGGCGCTCGCTCCACCCGACGAACGTCATGGAGAAGGCCAAGTGGATCATCGACCACTTCGTCGACAACGTGGCTCCGCTCCTGAACGGCGAGGCCAAGGCCATGATCGTCACCTCCGGGCGTCCCGAGGTCGTGCGCTACAAGTACGCGATAGAGGCGTACCTCCGCGCCCGTCCGGACCTCGACCCCGCCAAGGTCGAGCCGAAGCTGCGCTTCAAGGTGCCCGGCGAGCCGCTCGTCGCCTTCTCCCAGAAGGTCCTGGGCGACAGGTGCGTCCTGCCCGAGGACGAGTACCTCGAGGACAACCCGTTCGCCCTCATCGAGCGCGGATACGAGTACACCGAGGCCAACATGAACCCGACCGGGCAGGGCCCGGTCGAGAGGGCGTTCGACCACCCTGAGAGCAGGCTGCTCATCGTGGCCAACAAGTTCCAGACCGGGTTCGACCAGAAGAAGCTAGTCGCCCTCTACGTCGACAAGCCGCTCGGCAACGCCATCGAGATCGTGCAGACCTACTCGCGCGTCAACAGGACGTGCTCCGGCAAGGACGGGGTCTTCGTCGTCGACTTCGTGAACGACCCCGAGACGGTTCTCGCCGCCTTCAAGACCTACGACAAGGGCGCGACGATGAGCACGGCCCAGGATCCGAACATCGTCTACGACCTGAAGGACGCCCTCGACGCGGCCGACGTGTACGCGACGCGAGACGTCGAGGGGTTCAAGGAGGCGCTCTACAGGTCCAAGGGCCTCGCAGCCGGTGAGGAGAGCGATGCCTACAGGACCGCCCTCTATTCCGCCGTCTCCGGGCCCGCCGAGATCTTCCGCGAGAGGTTCGCGGCGGCCAGGGACTCCTACGAGACTTGGCTGGAGTGCGCCAACCGGGCGGAGGCGGCCGGCGAGGCCGAGGGGACGGAGAGGGCCAAGAGGAGCGCGGACGAGGCGGCGGGACGCGTCGCGGAGCTGATGACCTTCAGGAAGAAGCTCTCCAAGTACTGCTCCGCCTACACGTTCCTGTCCCAGGCGCTCGACTTCGGCGACCCCGACCTCGAGGTGTTCTACAGCTTCGCAAAGCTGCTCGGCCACAGGATCGCGGGCACCTCGCTCGACGACGTCGACGTGCGCGGCCTCGTGCTTCGGGACTTCCGCATATCGGCCCAGAAGGTCCCCGAGGGGGTCGAAGGCGGCGAGCTCATGCCGATGGGCGCTGGCGGCTCAGGCACCGCGCCCAAGCGCGACACTATGGCGAGGATCGTGGAGAGGCTGAACCGCACGTGGGGCGACGAAGGTGACCCCCTCGTGAAGGCCCGAGCCGTCAACGCGGTCTCCGATGCCGTGGCGGCAGACCCCGTGACCAACACGCAGATCACGAACACGAGCAACACGAAGGAGGCCGTCCTCGCGGACGGGCGCCTGCGCAACATCGTCATCAGGGCCCTCATGTCGATGATGAGCAACGAGCTTGGAGACCTCGCCGAGCAGGCGCTCGACGACCCGCAGGCGATCGAGCCCCTGGCCGACCAGGTGTACGACCTCATCTCGCAGGGGAAGCGCTACGACATCGCCGAGCTCGCCTCCTACCTCTCGAGGGGAAAGTAGATGGGCGTGGCAGGCTACGTCGAGGAGCTGCTTGGTGTCCGGGACTGCGAGCTCATCGGCAGCGCGACCAAGGTCGATTGCGGTAGGAGGCTCCAGCAGTTCGACCTGAGATACCGCGGGCCCGTCCCCGCATCGTGTCCCGAGTGCGGCGGGACGCTGCACAGCCACGGCGCGAGGACCGTCGGCGTTGTGTCGACGCCACACCTGGGCATCCCGACGAGGCTCGAGATAGGGTTCCCGCGGATGCGATGCCCGGAGTGCGGCTACGTGTGGCGCCCGGCGATAGGTGGGATCGACGAGAGTCACCGGATGACGGAGGCGGCATACGCCGACATCGCCCAACGCTCGCTCAGGCTCACCTTCCGCGAGGTCGCCGAGGAGTACCCGCTCTCGCACGTCACCGTGAAGAGCGTCTTCGAGGACTACGTCCGCGAGAACGCCTCGAGGCTTCGCTTCAAAGTGCCGGCGTTCCTGGGCATAGACGAGAAGAACCTCAAGAGGGTCGGCATGGTGACCGTGATCACTGATCTCGAGCACAGGACGGTCTTCGACATGGTGCCCGGCAGGACGCAGTCCGACCTCGACGCCTATTTCTCCTCGTTGGAGGGCCTCGAGCGCGTACGATGGGTTTCGAGCGACATGTACCGGCCGTTCTGGAGGAGCATAGCCAAATACACCCCGAACGCGACATGGGTCATCGGCCACTTCCATGTTGTGAAGGGAGCCAACGAGGCCTTGGACGCGGTCCGCAAGAGCCTCCAGGGAGCTCTCGACAGGAAGGGTCGCCTTGAGCTAAAGAAGGGCCTCGCCTACGTCCTTAGGAAGCGGACGCGCGACCTCAGCCTCTACGAGGCGTCGGCCCTAAGGGCGCTACGGGAAGACTCCTCCTACTCGACGCTGATGACCGCGTACGACCTCAAGGAGGACTTCTTCGGCATTTACGACGACCATCCGTCCTCACGCGAGGAGGCTGAGGCGGCGTTCGACGCCTGGATTCGGGAAATTCCCGATGGCAGGGAGTTCGATCCGTTCAGAGCCCTTGCTCGGACCGTTCAGAACCACCGCGAGTTCATCTTCAACTACTGGGAATGCCCCAGCCGTATCTCGAACGGCTACACCGAGTGCGCGAACCGGCTCATAAACGAGACGGACATGAGAGGGCGCGGATACTCGTTCGAGACGCTCCGGGCAAGGACCCTCTACCGCAGGCAGAACCTCGACCGCATCATCGCGAGCAACGGGCTCACGATCGGCCCTCGCATCGATGCACCCGGTCCGCTCTTCGTGACCGAGCCCGACCGCGAGGACGAGGCCGTCGATGAGTTCATAGACCCGAGGTCGGGAGTGGAGGTCGACGCAACGACGGGAGAGATGCTGTGAATTCGAGGCTCGACGAAATTGCAGCCTGGGAGCCAAGGCCTTCAGGCGGCCTGAAATGCGATGCCAACGAATACGGCTTTCCGACCGTAATCCATCGCACACCAAGCAGGCTCGTGGAGGAATGCGAGAAGGCCTTCGATGCGGGGCTTCTCCTCGCGGCACTGAACCTCGTCGTGACCATACCGGACGTCTGCGCAAAAGCCGTCGGCATGCGATACATCGACTGGTGCGTTAAATACCTGGAGCTTCCCAATACCGGCGAAAAGATGGCGGCAGAGCGAAAAGACGAGAAGAGTCAAAGTGAGATAAGCGAGGAGTTCGACGTTATAGAGGCGCGAGGTATATTCACAGCTTCAGACCTCTATCAACTGCGTTGCGCCGTTATCCATGCGGCATCATCAGTCATCGAAGGCAGAGGGGAGGATTATAGTCCTTATAAGGTTATCGGGGTATGCGTTCACGGCGACGCTCATGGGATCGTCGCGAGCTATGGCCATACCGGGGCGGGTACGGAGAACCTGAAGGGGTGCGCATACGATTGCGTCATCAAGCTCGAAGGCCTCGTCTCCCTCATGGCCAAGGGCGTTGTGTCTTTCCTCGAAGAAGATCCCGAGCGGGATTGCGAAAGGACCATCAAGTCGGGGATAGACCGCAGAGGCGTGACGGATTTTAGATCGCTAATCCAACGGCCCGTTCGTTAAATATGTGGTTGGAGTTGTGCTAATACCATTTGTAAAATAAATGGTTGGAACTTGATAGCCCGGTTCTTACTTTGCCAACCGGTAATTTACTAACTTCCAACCATTTATTTTACATGCCCTTTTGTTTTTAACGCAAGCTTTATGCCGGTGAGCTTGTGTTCGATGCCACTTGTCGAGGCTGAGTGCAGGTCGGCGACTTGCTCGATGTCTGATTTGCCCTTCGATCAGTTCTTGTCGAGCTCCTTTGGGCGGGAGAGGCAGCGATCTAGATATCCGCTCTTGGCATATGAGACAAGAAGCCCGTAAGACTGTGGCAATGTCAAAAGGCATACACAAGTGTCAGTCTTTTGACATCGTATGATTTTGGGGAGTGGCGTGCAGCGATCGCGCGCCACCATGACAGCGTAAGTGTTTGCTTTCGTTGTAGAATCTAACGATATGAGCATCCCGGTTGCTTCAGTGCTTCGATGCTCTCGTCTTTAGCGCCCTCCGCTCAGTGGAGGACTGACTGCAAACGGCGTAAACAAGAAAAGGGGGACAACCGCAAATGAAAGCAACCGAGGCGAATCTGCTTGACCTTATGGGCGTGGCGAAGATGCAGTTCGTCATTCCCGTGTACCAGCGAGTTTACTCGTGGAGTGTAAAAGAGTGCGAGGTGCTTTGGGATGACGTCATGCGAGCGGGTCGTGATGGCGTATCGCACTTCGTGGGGTTGATGCTTTATATCCCCGAGTCCGAGAGCTCTGCCACGAGCATTTCGCGCGTGCTTTTGATTGACGGGCAGCAGCGCATGACGACGTTTTCGTTGATGATCGCCGCCTTGGCTGACTATCTGGAGGGTTATCCCGACAAGGCCGGCTTCCTTGGCGATCTCAAGATTTCAGCGTTGCGGAAGAACTACCTCTTTAACGATGACGACTACAACGGCCTGGCGCGCTACAAGCTGGTGCTTTCACAGGACGATAAAGAGACGCTGTTCTCCATCGTGTCCGGGTCTCCCGTGCCAGATGAAAAATCGGATCGGATCGTCGAGAACCATGCGTTCTTCCGCGAGAAGATGCGTGGTAAATCATTTGATCCGGCAAGGCTTTGGGCGGGACTAAACCGCGTGCAGGTCATCGACACTAAGCTCACCGCTGGCGTTGATAATGCCCAGCTCATATTTGAGTCCATGAACTCCAAGGGCAAGCCGCTCACGCCTATCGACCTCATTCGTAACTACGTTCTTATGTCGCTTCCCAACGACGAGCAAACCAAGCTTTACGAGGGTTACTGGCATCCGCTCGAGCGCCTGTTCGGTAAAGGCGGCGAAGAAGAGTTCAATGCATTTATCTGGTACTGGTTGTGGCTCAAGGTTCCCAATAGGATGCCGAAGGAAAACGAGGCCTACCACGAGTTCAAACGCTATTTCGCTGACGACTACGATGGGGATACCGAGGGCCTGCTGAAGGAGCTCCGCGAATATGCGCAAAGATATGCCAGGCTGTTCCTTGGCAAGGAGAAAGACGAGGGTCTGCGCCGAGTGTTCGGCAGGATTGCCTGTCTTTATGTGAAATCGGTCAGACCTTTGCTGATGCTGCTTTACTCGGTTTATGAAGGAGGCAGGATTGACCGCAATGCGTTTTTACGTATCTGCGAGACTATCGAGTCGTTCCTGTTCAGGCGGGCGGTTTGCGGCAGGCTTACCACGGGCCTAAATAATTTCTTTGCCGGCATGTATCGCAATCTCGAGCAGCAGGATGATATAGAGGAGTACGTTACGGCGATGCTCCTTATCCACAGCAGCGGTATGACCGCGTACTTCCCGACAGACGAGCATTTTGTCGAGGAGCTTAAGGCGCGTGACTGTTACAACCGCTTCTCTAAAAAGCGCTATTACCTGGAGCGCATGGAGAACTGGCACCACCCGAAGGAGCCCATCTCGGCTGACGATTACCAGATCGAGCACGTCATGCCCCAGACGATCGATGGTGAGCACGGCTGGAAGGAATCGCTTGGTGAGAACTGGGAAGACATCCACGACAGGCTGTGCAACAACTTGGGAAATCTTACGCTGACGGGCTACAACCAGGAGTACTCAAACCGGTCGTTCTCGGACAAGCTCAATCTTCCGAACGTGGGACTTAAATGCAGCCCGCTCTACCTAAACAAGTCGATTGCCTCGCATGAAAAATGGGGCGAGGAGGAGATTAGGCAGCGCGCGGACGATCTGGCGAAAGAGGCGTGTGAGATATGGAAATATCCCGACCTTCCGGCAGATGTCGTCGACAAGTATCGCCCCTCTCGTGGGAAGTCTGACGAGGTGCCTATTTGGACCTTGCAAGAGAACCATCCAACCTTTGCCGAGGGCGGGCTTAATCAAAAATTGTTCGAGGAGATACGCGAGTCTATCCTCAACGCCAATCCTTCGTGGGAATCCTATATGGCCAAGTACTACGTAGGATTCAGGTCGGGCAAACGGAAGTTGCATGCCGTGCTGGAAGGCAGGACTAGCAACGGCGGCTGGATTGCCGTTGGCTTGGCAAAGAGTGTGGACGAGCTGATTGACCCGGAGGCCATGTGTCAGGACAAGCGCGCACAGGGTGGATTTGGGCCGGGTATGCCGACCTATGTTGCACTCCGTAGCGCTGACGATATTCCGGCGGTGCTCGATCTTATAAAGCAGTGCTAGGTTGAAGGCCGGGGATTGGCCCCCCGGCCCTCATTGCCTCAGATTTGTTGGTGGCTCTTCACCGTAAAGCGCATCTGGTGGGAGAGGCTGCTCTTGGTCGGTTGGTGTCGCAATCGCGGGCAATTATTCGGCCTAAATCCGGAAAAGTGCAATATTGACTGGTATAAAAGTACGGAAAAGTGTCGTAATACACACTTCAAAACCTCGAAAAAGTGTCGATTTGAGCACATAACAATCACGGAAAAGTGTATCCTAGTGCTAAAACAGCACGTAATAAGGGGTACGCTTATGCTACAGAGAAAAGCGAAAGCACAGTTTGAATCTTGGCTTGCCTCGTCGCCTAACAAGGCTCTTTTGGTCAAGGGCGCCCGACAGGTAGGAAAGTCATATTTGGTCAACGTCTTTGCAAGCGAATCGTTCGAAAATGTCGTGACGTTCGACCTTATCGCCGACGCGTCCGTGCGCGATTCGTTTTTGGCGGCAAAAAGCGCGGATGACCTGCTTATGCGCATGTCTATTGCTGCAACGCAGCCGATGGTTGCGAACAAGACCGTTGTGGTTATCGACGAGGTGCAGCGATGCCCCAACGTAGTGACGTTTATCAAATACCTGGTCCAGCGCGGCGACTTTCGATACATCCTTACCGGATCGCTCCTTGGTGTTGAGCTCGAGGGCATCGATTCCCTGCCGGTGGGGTATGTCGAGCAGGTCCAGATGTACCCGCTCGACTTTGAGGAGTTCTGCTGGGCAAGCGGCGTTGCTGCCGGAGCGTTTGACATGCTCAGGGGTTGTCTAAAGGACGAAAAGGAGCTCCCCGGCTATCTGTATGACCGCTTGCTCAATCTGTTCCATCAGTATGTGGTGGTGGGGGGCATGCCCGACGCGGTCAATTCCTTCTTGGCGACGCGCAATGTCGACGAGGTTCGAAACATCCATCGCGATCTTCACGCCCTGTATCGCGATGACATCGCAAAGTACGCTCCGCCTGAGCTACGCTTGGTTATTCGCGATATCTATGATCTGATTCCCAGCGAGGCCGGCTCCAAAAACAAGCGATTCAAACTGTCATCGATTAACGGTGTCAAACGTTTTTCGCAGGTGACAGATCATTTTCTCTGGCTATCGGAGGCGGGTGTCGCGCTTCCCGTGTATAACGTAACGGCGCCCGTGGCACCCCTTTTATTGGGGGAGCAACGAAATTTGTTCAAGCTGTTTTACTTGGACACCGGAATGCTCATGTCGTCGTATTCCAAAAGGGTCGCTCAAGGCGTTTTTGATGGGGGGGCGGAAGACGCCTTTGGCATGAACATGGGGGCGGCGTTTGAGGGCTTCGTTGCCCAAGAGCTCAAAGCCCACGGATTCAGATTGCGCTACTTTACGTCTAAAAAAGTCGGCGAGCTCGATTTTGTGGAGGAGACGCTCGATGGGGAGGTTCTTGCCATCGAGGTCAAGTCGGGCAAGAGCTTTAAGTCCCATGCGGCGCTCGACAACGCGCTCGCGACGAAGGGCTACGGAATCGATCGCGCCCTGGTACTTGCGGAATGTAATCTTCACCGCGATGGTGACGTGCTGTATCTGCCCATCTTTATGGCAGGGCTTTTGGAGCCGTAACATGCCGCCGGCTCTTCCGGCCCTCCCTTAACCCCCGCTACTCGTCCCCGTCGTTGGGGTCGCCCTTGAGGGTGTTGATGTCCAGGTACTGGTTATCGTCCTCTTTTTGCTGGGTCTCCGACTCCGCTTGGGTGGGGCCGCGGAACAGCTGGAATCCCTCAAACGCAATGACGCCGAGCAGGGCAATGATAATGGCGATAAAGGCAACCTTGACTGCCTGCGGAAATTCCGAGAAACGCAGCGCCTTTTCCTCGGCGTAATAATCGGCAAAGCGCTCTTCGCCCGTGCTTTTGGTATACGCCGGCGCGGACGCGGCCTCCGGGTCATATTCCGGTGCAGGCGTGGCAGCGTACGGATCGTTGAGATAATCGCTCGATGCGGTGCCATAATCCTCGGTCTCGATGCGACCGGTGCCAGCATAGCCATCGGAATAATCGGAATATGCCGCGCCGCCCTCATAGTCCGCGGCGCTCGTGTTGGCGGCAAAAAGCGGGTTAACTGGAACATCGAGCGCCGGCATGCCGGTAGAGGTCTCATCCAGATCGGTTGCAGCCCAGGAATCGTAGGCAACTTGATGGGCAACGGGCTCGTCGAGCCTTGCGACCGGAGGCTTGCGTGCCGCAGGAACAGGCAACTGCTGGGCGCTGTACATAACGGTGCTGTCGGCCGATTTGCCCTGCGTCGCTGCAGCGAGAAATGCTGCCGTCTCGGACGGGTCGCTTGCGGGGCGGGGAGCGGGCGTGGGCGCCGAAGTGGGTGTGGGTGTAGGCGCGGGCGTCGAAACGGGCGACTGCGCAGGAGTCGGCGCAGATGCGGGCTTAGGCGCAAGTGCGGGATTGGGGCTTGACGGGCGAGCCCCGCCGCCCATGAGTTCGTCGGCGGTCCACGGGCGATCATCCATCACGTCGTCAAGGCTCAGCGAAAACAAGTCGTCTTCACCCTCATCGAACATGCGGTGCACATGTCCACCAATTGCCGGAATCAATCCGCGACCGGTGCATGATGCCTTGCTCAACGCCATTCTGTTCCACCCTTTCGAAATACTAATGACATCGATTATATGGAACTTTCCAAGCGGCTCGGTCTTGGATTCATGCTTTCCAGAACTCGCGCCCAAAAGGGGAGGGGCAATCCAGGTGAGTGCCTACTTGTCGCCTGCTGCCGCCTTGGCCTCATTGAGGTAGCTATAGAAGCTGTATTTGGAGATGCCAAAGAACTCGCAGGCGCGCTCGCTCGACTTGGAAATGAGGAAGGCGCCGCGACGGTCGAGGTAGCCGATGGCACGAATGCGCTCGTCTTTGGTCATGAGCGCCGCGGGCTTGCCCACAAACTGCTCGCACTCGTGCAGCAGGTCCTCGAGCAGGTCGCCGATGTTCTTGGTAATGGGCTCGGGCTCGGTGTAGCCCGTGCCGCCGGTGCCGGTAAAGGCATCGAGCGAGCGCTCAAAAGCCTTCATGAGCGTAATGTCAAAGTTGATGCCCAAAATGCCGACGGGCTTGCCCTCGTCGTTGCGGATAAAGATGGTCGAGGACTTGAGCAGCTTGCCGTCGGTGGTTTTGGTGAGGTACGGCTCGCGGTCGTGCACGTCGGTGGTGCCCTCGTGCATGGACTCAAACACAATATGGCTGGGGCCGTCACCCAGTTTGCGCCCGCTGACGTGGCCGTTTTCGATCACCACGATGGAGTGGTCCACGTCCTCGGTCTCCAGATCGTGGACGACGACTTCGCAGTTGGGGCCAAATTGGAGCGCCAGGCCGTGTGCAAGGCGCTTGTAGAACTCAATCTGTGCGGGGGTCATGGGTGCCTTCCTAAAAATTAGTTTGGGCTCACTGTGCCATAAACCCCACTTGTTCGCAAATAACGAAATCGTCGCTGTGTTATGTGACCGTTCGGCGGCGAAAAGGTACCGATTACGGCAACAAACAATTTGTTAGGTTTTCCAATCAAAAAGTGTGATAGAACAATACTAACAAACTTTTTGTTTGGCATCCACATAAAAGTTCAGCCGTGTGAATGGGATCGGGCTGAAACGCGTATGCGGGGGCCGGCAAGAGAGAACTTAAGGAGTTCACCGTATGGCCGATAAGATCCAGTGGGCGGGCAACACGATGCCCAAGAGCGATGACAAGCACTTGGGAATCATGAGCCTCGACCACGTGAAGAAGGCCCGCGCCTTCCACCAGTCGTTCCCCCAGTACACCGTTACTCCGCTTGCCCGCCTGGACGGCCAGGCCGCGCGCCTGGGCCTGTCCAACCTGTGCGTTAAGGACGAGAGCTATCGCTTTGGCCTCAACGCCTTTAAGGTCCTGGGCGGCTCGTTTGCCATGGCCAACTACATTGCCGACGAGACCGGCAAGGACGTTGCCGACTGCACCTTCGATTACCTGACCTCCGATCAGCTTGCCAAGGACTTTGGCCAGGCTACCTTCTTTACCGCTACCGATGGCAACCATGGCCGCGGCGTGGCGTGGGCTGCCAACAAGCTGGGCCAGAAGGCCGTCGTGCACATGCCCAAGGGTTCTACCAAGCCCCGCTTCGATAACATCGCCGCCGAGGGCGCCACGGTGACCATCGAAGAGGTCAACTACGACGAGTGCGTGCGCATGGCCGCCGCCGAGGCCGACGCCTGCGAGCGCGGCGTCATCGTTCAGGATACCGCCTGGGAGGGCTACGAGAAGATCCCGTCCTGGATCATGGAGGGTTACGGCACCATGGCTTCCGAGGCTGCCGAGCAGCTGCGCGAGATGGCCATCAACCGCCCGACGCACGTGTTTGTCCAGGCTGGCGTGGGTTCGCTCGCCGGCGCCGTGGTGGGCTACTTCACCAACCTGTATCCCGATAACCCGCCCATCTTCGTCGTGGTTGAGTGCGCGCCTGCCGCCTGCCTGTACAAGGGCGCTGCTGCCGGCGACGGCGACCCGCGCATCGTGGACGGTGACATGCCCTCCATCATGGCCGGCCTATGCTGCGGCGAGCCCAACATCTTGGGCTGGGATATCCTGCGCAACCACACCACCGCCTTCGTGTCCTGCCCCGACTGGGTCACCGCTCGCGGCATGCGCACCCTGGGCGCTCCCGAGAAGGGCGACCCGCGCGTCATCTCCGGCGAGTCCGGCGCTGTGACCACCGGCCTGGTCGAGACCCTCATGCTCGATCCCGAGTACGCCGAGCTCAAAGAGCTCATCGGCCTGGACAAGACAAGCTCCGTGCTCTGCTTCTCCACCGAGGGCGACACCGATCCGGATCAGTACCGTCGCATCGTCTGGGAGGGCGAGTATCCGACTTGCTAGCGGGTCTGACCTGTCCGGAGGCAGCCGGAGGACTTTACTCCCTGCTCGGACAGTCCTGCTCGCACGGAGAGCACATTAAGTGCTCTCCGGCTCGTGCGGAACTCGCGACGGAGCAAAGTCCTCCGTCCGCCTCCTATGGTTACTTGCTTGTGGGGTGCTCAACCTCACGCTGCTTGGCACAAGTGATCTATCTGAGATATCTACCTGTAGGTAAACCCTTGTAGAAAGGTTGACTGTTATGACTAAAGAACTCGATTTTGATGCCATTAAGGCTGCGGCTGAGTCTCATCGTGCTGATATGACGCGTTTTCTTCGCGCAATGATTAGCCACCCCTCTGAGTCCTGCGAGGAGGGTGAGGTTGTCGCCTGCATCAAGGCCGAGATGGAGAGCCTTGGCTATGACGAGGTCAAGGTCGACGGCCTGGGCAACGTTATGGGCTTTATGGGCGAGGGCGACAAGATCATCGCCATCGACTCTCACATCGACACCGTCGGCATCGGCAACATCGAGAACTGGGATGCCGATCCCTATGAGGGCTACGAGACCGACGAGATCATCTACGGCCGCGGCGGCTCCGACCAGGAGGGCGGCATGGCTTCTGCTACCTACGCTGCCAAGATGATGAAGGACATGGGCCTCATCCCCGAGGGCTACAAGATCATGGTCGTCGGCACCGTCCAGGAAGAGGACTGCGACGGCATGTGCTGGCAGTACATCTACAACAAGGACGGCATTAAGCCCGAGTTCGTCATTTCCACCGAGCCCACCGACGGTGGCATCTATCGCGGCCACCGCGGCCGCATGGAGATCCGCGTCGACGTTCACGGCACCTCCTGCCACGGCTCCGCTCCCGACCGCGGCGACAACGCCATCTATAAGATGGCCGACATCATCGCCGACGTCCGCGCCCTCAACAACAACGGCTGCGACGAGTCGACCGACATCAAGGGCCTCGTCAAGATGCTCGACCCCAAGTACAACCCCGAGCACTTCGAGGACGCCCGCTTCCTGGGCCGCGGCACCTGCACCGTCAGCCAGATCTTCTACACCAGCCCCAGCCGCTGCGCTGTCGCTGACTCCTGCGCCATCTCCATCGACCGTCGCATGACCGCCGGTGAGACCTGGGAGTCCTGCCTGGACGAGATCCGCAACCTGCCGGCCGCCAAGAAGTACGGCGACGACGTGAAGGTCTCCATGTACATGTACGACCGTCCGTCCTGGACCGGCGAGGTCTACGAGACCGAGGCTTACTTCCCCACGTGGATCAACAAGGAGACCGCTCCGCACGTCAAGGCCCTCGTCGACGCCCACAAGGCCATGTTCGGTGACGAGCGCATCGGCTGCGAGCCCAGCATGGACAAGCGCACCGGTCGTCCGCTGTGCGACAAGTGGACCTTCTCCACGAACTGCGTTTCCATCCAGGGCCGCTA
>URFP01000025.1:0-16018 GCA_900547235.1 uncultured Collinsella sp. | reverse complement strand
CACGCAAAATACAAACCGCAGCAATTCAATATTGCCATTCCGCGCCGGCCTGGCGACGGCGTTCTTCCTGACGCGCGCCGGCGTGCCCGTCACTATCTTCGAGGCCCGCGACTCGCTCGGCGGCGTGGTCCGTCACGTGATTCCCGAGTTCCGTATCGCGAGCGACGATATCTCCCACGATGCCGAGCTCTGTCTGGCCTTTGGCGCCAAGGTGCAGCTCAACGCCCGCGTGGAGTCCATTGACGAGCTCAAGGCTCAGGGCTTTACCGACGTGGTCGTGGCCACCGGTGCCTGGATGCCCGGCTCTGCAGGCTTGGGCGAGGGCGCCGAGCTCGACGTGCTGGAGTTCCTCGAGGCCGCCAAGAAGGGCGAGAAGCTCGAGCTGGGCGAGGACGTCGTGGTCATCGGCGCCGGCAATACCGCTATGGACGCGGCCCGCGTGGCCAAGCGCCTGACTGGCGTGAAGAACGTGCGCCTGGTGTATCGCCGCACCAAGAAGCAGATGCCCGCCGACGAGGAAGAGCTCGATCTTGCTCTTGCCGACGGCGTTGAGTTCTGTGAGCTGCTGGCGCCCAAGGCGCTCAACGGCGCCGTGCTGACCTGCGACGTCATGGAGCTTGGCGAGCCGGATGCAAGCGGCCGTCGCAGCCCCGTCGCCACGGGCGAGACCGTCGAGCTTTCCGCCACCACGGTGATCTGCGCCGTGGGCGAGGGTATCGATGCCAGCCTGTACGATGCCGCGGGCGTCGAGCACGACCGTCGCGGTCGCCTTGCCGCCACCTCCACCGGCGTCGAGGGCGTCTGGGCTGCGGGCGACTGCCGCCGCGGTCCTGCCACCGTGGTCGAGGCTATCGCCGATGCCGCCGAGGTCGCCCGTGCCATCGCTGGCGTGGACTTTAACAAGTACGCCGACTGCAACGAGCAGGCCGGCCGCGAGGACACCTGCTACGAGCGCAAGGGGACGCTCTGCCGCGATAAGCGCAACTGCACCAAGACCCGCTGCCTGGGCTGCGGCTCGGTGTGCGAGGTCTGCTGCGACGTGTGCCCCAACCGCGCCAACGTGGCTATTAAGGTGCCGGGCCTGGACAAGCATCAGGTGGTACATGTCGACGGCATGTGCAACGAGTGCGGCAACTGCGCCGTGTTCTGCCCCTACCAGGAGGGTCGCCCCTACAAGGACAAGCTCACCCTGTTCTGGAGCGAGCAGGACATGGAGAACTCCGAGAACGAGGGCTTCCTGGCCGTGGACGAGGACCACTTTAAGGTCCGCGTCGCCGGCACGGTCCGCACCGTCTCGGTCGATGCCGTCAACACCGGCCTTCCCGAGGCCGTCCGCCTGACCATCAGGGCTGTGCGCGACAACTATTCGTACCTTCTTAAGAAATAGGCGAGTCTCTTATGGCCAAAATTATTCAACATAACGTGGCCTACGTTGCCTGCGGAAGCGGTTGCGCTTCCGCAGGCGGCGACGCCCGCTGCAGCGAAGGCTGCATTGGCTGCGGTGCTTGCGTCACGGCCTGCCCCCACGGCGCCATTGCGCTGGTCGATGGTGTCGCCCGCGTAGATCGCTCCAAGTGCACGGGCTGCGGCCTGTGCGGCATGGCGTGTCCACAGCGCGTGATTGCCTTCGTTCCCGGTTACCAGAACATCTTGGTGCGCTGCAACAACACTGATAAGGGCGCCATTGCCCGCAAGATCTGCGACACGAGCTGCATCGGTTGCGGCATGTGCGCCAAAAAGTGCCCTGCCGGCGCTATCCGCATCGAGGACAACTGCGCCCATATCGACGGCGCGGACTGCCTGTCGTGCGGCATGTGCGCCGTCGTCTGCCCGCATGGCGCCATTCACGACCGCACCGGCATCGCCGCCGGCGTGTAGAAGGGAATCACCATGGCACAGGAATTCACTTTTACCGTTAACGGCGTCGAGCGCACGACGACCCAAAACAAGCCGCTGCTGCGCTACCTGCGCGACGACCTGCACATCCACTCCGCCAAGGACGGCTGCTCCGAGGGTGCCTGCGGCACCTGCACCATCCACGTGGACGGTGCGGCCGTCAAGGCGTGCGTACTGACCACCGCTCTTGCCGCCGGCCGCAACATCGTGACCGTTGAGGGCCTGCCCGAGGACGTGCGCGAGGCCTTTGTGTACGCCTTTGGCGCTGTGGGCGCCGTGCAGTGCGGTTTTTGCATTCCCGGTATGGTCATGGCGGGTGCAGCGCTGATCGCCGAGGACCCCGAGCCCACCGAGGAGCAGATCAAGTACGCCATCCGCGGTAACGTCTGCCGCTGCACCGGCTACAAGAAGATTATCGAGGGCATTGCGCTGGCCGCTGCGGTGCTCCGCGGCGAAAAGCAGATCGACGAGGATCTGGAGCGCGGCGACGACTACGGCGTGGGCAAGCGCGCCTTCCGTATCGACGTGCGCAAGAAGGTGCTCGGCGAGGGCAAGTATCCCGACGACATCGACGAGCTCGATCAGCCGGGCCTGACCTATGCCAGCGCCGTGCGCTCCAAGTACCCGCGCGCCCGTGTGCTCTCCATCGATACCTCCAAGGCCGAGGCCCTGCCCGGTGTGGTGGGCATCCTGCGCGCCGAGGACGTGCCGGTCAACCAGGTCGGCCACCTTATCCAGGACTGGGACGTCATGATCGCCCAGGGCGATATCACCCGCTGCGTGGGCGACGCCATCGTGCTGGTGGTTGCCGAGGACGAGGCGACGCTCGAGAAGGCCAAGAAGCTCGTAAAGATCGATTACGAGCCGCTGGAGCCCGTGCGTAACATTGTCGAGGCCAGGGCTGCCGACGCCCCGCGCCTGCACGACAGCTTCTTTGCCTTTGGCAACACGGTGGAGCTCAAGGACAACGTGTGCCAGAGCCGTCACGTGACGCGCGGCGACGCCGCCAAGGCGCTGGCCGAGAGCGCGTTCACCGTGACGCAGCGCTTTACCACGCCCTTTACCGAGCATGCCTTCTTGGAGCCCGAGTGCGCCGTTGCCTTCCCGTACAAGAACGGCGTCAAGGTGCAGTCGACCGATCAGGGCGCCTACGACACACGCAAAGAGTGCGCCCATATGTTTGGCTGGGATAACGAGCCCGAGCGTGTGGTCGTCGAGACCATGCTCGTGGGCGGCGGCTTTGGCGGCAAGGAGGACGTTTCGGTCCAGCATCTGGCCGCGCTTGCTGCCTATAAGCTCCAGCGTCCTGTGAAGTGCAAGCTCACGCGTGCCGAGTCGCTCGCGTTCCATCCCAAGCGCCATGCCATGGACGGTACCTTTACGCTGGGCTGCGACGCCGAGGGCAACTTTACCGGCCTGGACTGCGAGATCAACTTTGACACCGGCGCCTACGCGTCGCTGTGCGGCCCGGTGCTCGAGCGCGCCTGCACGCACGCCGTCGGTCCCTACAAGTACCAGAACACTGACATCCGCGGCTTTGGCTACTACACCAACAACCCGCCCGCCGGTGCGTACCGCGGCTTTGGCGTGTGCCAGTCCGAGTTTGCGCTCGAGAGCCTGATCGACCTGCTGGCAGAAAAGGTCGGCCTGGATCCGTGGGAGATTCGCTACCGAAACGCCATCGAGCCGGGCGAGGTTTTGCCCAACGGCCAGATTGCCGATTGCTCCACGGCGCTTAAGGAGACGCTGCTCGAGGTCAAGGATGCCTACTATGCGCATCCCGGACACGCCGGTATTGCCTGCGCCATGAAGAACGCCGGCGTGGGCGTGGGTCTACCCGATGCCGGTCGCTGCAAGATTCGCGTCGAGGATGGCCGCGCCGTGGTCTATGCCGCCACGTCCGACATCGGCCAGGGCTGCAACACGGTCTTTTTGCAGGACGTTGCCGAGGCCTGCGGTCTGCCGCTTCGCTGCATCGCCAACGGCGAGTGCTCCACCGAGAACGCTCCCGACTCCGGCACCACGTCTGGCTCGCGTCAGACGGTTGTGACCGGCGAGGCCGTGCGCGGCGCCGCTTTCCTGCTGCGCGATGCCATGCTTGACATCGAGGCCGGCAAGCCTGCGCCCGCCGCTCCGGTGAGCGCGCATGGCGACGGCGTCAAGATCGAGTACGACGACGGTCGCGTCTATCAGCTGCGCACGCAGGAACTCGTCGCCGGCCAGGGTATGCATCCTCAGGACCCCGCGGCCGCCATCAAGGCGCTCGAGGGATGCGAGTTTGGCTACGTGTACCTGGAGCCGACCGACAAGCTGGGCGCCGACGTCCCCAACCCCAAGAGCCACATCTGCTACGGCTTTGCCACGCATGTGGTCATTTTGGACGACGACGGCCGCGTGAGCGAGGTTTATGCCGCGCACGATTCCGGCAAGGTGGTCAACCCCATCTCCATCCAGGGTCAGATCGAAGGCGGCGTGCTCATGGGTATGGGCTATGCGCTTACCGAGGACTGGCCGCTTAAGGACTGCGTACCCCAGGCAAGGTACGGCACACTCGGACTGTTCCGTGCACCCGAGATTCCGGATATCCACGCCATCTACGTGGAGAAGGACGAGCTGCTGCCCGTGGCATACGGCGGCAAGGGCATTGGAGAGATCGCAACGATCCCCACGGCGCCCGCCGTGCAGAACGCCTACCGCGCATTCGACGGCAAGCTGCGTCCGGATCTGCCCATGGTGGATACGCCGTACAGCCGCGCCCGTCACCGCGGGTAGGGTAGAGCGCGGACGGCCATTGCTGACTACCGTCTGCGCTTGCCATCAACTGTATAAGCTGCGCCTTTGGCCCCAGCTCCATCGTGAGCCGGGGCCTTTTGTTTGGAGCGGAAACTGCGACCCGGAATTGGCGCTCAGAATGGGATGCAGTTTCCGGATCGGCTCTCAGGCGGAAACTGCGACCCGGAATCGATGCTCAGAATGGGACACGCTTTCCGGTTGGAGCTTCAAACGGAAAGTGCATCCCGGAATCCGCGCCTGGAATGGGACACACTTTCCGGTTGTCGTTCACTTGGAAACTGCATCCCAGTTTGAGCGTTCATTCTGGGACACGCTTTCCGTTAGGCCTACCATCCGGAAAGTGCATCCCGTTTTGAGCGTCCAGACTGGGACGCGCTTTCCGCCAGCGTGGCTGCTGGGAAAGCATGTCCCAGATTGGCAAGATGCGACGCGGCGAGTCGCCGTTCAGCGGCCCCTACAGCTCCACGTCGTTAAGCCATGTCGGCAGCGCGGTCTGCCGGATGCCTGCCGTCTGCAGCTTTTTCGCGAGCATGCCTGCCGAACGGACTTCGATCATGGTAAAGCGGATGAGCGGATGGCCGTAGAGCGATAGGTGCGCCTCACGCTGTCGTTCGGCAACGAGCGTCTCGGCCGTAGTGCGTCCCGCAAGCATGGTCTGGTCGGTATATTTGACAAGCCCGTCGAGTTCGCCCAGTGTGAGTTCCCGCGTCTGGCGCTCCCAGGCAAAGTCCGTTCGTATGGGCTTGGCCGAATCGAAGGGGTCCGTCAGCTCGTATTGAAGCCAGTCGGGCGCAAAGCCCGTCACGATCATGACGGCTCGGGCGACCGATTCCCCGCCGCTCTCGGCGCGGGCGTCGGCATATCGAAGCGTTGTGAGAGCAGTACGAATTGCACGACCATTGCGGGCAGTCGCTCGTTGCTCAACGGCCTCCATCAGCTGTTCCCGTGCAAGGCCGAGCTTTAAAATCGCCGAATCGGCAATGGGCATGCCGTCGGCAAAACCAGTTTGCAGCAGGCAATCTGTGACCGTTTGGATTGGCGGCGTTACCGATATGCCGGCTCTGCGTATTGCTCCGGCCGGCTCAATCTGGTGCCGCTGAATATGTGCGCCCGGACGAGCCGACGGCTTTGTCGAGCTGCAAACATGCACGACGTTCAGGTGTCGCCACGAGACCTCGAGCCCCAGCAGACAGGCGGCCGAAAACGAGCAGAACGTCCAATCGGGATGGATGATCGCAAGGGCGCGGATAATCTCGCAATGGCGTTGCGCTCGGTTGAGTTCATCCCAGCGCGTTTTTCGCGCAAACAACCCCGGCATGGGCGAGACAACCGTGCCGCCGGTGCGCCGAAGGAGTGCTTTTCGGATCGCCGTGCTCGGGGGAATCAGACAGCGCCCCTCTTGTTCGGCTTGAGTGAGCAGTTGGTCGATGAGTTGGTCATTGCAATGGGTCATGAGCTACCGCCTCCTTTTGGGTGGCAAAAACGTATCAGCCGGAACTTGCCGCTCAACTGACCAAAAGCTGACCAAAATCTAACCATGCAGGTAGATGGCCTGTTTTCGGCGACATTTTTACATCCGAATCGGTGGGCGGTAATCGGCGACCTTGAACGGTAGCTAGATATGAAACCTTGGTAAGTTTAGGGACGTGTACTTTTTTGAAAAAGAGCATTCTATCTGCTGTTTTGTGTTTCTGGATCGCATATTTGAAGGCATGTGATAAGGGCTGCGGATCGTCGTCTGTGTCGGCGGAAACCGTGACCCGGAATTGCCGCTCGGAATGGGGCGCGCTTTCCGGGACGCCCCTCAACCGGAAACTGCGTCCCAGACTTCGGCCCCAGAGTGGGATGTATTTTCCGGTAGAAGTTTCAGTGGAAACCGCATCCCAGAATTTAGGCTCAGAACGGGACGCGCTTACCTGATAGCATGCTTGGCGGAAGCTACGGCCCAGTATTTGGCTCCAGAACGGGATGCGTTTGCCGGGACGGTCCGCGTGCGGTGGTGTAACGTCCCTTTTGCGTGGCCCGCTTGTCGAATTACGTTATAGCTAGCTATATTATAGGAAGGTATAATATAGCTAGCTATAACGTAAAGGAAGGATAGCCTATGTTTATCGGAAGAACAGCGGAAATGTCCGAGCTCAATCGACTGTATGGCACGGGCTCCTTTGAGATGCCTGTGATTTACGGCCGCCGTCGCGTAGGTAAAACGCGCCTTATCACGGAGTTCATCCAAGGCAAGAAGGCTATTTACTTTCAAGCACGTCGTACCAATGCAGAGGCAAACCTGCACGGCTTTAGCCAGGCGATACTTGCAGGCTCGGTTGGTGCTGCAGGCGTGTCGTTTCGTAGTTTTGACGAGGCGTTCGATGCATTGGCCACCATGGCCCGCACGGAATGTTTGATTGTCGTGATTGACGAGTATCCCTATCTCGCCCAATCGAATCCCGAGATCAGCTCGTTGTTGCAAGATAAGATCGATCACTTGTACAAAAAGACCAAGCTCATGCTTATCCTGTGCGGGTCGTCTCTTTCGTTTATGGAAGAACAGGTGCTGGGCTACGAGAGCCCGCTATACGGTAGGCGTACGGCTCAGTTTAAGATCATGCCGCTCGATTTTACGACGACCCTCGGTCTGTGGCAGGGCATGGAGCGCGAAGATGCAGCGGTTTGCTACGGCATGACGGGCGGCATTCCCGCATATATCGAGAAAGTCGATCCTGCCGCACCGCTCAAGGACAACATCAAACGTCTTTTTCTTACTCCTACGGGCTATCTCTTTGAGGAGCCGAGCAACCTGCTAATGCAAGAGTGCCGCAATCCCGAGCAATATGATGCGATCGTGCAAGCAATTGCTCAGGGGCGCTCGAAGATCTCAGAGATTGCGAGCTCTACGGGAATTCCTGCGAGCAACGTAAAGAGCTATGTGGATAAGCTGGCGTCGCTTGGGATTGTCGAGCGCGAGCTGCCCCTAAACGAGACGAGCAATAAGCGAGCCGTGTATCTGCTGAGCGACCAGATGTTTAGGTTCTGGTACAAGTTTGTGCCGCAGAACATTGGGCTGATTCAAAACGATATGGCCGAGATGTCGTATAAGCGCATTGAGCCGCACGTATCGGATTACATGGGTACGGTCTTTGAGCTTATATGCAGACAATACGTGTACGAACTCGCGCGCGCGGGCCAGCTCGATGTGGTTCCGGCGATCGTCGGGCGCTGGTGGGGGACGGACAATCGCACACATACGCAGGAAGAAATCGACTTGATTGTTGACGATGGCGAGGGCGCTGCGCTGTTTGCGGAGTGCAAATGGCGTAACGAGTCGGTAGGCGAGGAAGTTCTGGAAAAGCTCGTATACCGAAGCGGGCTCTTTAGGCGGCAGCACAAAAGCTATGTGATCTTCTCGAAACGCGGCTTTACGCAGGGATGTCGAGATGCCGCGGCGAACAGGGGAGATACCAAGCTGATTTCGTTTGCCGAGATGTGCGAGCGGAGATAACCAAGCGCGCTCTGATGTGATGCTCGGAATGGGACGCGCTTTCCGGATCGCCCTTCAAGCGGAAGCTCATATGTTCAAGAAATGGGAGGCAGCTCATCGCGAGCCGGGGCCTTTTGTTTGGAGCGGAGGCAGCATCCCGGAATTCGGGCAATCCGGTGGTCAGGGGTTGAGCGAGCGTCGCGCTAAGGATGTCAAGCGTAAAACCTTCAATGAAAATAGCGTAAAAACTACATCTGTAATGGCGTAAAAACTACATTGTAAGTAGCGTAAAATCCGCATTGAGAATGGCGTAATTTCGCATATCGCGTGATAGAGAGGGACGGCCGTCTATGGATGCACCAAAGAGATTGACCCAAAAGGGATATAGGCCCCGGCTCATAGAGGAGCGCCTCGACACCCTTATGCGGGCGTTTGGCTGTGTGGAGATCAACGGCCCCAAATGGTGCGGCAAGACCTGGACGGCGCTCTCTCGCTCGGCGAGCGTCTCCAGGCTCGATGAGCCTGCGCAGCGCGCGGCGGCAGAGGTCGACCCAAGCCTGGCGCTCATCGGCGATGCGCCACACCTGGTCGATGAATGGCAGGAGGTGCCCGAGGTTTGGGATGCCGCTCGGCGCTTCGTGGACGCGAGCGGCAACGAACGCGGGACACTTTTGCTCACGGGCTCGACCGCGCTCAAAAGCGAGGAGCGCAGCCATGTTCGTCATTCCGGCACGGGTAGGATCGCCCGTCTGTCAATGCGCCCCATGGCCCTGTGCGAGTCGGGCGACGGCGAGCCGCTCGTGTCACTGGCAAGCCTCTTTAAGGGCGAGGGTTTTGCCCCTCAGCATCGCGAGAGCACGGTGGATGACGTCGCCCGCTGGTGCTGCAGGGGCGGTTGGCCTGCAAACCTTGGGCTTTCGGAAGAGCTTGCGCGAGAGACGGCAAGCCAGTACGTGCACTCGGTGCTCGACGTTAACGTGCTGGATGAGGGCATGTCGCCCGAGCTTGCACACGGCCTTTTGCGAGCTCTTGCCATGAACGAGAGCCAGGCCGTCACGTACAAGACGCTCATAAAGGACGCCTCGTACGGTGAGGCGGGCCCCGACGAGAGGACCATCGCTGCGTACTTGGACCTCTTCAACAGGCTCAAGCTGACCGAGGACCTGTGCGGATGGGAGCCGCCCATGCGCTCGAAGGCCCGCGTTCGCGTGCGCCCCAAGCGCTACTTCTGTGACCCGTCACTTGCGGCGGCGTTGCTGGGGGCTACCCCCGAGCGGCTGCTTGGCGATATGCAAACGCTGGGGATGCTCTTTGAGAACCTCGTTCTGCGCGACGTGCGCGTGTTCCTTTCCACCTACGGCGGTGTTGACAACAGAGTCCATTATTTCCGAGATGAGAAGGGCCTTGAGGTTGATCTGATCGTTGAGCACGACGGGCGCTGGGGAGCCATCGAGGTCAAGCTGAGTGATGCGAAAGCAGACGATGGAGCGAGAAATCTCAAGGCGCTGGAGAGGAAAGTGCTCTCCAATCCTGCCGCCCAGAATGCCGCGCCGGCGTTTTTGGCGGTCGTGGTTGGAAAGGGGAGCATTGCCTACACACGCGACGACGGCGTGGCGGTGATCCCCATGACGGCACTTGGGGCGTAGTGGTTTTGCGGGCGTGCCGTGCTTCCTTTACCGAAAATCCATTTGGTAAACCAGATGCTCGCGGGTAGAATAAAGTCGACGGCAGCCCAAGTAGTGAAGAGCTGGGCAGCGCCGTTGCTTGGTCAAGAGGTCAGTGCCTTAATGGCAGCGACTTGTTATGCTTCGAATGCTGCTTGAGTGCCTCGGAAAGTTCGATAAGCGCCGTGAAGAGCGAGACCAAAGCAACCAAGAGCTCTACGAGCTCTGATGGGCCCGGGATGACCTTTGATTCAAGTCACCGGGCCTCAATCTTTTTCATGCATTTGAATAGAGCGGGCGACTCTCTTGGGGCCGTCTGCATACGCGCGCCCGGCGCATGGCATTGCGTCCCGCTTTCATGTCCGCACGGGCGCCTATCCTTACGGCAATGTAGCCGCCTATGTAGCTATGTAGCAGGCGGCAGGCAACGGAGAAAGGCCCTAACCGTGTCAGCTGAAAAGACGCCGGGTATTTCGGCTATCGATACGACGAACTTTGCGCGCCAGATTGTGCTGGACTTTGAGTTTGCGCCGGTGCCAAAGCAGCGCCAGCGCCGTGGACTGCGCAATGAGATTATCGAGGTCGGCGCCGTCAAGCTCGATTACCACGGCAACGTTATGGGCGAGTTCTCGCAGTTTGTGCAGACGGAATTTACCGAAGGCGTTGCGTTTCCCGTCCGCGAGCTCACAGGGATATCGGCTGTGGACACCGCGATGGCCGATTCGCTCTACGTGGTGATCAAAAGGCTCAACGATTGGATCGGTCGCTACTCCGCCCAGATAGTTTGCTGGAGCGGGACGGATCGTCGGCAGCTTTTGACCGAGTGTCAGGCAAAGCACATCGATCTTGCCGCATTTCCTACGGACTGGGCCGATCTGCAGGCGTTTTACACCTCGATCATGGACGTGGGCAGCCACGGGTGCGTCTCTTTGAGTGACGCGGCAGCGTGGTTTGGCATCGAGTTCGACGAGTCGACGGGCCACGCCCACAGCGCCCTTGCCGATGCGCGCGTAACCGCCAAGCTGCTCAAGCAGATGATGGACGGGGACTACCGTGTGAGCCCGCACGCCCAGGAGATCCGCCAGCGGTGGGGGATGGGCGAGCGAGCCCAGACGCGCCTTTCCAGCAGGTGTCCCGAGCTGGGCGACCTGCTGCTAAAGCTGAAGGCGGAGGGAAGGTAGGGGGCTCATTTGGCGACAAGCGGACGGAATGGTTGCGCGAAGGATTCTAGGACCAGCAGCAGATGACAGCGTTTGGGATTCTACTCAAGGACACGCTGACATCCGCCGAGACCAAGCAGGTCAAGAGTATGGACATCGAGATGGCATCCGTTGTCGAAGAACGGCTTGCTAACATGATTCGCTGGATGGGCAGGTATAGACCCGTGACGCTGTGCGCGTTATCGTGCACAATGAGGCGTACAGGCTGCCAGAGGCGAACTGTTCCGGCGAGGTTCTGAGCAACTGCATCATCGAGATTATCGAGTACTTCTACGAGAGGGATTTTGCGGCGTAGAGCAATCTAATAATACGCGTTTGCAGGAGGAAGCCGGTATGGCAGACGAACTTGTTTTTAGTGGTGGCGAGATAGTTTACACCATGCCTCAACTGCCCAAAGTTGCATCTGTGCCGCTGAACGGCAGCGCCGTGCTGGTTGGTTTTAAGGACGCTCCCGATGGGGAGGAGGTCCTCTTTGATTTTGACCCTCGGGCTGAAAAGGCTACGAAGCTCGACTATGAACTTGCGGCCGTTAGCGGGCTCCTCACGGGCACGTTGAACATCCTTTGGCAGAAAGACTTCAACCTAGAGGGCGCCAAAGAGTGGGGCGACAAGAAGGTTGGCAAATTCGTTCTTACGATTGCCAAGTCTGTGGGTATGACAAAGGCGGATGCAACTCTAGAAGACGCTATTCGCTTTCTAGAGAAAGGGTTTCCTCTTGCCGCGGATAAGCTGACTGCCGAGTTTGGCGGCGGGCTCCAACATCATCTGCGGGATTTTTCGCACCACCCGAGCTTGGTTGGCCTTGCGTGTTCGATTCTCTCGCAGTTCACGTGCAAAGGCTATGGTACCGATACGGCCGGCCGGTTTGTCGCCTTTGACCTGCCTGCCGCCGCCTTCGATCCCGACTGCCCTCTTATAGGCAGGAACGTTACAGAGAAGATCGCGTTTGGCATTCTGTTCTGGGCGATGCATCTCGTGAGCGACATGGCGGGGTCTAGTTCAAACCCCGGTAAGGGGACGGGTGTTCCCGGCGTCGTGCTGTCCCTGCTAAAGGAGCTCTCCTCTCTGCCTATTTTTCAAGACATACAGATTGCCTATAAGGGCGAGGATATTCGCATTCAGCAATGGATCTCAAAGCTGTTTAACGGAACGGCGTTCAAAACCGAGGACGGCAAGCCCATTCGTTTCGACCTTCGGACGGAAGTCGGTCTTCTCGATCAGGCTTTAAGCCAGGTGCCAGCAGTCGTGGCCAACGAGGTTATCGTTCGTTGTCTCTACATGCTTTCAAGGCTCAAGGCCGAGCTAGAACGTTGCGAAGTGAGCAAGGTTTCCGGCTTGCGCAAGCTCAAGGCTTCGCATTTCATGCCCTACAACAGCAAGGCCCTCACTCGCATGGTCACGGTTTCGAGCACTTCGTTTGTTTTGGCGAATCTGGCGACGGCGGCGGTCAGGGCGGGTATCGAATGCGAGGGGAACAAGGTTGTTTTCGCCCAGAAGTTCTTCTTGCGAATAAACTACGTTGGAGTTGGACGCCTTGCGTTTGCCCTCCACGCCGACTGGGGCTATATGGCGGAGGAAATGTCCGAGGCTTGGGCTGAGCGCGCCAGACGCCGCCAGGATATCTTCGATGGATTCCACTTTTATAGCCTAGATAGAGAAACGACGAGGATTGCCTTTTCGCTGAAGCTTGCCGCCATCAACTACGACTGCGGGAACGAGAAGAACGAAGTGCGCAAAGGGCAAAAGAGGAGCTGGGCTCGCGCGTGGCGGGATTCGGTCGCGGATGGCCTAGGCATAGATGCAGACAGCTACTTTTTGAGCGAGGAAGATGCGTACGGAGCCCTTGAGGCTATTTCGCGGCAGCGAGGCGGTAAGGTGCGCGCCCTGCTGGTTGTACAGGAGTTAGTTGAGTTTTGCCCCTATTCGCAGCTGGGAGATGAAGAGAAGAAGGAATACAAAGGTTTGAAGGAGAGTGGGTCTTGGGTTAAAGATGAATTTCCCAGGAGACAAGACGCTGTTGATTTGGACGCCATACGTTCCCTCGAGAAGCGATGTAAGGCGCGCATTCGCGGGCTTTCAGGCGCGTTGCCAAAGTTTTTGGTGGGCGGAGCCATCACCGCGGTGGTGGCCGTGGGCACTGGAGGAGCTGCCGCGGTGGTCGCTCCAAATATCGCTGTCGGTATCTTTGGAGGCTCGTTTGTCGGCCTCCACGGAGCTGCGCTTATCAATGCGAGTCTTGCCGCTGCTGGCGGCGGCGCCTTGGCCGCCGGCGGCATGGGTATGGCTGGCGGCACCGCTTTAATTGCGGGCGGCGGCGCTGCGCTTGGCCTTTTGGGTTCTGGCGGCGTTGCCCTGGCGGCGTCGATGGGGGAGGACTACGCGCAGTTCGTGCTCGTCGAATGTTCGAGGCTCCTTGCTTTTCTTGATGTGGCTACTGACCGCTGCCCGCATGAGGGGGCCATTTTGGTGCGGAAAGCAGCCGAGGCCGTGCAGCGCGGCATCGCTGGCATTGAAGAAGATGTCGAGAAGGAGAACGGAAAGGGAAATCGCAAGGATGGCAAGTTGCTTAAGCAACTGAAGAAGGGTCTTGGGTATTTGACTTCGACCCTTAAGCAGATCGAGAAGATGCAGAGGCGCCTTGGCACCGCCGGTGAGGGTGAGCCGCTCAACAGCTTGCCGGCATCGGGTGATGAATAGGTACACTGCATATTGATGCCCCGGGAATGGCCTCTGATATGAGTCGCCGGGGTTTATTTTGTTTGGGTATGTAAAATTACTGGTTGGGTCAATAAATCAGTGATTGGTGATACCACTTACCAGATTTGTTAAACTATTGGTTGGCCGAAAGCTCAAATCATGGCTTCCGGTTGTAAAATACATGGTTGGAATTCTATTTTTCGCAGAGAGGTCCAACCATGGCCGATAAGACCGCGTTCGACTACGTGAACGAGATATGGAGCATCGCGAACTACGTGCGTGATGTCATTCGCCCCGCCGACTACAACAAGCTCATCCTCCCATTCGCCGTGCTGAGGCGCTTCGAGTGCGCCCTCGAGCCGACGCGGGCGGCCGTGAGCAGACAGGCCGCCAAGGGGGTCTGGGACGACGACGACCCGAAGTACTGCGCCCTCTCCGGCCACTGCTTCTACAACGTCACGAGCTTCACACTCTCCAACCTCGGGGCGACGAAGACCTGCGACGCCCTCATGGCCTACATCAACGGCTTCTCCGCGAACGCCCGCGAGGTCCTGCAGCGCTTCGAGATGCGGCAGACCTGCGAGAAGCTCGACGAGAAGGGCATGCTCTACGAGGTGTGCACACGCTTCTCGGGCTTCGACCTCGGGCCCGAGACGGTCTCCGACCGCATGATGACCGACATCTACGAGCACCTCATCCAGCGATACGGCGAGGAGATCTCGCAGGACGCCGAGGACTTCATGACGCCCAAGGACGTCGCCCGCCTCGCAACCGCGCTGCTCTTCGCAAACGAGGACACGCTGCTCAACGCCGACAACGGCGACATCCGCACGCTCTACGACGGCAGCTGCGGCACCTGCGGCTTCATCTGCGACGCGCTCGACCAGCTCGACGAGTGGCACGACAAAGGGCACTTCAGCAGCCCAACCAAGATCGTCCCCTACGGCCAGGAGCTCGAGGACGCGACATGGGCCATGGGCAAGGCAGCCCTTATGCTGCGCAACATCGCCGGGGGCTCGGGAGACGTGCTCGACCAGATGACCGACCTGTCGGCCGGCATCATGCTCGGCGACACCCTCGACGACGACAGGTTCGAGGGACGCACCTTCAACTACCAGCTCACGAACCCGCCCTACGGCAAGGAGTGGAAGAAGGAGAAGGACGCCGTCCTCGAGGAGATGGGCCGTGGGTTCGATGGCAGGTTCGGCGCCGGCAAGCCCGACATTGACGACGGCAGCATGCTCTTCATGCAGAACGTCGCGGCGAAGATGGCGCCGCCCGAGGAAGGCGGCGGCAAGGCGGCCATCGTGCTCTCGGGCTCCCCGCTGTTCAACGGGGATGCCGGCAGCGGGCCATCGGGCATCCGCCGCTGGCTGTTCAGCGAGGACCTCGTTGACTGCATCGTGAAGCTGCCGACCGAGATCTTCTACCGCACGGGCATCGCAACCTACATCTGGGTGCTCAACAACCACAAGCCGGAGAACCGCAAGGGGTACGTGCAGCTCATCGACGCCTCGGAGGAGAAGACCGCCCTGCGCAAGAGCCAGGGGAACAAGCGCTACGAGGTCGGCGAGGACCAGGCCGCGTGGATCGTGCGCACCTACGTAGACGGGCACGACCACGGCAGGTCGGTCATCGTTCCCGTCGAGGACTTCATGTACCGCAAGGTGACCACGCAGCGCCCGCTGCGCGTTGTCATTGAGCCCTCGGCCGATGGGCTGGATGCCCTCTTTACCCTCAGCAAGCCCATGGAGAAGCTGTCGGACGCGAGCCGCGCCGCCATTCGCTCCTGGGTTGAGAAGAACGAGGGCGCCTCGCTCACATACAGCGAGGTCCTGGCTGCGACCGAGAAGCTTCACAAAGCGATCGAGAAGCCCAAGCCACAGAAGACGAAGCTCGTCGAGGCACTCGTCAAGGTGTTCGGTCGGCAAGACCCCTCCGCGGAGCCGGCGGTCGATGCGAAGGGCAACCCGGTGTTCGACCCCGAGCTCAAGGACACGGAAAACATTCCAATCGGCATGGAAATCGACGACTACATGGCGAGCGAGGTGCTGCCCTACGCTCCCGACGCCGTGGTGGACGGGTCGGTAAGGGACGAGCCCAAGTTCGACAACAAGACGGGTCTCACGGCCAACCCGCTTGGCGACGGTGGGGTGGGCGTGGTCGGCACGTCGATCTCGTTCAACAGGTACTTCTACAAGTACGAGAGCCCCCGTGCCCCCGAGGTCATCGCGAAGGAGATTCTCGAGCTCGAGGACGGCCTCGGCTCGCTC
>URFP01000024.1:0-16067 GCA_900547235.1 uncultured Collinsella sp. | reverse complement strand
CGCCCTGCTCATCGCCCGTTTTGGGCTGGACGCCCTGAAAATTACCGCACCGGCTGGTTCGTGCGCCTGGCGCAGCGCGGTCCCGAGGGCAAGGCCATTGCCGCCAACGTGCTCAAGGCTCTCGACGCCGTGGCCGAGGCGGAGGCCGAGTTCGGCAACTCGCCGCGCTCCATTGCGCTCGCCTTCGACCGCTTCTTGGCGGGCAAGGAGGCCCCGGGCGCGCTAAACGAGGAGGGTGACGGCGCGGTACGCATCATGACCGTGCATGCGTCCAAGGGTCTGGAGTATCCGGTCGTGGCGGTCGCCGAGTGCTTTGGCGTGCGTAAGTCCTCGGGTGCGGCGCAGATGGGTCGCGTCGACGGTGGGGCGCAAGTCGTGGCGCTGCCGGCTCGTTTCGATGGCGTTAAGCTTGCCGACGGGACCTTCGTGAAGGGCGATGACGTCAAAAAGCAGTTTGAACACGCGTTTAAGGGCAAGGGCACGTCGCTGTGGCTGCCGCCGGAGCTTATGGAGGACGTCTGCGCGACGGGCTCTCCCGCCGAGGCGTTTGCCCGCCTGCGCAACGCCGACCTGCAGCTTTCGCTCGAGGAGCGGGCTCGTCTGCTCTATGTCGCCATGACGCGAGCGCGCGAGTTGGTCATTTTGGCGATGGACGCCGGCGTGAGCCGCGGCAAGGTGACGGCGCCGACCTTCGATGTCGAGACGGATCTGACCTACGACGTGCTGCGCCGCATCCTGCCGACCGACAGTCTGGACATGCCGCAGCTCGATAGCGACCGTTTGGTGTTCGACAACTCCCAGTCGGGCGACTACGAGCTCATCTCGCTGGCGGACTTTACGTTTGGCGAGCAGGCGTTTGAGGCTAACGCTTCACTGGATGCCGAGGGCGGGCTTGTTCGCGGCGATGCGGAGCCGGAGGGCGCCGGTGCAGATGCCCACGCCGCCGTTCCCGGTCCTGCCGACCCCGAGCCCGATGCGTTTGAGCTTGTGTATCCCCAGGCGGTGGGCGTGCGCATGGGCACCTGCCCGTTCCCGGCGCGTGACTCGTATAGCTACTCGTCAATCGCGGCAGCGCTCCATGCCGAGGCCGAGGACCGTGCCGCCGAGGCGCGCGTGCCCATGGACGAGGCTGGCGATGATGCGGAGTCGGATGGCTCGGAGACGACGGATGCGGACGTGGCTGCTGTCGAGCCCGCCGGCAATCCCATGGCGCTGGGCTCGGCCTTCCACGCTGCCTGCCAGTGGCTCATCGAGATGGGTGCCGATGAGCTGCCCACCGCGCGCGCCGAAGCGCTGGCGCGTCTGTGGCGCCTGACGCCGGAGCAGCGCGAACGCTTCGACGTTGCCCTGGACCGCTGGCTCAAGTCGGCTGTTCGTACCGACCTGCTCGCGTGGCCGTGCGTTCGCGCCGAGGTGCCGTTCTTTTCGCTGGGCTGCGAGGACGAGGACATCGCTCGCTACGGTGCATATGCCGAGGGCGCCATCGACGCTTTGGCGACGAACCCGGCGGATTCGTCATGCGCGCTGGTCATCGACTACAAGACGGGCGGCACACCGGACGAGACGCCGGATCAGCTGCAGGAGAAGCACGCCCTGCAGGCGCGCGTTTACGCCGATGTTCTGCACAAGGCGGGCTTTGAGGCCGTGACCGTCAAGTTCGTCCGCGTGGAGCAAGTCGACTCGATCCCCTCTGGCGAATCCGCCGAGCCCCAGGTGGTTACCTACAACCTCTAGCCCTCAATAACTTGCGGTGGAATACGGACTGTTTTGGCCAAAAAAGCCGGCAAACAGTCCGTATTTCACCGCAACTCAATAGGAGCCGTGTGGGTTTGGCTAGGTTCGGGTGCTGTCCGTGCCGTGGGGTAAAATCGTTCAGTCAGAACACGAACCCGCATCGGAGCTCATCACATGGCATTCGTCCATCTGCACAATCACACTGTTTTCTCCATGCTCGACGGCGCAACCCGTATCCAGGATATGGTCAACCGTGCCGTTGAGCTTGGCATGCCCGCCGTGGCCATTACCGACCACGGCTACATGTATGGCGTGCCCGATTTGGCGCTGGCCTGCGACGCCGTCAACCACAACACGCCTGAGTACAAAACCTGGAGCCACGACAAGGCTTTCTTGGAAAAGGACCGCCGCGACGAGTTGGTGGAGCCCGATCCCGAGGCAAACCCGCGCGAGCATGCCCAGTATGTGAAGGACATGGCCATGTGGGACGAGAAGGGCAACATCGACGAGCTCAAGCCGCCCCTGGTCATCAAGCCCATTTTTGGCTGCGAGGTTTACTTTACGCCGGACGAGACGCTCGCTCGCGACCATAAGCCCGAGCTCTACCACATGATCCTTCTGGCCAAGGACCAGGAGGGCTACGTCAACCTGATGCAGACGGTCTCCGAGGCCGCCGTGCAGGGCTTTTACTACAAGCCGCGTGTGACGCTCGACAACCTGCGCCGCCATGCCAAGGGCATGATCTGCACGAGCGCCTGCATCGCGGGCATCATCCCCAAATACATCGACCGCGGTGACATGGAGGGCGCCATCAAGTGGGCCGAGACCTTCCGCGACACCTTTGACCCCGGCGACTTTTATATCGAGATCCAGGAACACGGCATTACCACCGACAACGGCCTGACCGACGAGCAGATGGACCGCACGCTCATCGACATCGCCAAGCAGGTGGGCGTCAAGGTCATCGCCACCAACGACTTCCACTACCTGCGCCGCGAGGACGCGCCCGTGCAGGACGTCATCATGTGCATTGGCATGAACGCCAAGGTCGACGACCCCAACCGCATGCGCATGACCGGCTCGGAGTTTTACATGAAGACCGAGGAGGAGATGCGGGCGATGTTCCCGTATTGCCCCGAGGCCTGCGACAACACGCTCGAGATCGCCGACAAGTGCTACGTGGAGCTGGACTGGGACTCCATCATCCTGCCGCGCTTCCCGTTGCTCGATCCCGGCGAGACGCACGAGAGCCAGTTCCGCCGCGAGTGCGAGAAGGGCCTGCGCCAACACTACGGTGACGACTGGGCCACGCGCGAGATCGGCGGCGTAAACATCAAAGAGCGCTTTGAGTACGAATACAAGGTCATTTGCGACAAGGGCTTTGCCGCCTACTTCCTCATCGTTGCCGAGTACGTGCAATGGGCCAAGGACAACGGCATCGGCGTCGGCCCCGGCCGTGGTTCTGCTGCCGGCGCTATCGTCGCCTACGCCATGAACATCACCGCGTTCGACCCGCTCGAGAACGGCCTGATGTTCGAGAGGTTCCTGTCCCCGCAGCGTACCGAGATGCCCGATATCGATATGGACTTCGACGATGAGCGGCGCCTCGAGGTCGTGGAGCACGTTCGCCAGCTCTACGGTCCCGAGAAGGTCACCCACGTCATCACCTACTCGACCATTAAGGCCAAGCAGGCCATCAACGACGCCGCGCGCGTTCTGGACTACCCGGTCTACATGGGCCAGCGCCTGTCCAAGATGGTCTCGAGCGACCCCAAGGTCAAGCTCAAGCAGGTGCTCGACAAGCAGCCCGGTAAAGAGGATCTGTTTAACCCCGATTTTGCCGAGGCCTATAAAAAGGACGACGACGCCCGCCGCATCATCGACACGGCGCTCTCGATCGAGGGCCTCACCCGTGGCGAGGGTGTGCACGCGTGTGCCGTTCTGATCTGCCGCGACCCCGTCAACGAGCACGTGCCCACCAAGCTCGATACTAAGGGCGGCGTCGAGATTACCCAGTACGAGGGCCATACCGTTGCCGACATGGGCCTGCTCAAGATGGACTTCCTGGGCCTGCGCACGCTGACGGTTATCTCCAAGGCAAAGGCCAACATCAAAAAGAACTTTGGCATCGACATCAAAGAGGAAGAGATTCCCTTTGACGACCCCGAGATCTTTAAGCTCATGGGCTCCGGCCACACTGCCGGCGTCTTCCAGGTCGAGTCCGCCGGCATGACGGCCACGATCAAGAACATGAAGCCCACCGAGTACAAGCACGTCGTGGCATTGATCGCCCTGTACCGCCCGGGCCCGCTGGGCGCCGGCATGGTCTCGTCCTACATCAACCGTATGAACGGCAAGGAGCCGGCGGTCTCCTACGACGACCGTCTGGACGACATCCTGGGCGAAACCTACGGCACCATGGTCTACCAGGAGCAGGTTATGCTCATCTCCGTCGAGATGTGCGGCTTCTCCAAGGGCGAATCGGACTCGCGTATCCGTAAGCCCGTGGCTAAGAAAAAGATTAAGCTGCTCACGTCGACGGTGCTGCACTGGGAGGATGGCTCGGACGAGACCACCTATGACCACTGGATGAACGGCGCTATCAAGAACAACTACACGCGCGAGGTCGCCCAGAAGATTTGGGACGATGTTCTCGAGTTCGCGTCCTACGCCTTCAACAAGTCGCACTCCGCCGGCTACGCCATCCTGGTTATGCAGACGGCGTGGCTCAAGGCGCACTATCCGCACGAGTACATGGCGGCCGTTCTGACGTCCTATACGGGCAAGACCGACAAGATCGTGCACTACGTCTCGGCGTGCCGTCACGACGGCATCCCCGTGCTTTCGCCAGATGTCAACGAGTCCGGTACCGAGTTCACGGCTACTAAGGAGGGCGTGCGCTTTGGTCTGGCCGGCATCCGCGGCGTGGGCACCGGCGTGGCGCAGGCGATTATCGCCGAGCGCGAGGCGGGTGGTCCGTTTAAGACGCTGCACGACTTTGTCGAGCGCGTGGACTCGAGCCAGGCCAACCGTCGCGTGATCGAATCGCTGATCAAGGCAGGTGCCTTCGACTCCACGGGCTATCCGCGCCGCCAGATGATGCACTTTGTGGACAAGAACAACCCCGAGAACATCATCGATGCCGCGGTAAAGCGCCAGAAGGACCGCGCGAGCGGCCAGACCTCGTTCTTCGATATGTTTGGCGACGTTGAGGGCTCGGGCTTCGAGGTCAGCGTGCCCGATCCGGATGGCCAGGAATGGGACCGCCACCTCAAGCTGAGCCAGGAGAAAGAGGTTCTGGGCATCTATGTCTCGGACCACCCGCTGCGCCCGTTTGAGTATGCGCTAGCCAAGGCGCGCGACTTTTCGTTCTCGCAGATCGACACCGGCTACGAAGTTCAGAATCCTACGGGCGGCACCATCAACCAGGAGATTCCCGAGGGTAAGGCGCTGTGGTGGGCCGGCATGGTCTCGAGCGTGTCCAAGCGCGTGACCAAAAACGGCGACCCCATGGGCATCGTGCAGCTCGAGGACATGGAAGGCGAGGCCACCGTTGTCGTGTTCCCTAAGACCTACAAGGAGGCCGAGGGGTACCTGTACGGCGAGGTCGATCCCGAGACCGGTGCACAGCTGTCCGATGCGTTTGTGCGCATTAAGGGCAAGCTCGAGCGCTCGGACCGCGGCGACCAGATCATCGCGCAGGAGATCGTGCCGCTGGAGCTCAACGAGGAGAACAACAAGCCCAAGGTGTTTGAGGTTATGGTGCCCAACAGCCGCTTTAGCCAGGGCAATATGGCGCGCCTGGCCACGGTGCTCACCACCAACCCGGGCGGCGATCGCGTGGAGATCTTTATCGAGCAGGTGGACGGGCGCGTGCTGCGCGCCGAGGTGCCTGCCAAGGTCAACGCGCGCTCGATTCCGCTGCTGGCCGAGGCCAAGGCCATCGTTGGTAACCAAGGCAGAGTGACGGTGATCTAAGGGCGACCTTGCTGGTCCGCGCGAGATTGGAGGAAGTGATGGCGCAGGGGACGTTCGTGCAGGCGCTCCGGAAAGAGGCGGCGTTGAGCGGCACCTTTATGAAGGGGCGCTCGCTCATGCTTAACGGTGCCGTGCTGTCGATTGAGGACAGCGGCTCGCGCTTCTCCAAAAACGTGACGGTTGAGGGCTCGGTGCGCGGCTCGCGCGGTGACCTGTACAAGACGCACGTGGCGCTCGACATGGACGAGCACGAGGTGATCGACTACGACTGCGATTGTCCCGCTGCCTATCGCTACCCCGGCATGTGCAAGCATGCCATCGCCACAGCGCTGGCGTACCTGGACGCCAGCGGCATCGAGCCTGTTGAGGGGCTGCGTACGCCGGTTCGCACGTTTGCGGCGCAGCCGAAACAGCCCGCGCGCACCGCGCCCAAGGCGCCGGCCGTCAACCCCAACTTTCCCTTCCCGGCGCCCGTTCCCACGAGCCCCAGCCTCATGGCGGCGCTCTCCGATCTTTCGGACGCGCGCATGGATGAGCTGGCGAGCATGCGCCGCAAGCTTGCCGGTGCCGTTGATCCCGACGCCCCCAAGGCGGCGTTGGAGCCCTCATTGGTGCCGTACTACAATCCGCTGTTCGCCGACCGCTTTAGCTGGGCGCTCGAGTTCCGTATTCGCTGCGGTTCGGTGTCCTACGTCGTCAAGGATATCGACGGCATGGCCGACGCCTATGTCCGAGGCGGCACCTTCTCGTACGGCAAGAAGCTCACGTTTGTCCATACGCCCGAAGCCTTCGAAGGCGTTTCGACAAAGCTGCTCAACCTTGTTGTGACGACAGTTGCCTATCTCGATGACATCACAAGCTCGCGTTCGGCGTCGTACGATTTTGCACGCAAGGGCTTTGTCGCCGAGCGTCAGTTGCCGCTGTCCGAGCATAGCATCGTATATGTGCTGGACCTGCTACGCGGCCAGACCATCTCCTTTGAGCCCGCCTGGTCGCGGGGGACGACGACGCATCGCACCTATGACGTGGCGGTTGAACTGCCTCCGGAAGGGGAGGACGAGGCGCTGTCTAAGCGCCCACCGCTCCTTGCCGCCAAAATCGCGCCGGCGGCCGGTGGCAGCTATGATCTGCGCCTGCCGGCCGATGCATACTGCTTTGCTTCGGGCGACGTTGCCTATCTGGTCGACACCCGCCGTGCGCGCCGCACCGATGTGGCGTTTGCTCAGCACGCGGCGCCGTTCCTATCACGCTTGCTGCCCTGTCGCACGCCGGTCCATATTGCCGCCGAGCAGGTGGGCGAATTCTGCCGCATGGCATTGCCCATTTTGCGCGACTACACCGATCTTACCGCGCCCGCTGCACTCGATACCGTGGCGCCCGAGCCGAGCTTTGCCATGGCGATCGGCGTCGACGATGGGCTCGTGACCTGCAAAATTTCGGTTACCTACGGCGACTGGTCGGCAGATCTCTTTAGCCTGGGTGCTCCGGGCAGCCCCTTCGAAGACCAGCGTCCTGGCGTGCCGCCGCGCGACGAAGTGGCAGAGTTTCGCGTTATGGACACGGCGGCCCTGTATTTCGACTTTTACGAGGGCGGCCTGGCATTTGAGGAACGCGATGACGAGAGCCTGTTCCACTTGCTGACCGAGGGCCTGTCCGCCCTGTCCGAGCTGGGCGAGGTCATGCTCAGCGACCGCCTGCGCCAGGTCTCGGTCCGTCCTGCGCCCAAGCTTTCGGTGCGTGCAACCGTCAAGAGCAACCTGCTCGACGTCGAGCTGGGCGCGAGCGGTCTTTCGGCGGCAGACCTTGCCATCTACCTCGACTCCTACAAGCGTCACCAGACGTTTGCGCGTCTCACGTCGGGCGACATCATTCGCCTGGACGAGGGTGCCCGTGCCGCGTTTGGCCTTGCCGAGGACCTGGGCGTTGATGCCGTCGATCTGCTCGAAGGCGTGTCGCTTCCCGCGTCGAGTACCCTGTTCGTCGATAGCATGCTCGCGCGCACGCCGGCGCTTGAGGCCGATCGCGATGCCGCATTCCGTCGCACCGTCGAGCGTCTGGATACGCTCGGCAAGATGGACTTTACGGTGCCGGTCTCGCTCAAGGCCACGCTGCGCGGCTATCAGGTCGACGGCTACCAGTGGCTCGGCTCGCTCGAGCACCTGGGCCTCGGCGGCATCTTGGCCGACGATATGGGCCTGGGCAAAACGCTGCAGATGATCGCACATATCATGGCGCGCGTGGAGGCGGGGGACACTAAGCCCACGCTTGTGGTGTGCCCTGCGTCGCTTGTGTACAACTGGACCGCCGAACTGGAGCGCTTTGCGCCTTCGCTCGACGTGTGCGCCATTGTGGGTGCCAAGGCGCAGCGCCGCGTGCAGATAACCGGCGCCGACGAGCACAACGTGGTCGTGACGTCGTATGACCTCATGCGCCGCGATATTGACGAGTATGCCGATCAGGACTTTGCCCGCGTTGTGCTCGATGAGGCCCAGTACATTAAAAACCCGCTCACGCAGGTAGCGCGCGCCGCCAAGCGCCTGCCTGCCGGTGTGCGCTTTGCCCTGACGGGCACGCCCATCGAAAACCGCCTGTCCGAGCTCTGGAGCATCTTCGACTTTTTGATGCCGGGCCTGCTTGGCACACGCGAGTCGTTTGCCAAGCGCTTCGAAAGCCCGGTCGAGCACGCCGAGGGTGACAGCGCCGCTCGCCTGCAGGCGCTCGTGTCGCCGTTTGTGCTGCGCCGTGTCAAGGAAGACGTGGTGGCCGATCTGCCCGAGAAGATCGAGGACACCGTCATGGCACAGCTCACCGGCGAGCAGCGCAAACTCTACCTGGCCAACCAGGACCGCATCGCCCAGCAGGTGCAGCATCGCGAGGCATCCGAGTTTAAGAAAGACAAGCTCAAGGTGCTCGCCGAGCTCACCAAGCTGCGCCAGATTTGCTGCGACCCGCATCTACACTATGAGGACTACAAGGCGGGGAGTGCCAAGCTCGACGCTTGCATGGAGCTCGTGCACGGTGCGCTCGACGGCGGGCATCGCATCCTGTTGTTCAGCCAGTTTACGGGCATGCTCGACATCATTGGCAAGCGTCTGGCCAAGGAGGATATCGGCTTTCTTAAGCTCACGGGCGCTTCGTCCAAGGAAAACCGCGCCAAGATGGTCGCGCAGTTCCAGGCGGGCGAGGTGCCGGTCTTTTTGATTTCGCTCAAGGCGGGCGGCGTGGGCCTTAACCTGACGGCTGCCGACGTGGTCATCCATTACGACCCGTGGTGGAACGTGGCCGCGCAGGACCAGGCGACCGACCGTGCGCACCGTATTGGCCAGCAACATACCGTGACCGTGTACAAGCTCATCGCCAAGGACACGATCGAGGAGCGCATCATGCAGATGCAGGAGTCCAAACGCGACCTGGTCAATAGTGTGCTCGGCGGCGACGGCATCTCGTCGGCGCTGTTTACCCGCGAGGATGTTCTGGCGCTGCTCGGCGGCGACGGGCGCTAGTCTCGCTCGTTATGTGTTCATTTGCCATGCCGTGGATGGTTCGCCTGCCTTTGGGCATAAGAAGCATCGAGAACATTGGCACGCCAGCAAAGGAGAACATCATGGCGAAATTCTTTAAGGACCCCGACGGCAAGCTCATTGCCGCCCTTGGCAACGACGTTGCAACCCCTGCCGGCTGCACGGAGCTGACCGCGAACACCGAGGACGCGGCGCACGAGAAGCACGTGCCCGTCGTTGAGAGCGAGCGCGACGGTCACGTGATCCGCGCACGCGTGGGCTCGGTCGAGCATCCTATGGTGCCCGAGCACTACATCGAGTGGATCGCCCTTGAGGCCGAGGGCCGTCTGGAGGTCCATTACCTTGAGCCCGGCATGAAGCCTGCGACGTTTTTTGCCGGCGGTTCCAAGACCGGTACCGTCTATGCCTATTGCAACCTGCATGGGCTGTGGTCCGCGACGTTCTAGGAGCGCGTCCCCGCTCGGGGTATCATAGCTAGCATATGCACATGCGAGCGCCGACTGCATCATGCGGCCGGCGCTTTTACTACGACAACGATGGTTTACGACGGAAAGGGCTGAGCCATGAAGCTCGCACTTGCACAGATCGATATGCGCCTGGGTGATATTGAGGGCATTTGCGGCCGCATCGAGGACCAGGCTCGTCTGGCCCACGAGCGCGGGGCGCGCGTGCTGTGCGTGCCGGCTCCGCTCTTTATGGGCGCCATGCCCGGGGGCCTGGTGGGCACTGCCGACTTTGAGCACGACATGTTGACAGGCCTGACCGGTGTCGCCGAGCGTATCCAAGAACTCGATATGATCTGCATCGTGCCCGCGGCGGTTTCGTTTGAGGGCCAGCCCCTGCTCGACTACATGATGCTCAAGGACGGCCATGTGGTGCCGGCCCGTTCGAGCATTGCTCTGCAGCGTGGTGGGAACGGTGATGCCCGTTGGGCACCGCCGGTGTTCGACGTGGACGGCGTGCGTATCGCCGTGATCTTCGACTTGGACCGCGAACTCGAGATGCTGCCGACCGGCGTCGACCTCATCGCCTATTTTCAGTTCAACGCGTTTGACATGACCGACCGCGAGACGGCCGCCATTGCCGCCGTTCGCAGCGGTGCCTACCGCAAGATCGCATCCAAGCGCAGCGTGTGGTTTGCCTGCATGGCGCCGGTCGGTGCCTATGACGAGTCGGTGTATACCGGCGGGTCGTTTGTACTCGACGACTGTGGGCGCGTGGTGGCCCAAGCGCCGTGTTTTGAAGAGAGCCTGCTGGTTCAGGAGATTCAGCGCGGCGTAATGCTCGATGCCCTGGAGGACCACGAGCTGCCCGAGTTTCGTTCCGAGGAGTGGTTGTGGCAGGCGCTGGTGCTCGCTGTGCGCGATAACGCCCGTGCCCATGGCACGTCGCGTGCCGTGGTGGCGCTCGAGGGCGATCTGCCGTCGTCTTTGCTTGCGGCGCTGACCGTCGACGCTCTGGGCCCGCGTAATGTGATTGGCCTGGTGCTGGGGCGCAACCGTATCTTTACGCCGGCGCAGGAAGAGGCCGAGGCTGCCCGCTGTGCCGCCGTCCGCGCCATCGCCGAGCGTCTGCACATTCGCACCGTCGAGCGCGATGCACCGGATGCGGCGCGTGTGCTCGATCGCGACGTGTCGGCGGGCGATGCCGAGCGTCTGCGCTCGCGCACGCTGGGCCTCATGCTGGAGGACACGGCGCTCGAGCTGGGTGCGATGGCGCTGAGCCCGCTGTCCAAAACCGAGTACGCGCTGGCGGCGCCGGCGCTTTGCGGCGGCTACCAGGGCGATTACGCGCCCTTTGGCGATGTGTACCTGTCGACGCTTGAGTTTGTGGCGCGTGTGCGCAACCGCACGTCTGCCGTGGTGCCCCAAGAGCTCGTGACGCTCAACGCGGTGGAAGATTGTATGGAGCGAGTGCTGGCGCAGGCGCTCTCGACGCTCGACGGTCCGGTCGATATGCTCGACCGCGCGGCACAGCTGCTCGGCGGGCTTGAGCCGGGTGAGGTCGATGGCGCGCTCGAGGCGCACGTGGACCGCAATCGATCTTTCGACGACATCCCGATGGCCGCTGGCAAGCCTGAGGCCTGCTCGCTGCTGCTGATGCTCGTGCGTCAGGGCGAGGCCGCCCGCCGCATGCTGCCGACGGCGTCGATCGTCTCAGCCCGTTCGTTTGTCGAGCGCGCCTGGCCGTACATGCTCGCGTGGTCCGACCTGGGGCTTAACGGCAAGGAGCGTATGACGGTCGATTCGCTGGCGCGCGCCGAGGTGCGCCGTTTTGCTGACGAGGATACGAGCGAGCGCGTGCGAAACGAGATGATGGGCGTGCTGGGCGAGCTACTGGGTATTTCGCCCGAGCAGATGGAGGAGCTGCGCTCCGAGGACGGCCAGCGCCGCCTGCACGAGGGTATGAAGAAGTTTGAGGGCGAGGTCCAGGACGCCATCGATAAGATGATGGGCGGCCAGGGTGGCCCGCAGGGTGGGCCCCAGGGTGGCCCGATGCCGCATCCGCCGGTGGATCCGAGGCAGTTTCCCTTTTTCTCTCAAAACTAACTATGGGATAGGATTCGCTTCCAACCCCGACACTTCAACTAAGCATCTTGGCCCCGTTGTGTTATTCTAGAACAGACGTTCGTGAATGATGCTCGGGGCCTTGCCTTGTGCTGTACTTGTGACGAGGGGAGGTTGGCTTGGTCATTTTGGGTATCGACCCCGGTTTGGCCCATACGGGTTGGGGGATTATCGAGGAGCGGCGCGGCGAGGTTCGCTGCCGTGCCTACGGTTGTATCGAGACCAGCGCGGGTAGTCCGCTCGCGGTGCGCCTGTCGCATATCGCCCGCGACCTCAAGGGCGTCGTGGAGCGTTATCGACCCGATACTGCTGCTATCGAGAGCATCTACTTTGGCGCTAATGTCCGCTCGGCAATCCCCACGGCACATGCCCGCGGTGCCGCGCTCGTGGCGCTTTCGGAGTGCGCGCTCGAGATCGGCGAGTACACGCCTATGCAGATCAAGCAGGCTGTGGTGGGTACCGGCGCCGCGGACAAGCGGCAGGTCGCCTACATGGTGCGCACGCTCACGCAGCTCGACCACGACCCTCATCCCGACCATGCCGCCGATGCCCTGGCCTGCGCCATCTGCCACGTTAACCTCAGCCGCACCCGGGCGCTTACCGGTGGCGAGTTCTATCAACAGAGAGGAACCGGATACTGATGATCTCCCAGCTCCATGGAACGCTTGTCGAGGCCACGATGAGCTCGGCCGTTGTCGATGTATCGGGCGTGGGCTTTGAGCTCGGTATCTCGGGCAGCACTGCGGCCACGCTGCCTACGCCCGGCGGTGAGGTGCGCCTCTATACCCGTATGCAGGTGCGCGAGGACGCTATGACACTTTTCGGTTTTTCCTCTAAGGATGAGCGCACGATGTTCGACCGGCTTGTGTCCGTCTCGGGCGTTGGCCCGCGCTTGGCGCTCGCCGTACTTTCCACCTATACCGTGGGACAGCTGTATTCCCTGGTGATGGCCGAGGACGACAAGGGCATGGCCAAGGTGCCCGGCGTGGGCAAAAAGACCGCCCAGCGCCTCATCTTGGAGCTCAAGAGCACCTTTGCCAAGGACAAGGGCTTTGTGCCGGTCGATGCGATCCCCGGTCAGGTTGCGATGCCCGTGCCCGCCGCCGCTCCTTCGGCGATCGATGACGCCCGTGCGGCACTCCTTTCCATGGGCTTTAGCCCGCAGGAGACCGATGTCGCTCTGAGCGGGTATGATGGGCAGGATATGCGTGTCGAGGATTTGCTCGGCGCGGCGCTTAAGCGACTCGGAATGGATGCGTGATGTGGGAAGCCGATGACTCTCAGGACCTGTGGGCGACGCCCGGCAACTCGCCGGCGGCATCCATGGCGCACGGCGAGCGCATGGTGGGCTCGGAGCTGACGGCCGAGGACCTCGATGTCGATCGCACTTTGCGCCCCCAGCGCCTGGACGATTACTGCGGCCAGGAGCATATCAAGCAGAGCCTGCGCGTGTTGATCGAAGCGGCGCAGAGCCGTGGGGAGACGCTCGACCACGTGATCTTCTCGGGTCCTCCGGGCCTGGGCAAGACCACGCTGGCCACCGTAATCGCCAACGAGTTGGGCGCTCAGATAAAAACGACGAGTGGCCCGGCCATCGCGCGTACGGGCGACCTGGCGGCCATCCTTACCAACTTGCAGCCGGGTGATGTGCTGTTTATCGACGAGATCCACCGCCTCAACCGTTCGGTCGAGGAAGTCCTGTACCCCGCGATGGAGGACTTTGCCCTCGATATCGTGATTGGCAAGGGTCCGGCGGCGCGCTCGATTCGCCTGGATATCCCCAAGTTTACGCTGGTAGCAGCAACGACCCGCTCAGGCATGTTGACCGGCCCGTTGCGCGACCGCTTTGGCATTTCATATCGCCTGGATTACTACACGGTCGAAGAGCTCGCGCAGATTGTGACGCGCTCGGCAACTATTCTGGGCGTGGCGATCGACCATCCCAGTGCACTTGAGATCGGCTCGCGTTCGCGCGGCACGCCGCGTCTTGCCAACCGCCTGCTCAAGCGCGTGCGCGATTACGCACAGGTGCGCGGCAACGGTCCCATCGAGCTCGATATCTGTCGCCAGGCGCTCGAGTTCTTCGAGATCGATGAGCTTGGTCTGGACTGGATGGATATTCGCATTTTGGAGACACTCGCTAAGACGTTCTCCGGACGTGCCGTGGGCCTGACAACGCTTGCCAGCGCGGTGGGCGAGGACCCGGGCACGCTCGAGGATGTCTATGAGCCCTATTTGCTGCAGTGCGGGTTGATGATTCGTACGCCGCAGGGCCGTCAGGCAACCCTGCGCACCTTTGAGCACCTGGGGATTGAACCTACCGTTTAGGGCGCTTTGTTTTGGCGGGCTGTTGGGCTATCGCCGGGCATCGGGTAAACATATCGCCGTTCATCGGTTATGGGCGTTTTACTATTGCGCGCCCGTGCTATGCTGAATTGGTCTTTTTCTCATTCGGTAACGAAAGGACCGCCCATGCCTACTGACATCGAAATCGCACGTTCTGTCACGCCGCTGCCTATTACCGAGGTGGCCAAGAACGCCGGCGTCGACGTTAAGCACCTTATTCCGTACGGCTTCGACAAGGCTAAGGTCGACTATTCACTGCTCAACGAGCCGACCGATCACCAGGCCAAGCTCGTCCTCGTGACCGCTATCAACCCAACGCCTGCGGGCGAGGGCAAGACCACCACGACCATCGGTCTGGCCGATGGCCTGCGTCGTCGCGGCGTCAAGAGTGCCGTGGCCCTGCGCGAGCCTTCGCTCGGCCCCGTCTTTGGTGTTAAGGGCGGTGCTGCCGGCGGCGGCTGGGCTCAGGTGATCCCCATGGAGGATATCAACCTGCACTTTACCGGCGACTTCCATGCCATCGGTGCTGCCAACAACCTGCTGGCCGCCATGCTTGATAACCACATCCAGCAGGGCAACCAGCTTGGCATCGACGTTAAACGCATCACTTGGAAGCGCGTCGTCGATATGAACGACCGTCAGCTGCGCCACGTCATCGACGGTATTGGCGGTAAGGCCCAGGGCGTGCCGCGCGAGGACGGCTTCGATATCACCGTCGCCTCCGAGGTCATGGCAATCCTGTGCCTGTCTACGAGCATCAGCGACCTCAAGGAGCGCCTGGGCGAGATCGTCGTCGGCTACAGCTTTGCCGGCGAGCCCGTCCGTGCCCGCGACCTTAAGGCCCAGGGTGCCATGGCCGCGTTGCTTAAGGACGCGCTCAAGCCCAACCTGGTGCAAACGCTCGAGGGCACGCCCGCGTTTGTCCACGGCGGCCCCTTCGCCAACATCGCCCACGGCTGCAACTCTATCATGGCCACGCGTATGGCGATGCGCTTTGGCGATGTTGCCATTACCGAGGCCGGCTTCGGTGCCGATCTGGGTGCCGAGAAGTTCCTCGACATCAAGTGCCGTATGACGGGCGTTCGCCCCAGCGCCGTCGTGGTCGTCGCGACCGCTCGTGCGCTGAAGTACAACGGTGGCGTCGCCAAGGCCGACCTCAACGAGGAGAACCTCGAGGCACTCAAGGCCGGCATGCCCAACCTGCTGCGTCACGTCGACAACATCCAGAACGTTTATGGTCTGCCCTGCGTGGTCGCCATCAACCGCTTCCCGACGGACACCGAGGCCGAGCTTGCGCTCATCGAGTCCGAGTGCCAGAAGCTCGGCGTCAACGTTAAGCTTTCCGAGGTCTGGGCCAAGGGCGGCGAGGGCGCGCTCGAGCTTGCCGATGAGGTCATGCGTCTGATTGAGCAGCCGAGCGAGCTCAAGTTTGCCTATGAGGACGGCGCCGATGTGGCCGACGCTCTTGAGGCCATTGCCACCAAGGTCTACCGCGCCGACGGTGTTGACTTTACGCCGGCCGCCAAGCGCCAGCTCGCCGAGCTGCGCGAGAACGGCTTTGGCAACCTGCCGGTGTGCGTGGCCAAGACGCAGTACAGCTTTAGCGACAACGCCAAGGCCCTGGGCGCTCCCGAGAACTTCCGCATCACGGTGCGCGAGCTCAAGGTTTCCGCCGGTGCCCACTTTGTGGTCGCACTGACTGGCAGTGTTCTGACCATGCCGGGCCTGCCCAAGGTCCCTGCGGCCGAGAACATCGACGTCGACAACGACGGCAACATCACCGGCCTGTTCTAAGCCTGCTGCCCATAGCTGCTTGTCCGCCCCGCCGTGCCCACAAGGCCCGGCGGGGCTTTTTTATCCTTAGGCCCGCGCATGTCTTGTAGATACCGACGGGCTCTGCCCATCATAGGCTTTTGCGCGG
>URFP01000023.1:0-16345 GCA_900547235.1 uncultured Collinsella sp. | reverse complement strand
TCCGAGCTCAAGATCTCGGGCCATCATAATGTTATCAATGCCCTGTGCGCTGCCACGGCTGTCCTGGCCGTCGGTGCCAATCCCGAGGGCATTTGCCGCGGTCTGGCCTCGTTCCAGCCGCTCGAGCACCGCGTGGAGCCGTGCGGCGAGATTGACGGAGTGCGCTACGTCAACGATTCCAAGGCGACCAACACCGACGCGGTCGAGAAGGCACTGACGGCATTTCCCGATGACAACGTGATCTTGCTGCTCGGCGGCCACGATAAGGGCACGCCGCTCACGGACTTCGCGCGCGTCGTTATGGATAACGTGCGCTCGGTCGTCTGCTTTGGCGATGCGCGCGAGCGCTTTACCGCCGCTATGGACGAGGCCGATGTCGATGGCGATGTGGATATCGCCCAAGCGGATGACCTACGCGATGCCGTGGACGTTGCCCGTTCGCTGTCGAGCCGTGGCGACGTGATCTTACTTTCTCCTGCCTGCTCTTCGTTCGATGAGTTCTCGGGCTATGAGGAGCGCGGCCGCGTGTTTAAGGACTACGTGGCTCAGCTTGCCGCTGCAGCGAAATCGCAAATGGAATAGGGGTTGCCGGTGAGAGAGGAGAGCCCCCGACAAGGTATGAGGAGGCCCGACTCGGACCGTGCTTCCTCGCGGCGCAGCACACCGCGTTCCGGTCGTGGCAGGCAGTCGTTTAGCGAACGCTATATTGCCGGCGTTCCCGCCCGCATCATGCGCCCCCGTCTGATATTTATGGCCTGCCTGTTTACTTTGGTGTGCTTTGGTCTGCTGATGGTGTACTCGGCGTCTTCGGTCGAGGCGCTGCACGAGAATGGCTCGGCGACGTTTTTCCTGGGTCGACAGGCCGCGTTTGCCGTGGTTGGTGTTCTGGCGCTGATTGCCATCGTGCGCGTTTTGCCGGACAGCTGGTTTGGGGAGGATGTGCTTAGGATCTTCCTTATCGGCATGATAGGGCTACTGTTTCTGGTGTTCTTGGTGGGCAGCGGCAGCCGTGGCGCCACGCGCTGGCTCAACATCGCCGGTATTCAGTTCCAGCCTTCCGAGTTTTTAAAGCCATTTGCCATTGCGTATTCGGCCATCATGCTTGATCGCTTCTTTTCGCCCGGTGGCAACATCAACGAATTCCTTCGCAAGATGGGCATCTACCTGGGTATTTCGCTCTTTCTGATCTTTATCCAGCCCGATTTCGGTACTGTCCTGATCATCCTGTTGACCCTCATGTGCATGGCGTTGTTTGCGGGTCTCGACCCGAGATTTATCATCGGCGTGCTAATCTTCGGCATTCTCGTGATCGTGATTGCACTTGTCGCAGAGCCGTACCGTATGGTGCGTATTCAGGTTGCCTTGAACCCTTGGGCTGACGAGTATGGTGACGGCTATCAGGCCACGCTTGCCATCATGGCCTTTGCCTCGGGCGGTCTGTTCGGCCGTGGCATCGGCAACTCAACCATGAAGTACTCGTATCTGCCCGAGGCGCACAATGACTACATCCTGGCCATCATTGGCGAGGAAGTCGGCTTTGTCGGAACCGTGCTGTTCTTCTTGGTGTTTGCGATGCTGATCTACTCGGCGTTTCGCATTGCCGAGCAGGCGACCGATCGTCGGGGCGCGCTTATGGCGTCTGGCTCCGCGGTCATTCTCGCGGTGCAGTTTTTGATTAACGCGCTGGGCATCCTCAACGTGTTTCCCATGACGGGCAAACCGTTGCCGTTTATTAGCTACGGCGGTTCATCGATTATTGTGTCGCTTATGCTTGCCGGTCTGATCCTGCGCGTTTCGTACGAGAGCGCCCGTCGCGATGAGTACGACCGTCGCCGCGAGAGCTTTGCCGTTATGGATGAGAGTACCGCCGGCGTAGCCCATGTGCGCGGTGAACGACCTTCGCGTAGCGGCTTTACCGTTCTGGATGGTTCTACATCCGAGCCGGCAGCTCGTCCACGTCCGCGGACGGCTCCGCAAGGTCGTCCTCAGCGCCCCAGCCCTCGCAGCGCGGGCGGCGGATATAATCGAATCGATTTGAACTCGGACCCGTCGGCGCGTCTACGCACCGACGACCAGGGACCGCGTGTACGAAGGGACTACCATGACCGATAAGATGACCGTTGCTATTGCAGCCGGCGGCACGGCGGGACACATCAACCCCGCGCTCGCCTTGGCCGAAGAGCTGCGTGATCGTGGCCACCACGTTGTGTTCGTGGGCCAGTCGCGCAAGCTCGAGGGTCGTCTGGTCCCCGAGGCTGGGTTTGATTTTGTGCCCATTACGGTCACGGGCTTCGACCGCTCCCGTCCTTGGACGGCGCTGACCTCCCTGTGGCGTGTCAACAAGGCCAAGCGTGCGCTCACCAGTCATTTCTCAAAGGTCGGCAAGCCCGATGCCGCCATCGGTTTTGGTGCCTATGTCGAGGTTCCGCTGCTGGGGTGGTGCAAGGGCGCAGGCGTTCCGTATCTGCTGCATGAGCAGAACTCTGTTCCGGGCCTGGCCAACAAGATGATGAACTCCCACGCCGCCCACGTGTGCATCTCGGTGCCGGCAGCGCGTTCGGTCTTTGAGCGCGAAGGTGACCCTGACCACGTGCTCATGACCGGCAACCCCGTACGTCGCTCGGTGATCGAGGGCGATCGCGCTCGCGGCCGCAAGGCACTTGGCGTTCCCGAGGACGCTACGCTGCTGCTCGTCTTTGGCGGTTCACTCGGCGCCCAGCACCTCAACGAGCGCGTGGCTTCGCTCAAAAACGAGCTGCTTTCGCGCAAGAACCTCTATGTGTTGCATTCGACGGGTGCCGACGGCTTTGAGGAGACCGAGCGCGCCTTGGCGCTGACGCTCGAGGAGGCGAAGCGTTACCGCGTCCAGCCTTACATCGACAACATGGGCGACATGCTGGCTGCTGCCGATTTGGTGCTATCGCGTTCGGGAGCATCGAGCGTGGCCGAGATCGCTGCGCTCGCCGTGCCTTCGGTGCTCGTGCCGTACCCGCATGCGACGGCCGACCACCAAACCACCAATGCCCGTTATCTGGTCGACGCCGGGGCCGGCGTGCTCTGCGCCGATGCCGATATCGACGGTTCTGCCTTTGCCGATGAGCTGCTGCACCTGGTCGATGACGCGGCGGCGCGCGACGCCATGCGTCAGGCGGCGCGTGGTCTGGCTCAGGATAGAGCCGCCGCTCTTCTGGCGGATGCAGTAGAGGGTTTGCGTTAGTTAGACGGGATATCTTCGGTCGCCCTCGCGCTGATGCGGTAGGTGCGGTACAGTTAACGGGTTACAGGCAGTGTTTACGCAAGGAGTACACGAGCACATGGCTGATTCCCAGACTGCAACCTCCGCGCCCGAGTTTAAGAGCGCCCACTTTATCGGTATCGGCGGCGCCGGCATGAGCGGCATCGCCCTCGTTCTGCACGAGCGCGGTTATGCCGTTACCGGCTCCGACCTTAAGACGTCACGTTATATCCGCCAGCTTACCCGCGCTGGTGTGAAGGTGCATGTGGGCCATGAGGCCGCCACGATCGACGAGGTCAAGCCCGACGTGGTTGTTGTCTCCACCGCTATTCCGGAGTCCAACCCTGAACTCGTGCGCGCTCGCGAGCTTGGTATTCCCGTGTGGCCCCGTGCCAAGATGCTCTCTGCTTTGGGTCACGGCTACACCACCGTCGCTGTTGCCGGCACGCATGGCAAGACCACCGCGTCTTCGATGTGTGCCACCATGCTCGACCGCATGGGTCTGGATCCGAGCTTCCTGATCGGTGGCATCGTCGAGGGCTATGACACGAACGGCAAGAACGGCTCGGGCGACTACTTTGTCGCCGAGGCCGACGAGTCCGACAGCTCCTTCCTGTTCCTGAACCCCAACGTAGTCATTGTGACCAACGTCGAGGCCGACCACCTCGATCACTACTCGGGTATCGAGGAGATCGAGGCAACTTTCGCCAAATTCATGAGCCTGGTGGGCGAGGACGGCACCGTCATCGTCTGCGGTGAGGACCCGCATCTGGTCGAGCTCGCCAAGTCGACGGGCCGTCACGTGCTTTCCTACGGCTTTGCCGAGAGCAACGACATCGTCTGCATGCACCCTGATGTCAAGGGCATCCAGAGTGACTTTATCGTTCGCTTTGAGGACGGCACTGAGCGCGCTGTGGAGATCAAGAGCAATCCTGGTCGCCACAACATGCTCAACGCCACGGCGGTGCTCACCGTCGCCCATGTCCTGGGCCTTGACATCGACGCCGCCGCCAAGGCGCTCTCGAGCTTTGAGGGCGTCCGCCGTCGCTTTACCCACGTGGGCGATATCGATGGCATCACCGTGGTCGATGATTACGGCCATCACCCCACCGAGATCAAGGCGACGCTTGCTGCCGCTTCGTCGCTGGGTTACAAGCACGTCGACGTCGTGTTCCAGCCGCACCGCTATTCGCGCCTGCAGGCCCTGTGCGACGACTTTGCCGATGCATTTGCCAATGCCGATAAACTGCTGCTGATTGATGTGTTCTCGGCTGGCGAGATGCCCATTCCGGGTGTCACCTCTAAGATGCTCGCCGATACCGTGCGCGCCAAGCATCCTGGCAAGGAGGTCGTGTACTGCTCCAGCCGTCTTGAGCTCAATCAGGAGCTCGAGCAGATGGTGGGCGAGGGCGACCTGCTGCTCACCATGGGTGCCGGCGACGTTACGACCGTCGGTCCCGAGTTCATTGAGTATCTGACTGCCAAGAAAGACGCTTAAGTCTAATGGGTCTGTTTAACGCCGTCATGGCGCTCTCGGGCATGATCGACACGGATGTGATCGAGGACGAGCGCCTTGCGCGTCATACGAGCTATCGTATCGGCGGCAAGGCCGACCTCTTTGTGACGTGCCATAGCTATCATGCCCTCCGCCGCGCCGTGGCGGTGCTCGATCGCGAGCAGGTGCCGTGGGTCATCATCGGCAAGGGCTCCAATCTGCTGGTTGCCGATGGCGGTTATCGCGGTGCCGTCATTTCGCTCGGACGTGAGTTCCAGCGCACGGTTGTTGCCGATGACGGTTGTACGCTGACGGTCGGTGCGGGCGTGATGTTTGCGCGCCTGGTCAACGATGCCCTGTCGCGTAGCCTCTCGGGCCTTGAGTTTGCCGTTGGCATTCCTGGTTCGGTCGGCGGTGCGATATCTATGAATGCCGGCACGCGGACCGAGTGGATTGGCTCGCTGGTTGAGGATGTCGTAACGTTTGACCCGGCATCCGGTATCAAGCATTATGCGGGGTCCGAGATCTCTTGGGGCTACCGCGAATGTAGCCTTCCCCGCAATGAGATCATCCTCGAGTGCGTGCTCAAGCTTAAACCGGCGCCCAAGGCCGACATTCGCGAGCGCATGGAGCGGTACCTTACAAGGCGCAAGCGTACGCAGCCCATGGGTCGCGCATCCTGCGGGTCTGTCTTTCGCAACCCGCCCGATGCGAGTGTGGGCAAGCTTATCGAGGATTGTGGATTAAAGGGTTTTTCGATTGGCGGCGCGGAAGTTTCGCCCGTTCACGCTAATTTTATCGTTAATAACGGAACTGCCTCGGCCGATGACGTTGCCGCGGTTATCAGACATGTGCACGGAAAGGTGAGGGAGGCGTATGGCATCGAGCTCAGACCGGAAGTTAAATTCCTCGGCTTCTAGAGCATCGAAACCCACCTTCCGCCGCGCCGGAAGGCGTTCCGGCGCGCCTGCCAAACCTCAACGCAATACCGTCGCGCACTCTAAGTCTGTCGGGCATGCTCGACAGACCAGTCGTCCGGTCGTCGGCTCGCAGCTCGGTAATCGTCCGGCCGCAAAAAAGTCCTCGCGTCCCTCGGTGACGTCAAAGCCTGTTATGGGCGCCAAGCCTGCCCGTCCCATGGCAGCTCCCAAGCCCTCGACGGGAACTAAAGCGGCACGTCCAGGTCTCACGCTGGGCGCATCGAAACCGCGCTCGCTGACATCGGTGCCGGCTACCGCCAAGAAGCCTTCGAGTAAAAAAGGTTTCAACCCGTTATCTTCACTTGGAGCGATGGCAAATAAAACATCAGATGCCGCTTCTGTCGTTACAGGCAAAGGCAAAATCGTGGGCGGCGTTCTGGCCGTCTTGGCCGTGCTCGTCGTCGTTGCCATCGTGGTGATCAACTCTGGACTGTTTACTGCCACTGATATTCAGATTCAAGGCAGCGAGCATGTGACGAAGCACGATGCTATCCAGCTGATCGACTTGCCCGAGGGAACGTCGCTTTTTAACGTCGATCCCGACCAGATTACCGAGGATCTCAAGCAGAACCCGTGGGTTTCGGGCGTGGATGTCCAGCGCCAGTTTCCCCATACGCTTATCATCACGCCGACGGAGCGTAAAGTTATCGCCATTGCGTATATCAGCTCCGACGACCTTGCCTGGGCTATCGGAGACGATGACACCTGGATCGCCCCGCTGTCGACGTCGGTCGAAGTGGACGACCAGGGCAACGTCATCACGACAGGGCAGGGCTCAAATACCTTGACCGGAATCGATGCCGCGCTGGCGCTCGCCAAGCATTATGGCGCGGTGTTGTTGACTGATGTCTCGGCGGATGTCGCTCCGGTTTCCGGCCAGGCGGTGAACTCCAAAGCCGTTAAGGCCGGCCTGGATTATGTGCGTGGTTTTTCGAGCGAGTTCTTGGGACAAGTCAAGGATATTTCCACGCCTTCGGTCGAAGCCATCTCGGCAAACCTCAATAACGGCATTGAGGTGTCGCTGGGCGATTCGGACGATATCGCCAAGAAGGAACGCGTAGTCACCAAGTTGCTTTCGCAGGTAGAGGGCGTAACGTATATCAATGTGCGCTCTCCGGGCAACTACACATTTAGGAATGCTCCGACCTCGTAGCGCTGGTTGATGCTTTGTTGAGGGGCCATACCACGCCGTTTATCTGGTTTGTTTGGTTTTCACGGTCAATTATTTGACTGATACGTTCATAATGTGCAAACATAATACGGTTTACCTTTGCATTTACTTTCAACCTGAAGGTTAATGTGCGCAGGGGTCGACCCATGCTATGGCTATAACCTTTGTTCGGAGGACCGACATGCACGAGACAGAGATCAACAACTACCTTGCCGTCATTAAGGTGGTCGGCGTCGGCGGCGGCGGTACCAACGCGGTCAATCGAATGATCGAAGAGGGCATCCGCGGCGTCGAGTTTGTTGCCATCAACACCGATGCTCAGGCACTCGCGATCTCTGATGCCGATATCAAGGTGCACATCGGCACCGATCTTACCCGCGGCCTGGGCGCCGGCGCCAATCCCGAGGTTGGCCGCAAGGCTGCCGATGAGTCCCGCGACGACATCGCCGAGGCGCTCGCTGGCGCCGACATGGTGTTTATCACCTGCGGCGAGGGCGGCGGCACCGGTACCGGCGCTGCTCCCATCGTTGCCGATATCGCGATGAACGAGGTCGGCGCACTGACCGTCGCCGTCGTGACCAAGCCCTTCACCTTCGAGGGCCGCAAGCGTAAGAAGAGCGCCGAGGAGGGCATCAAGACCCTCTCCGATTGCGTCGACACCATGATCGTCATTCCTAACGATAAGCTGCTCGACATCGCCGAGAAGAAGACCACCATGCTCGAGGCCTTCGCGATTGCCGATGGCGTCCTTTCCCAGGGCACCCAGGGCATCACCGACCTCATCACCGTCCCCGGTATCATCAACCTGGACTTCGCCGATGTTAAGACCATCATGAAGCAGGCCGGTACCGCCATGATGGGTATCGGTACCTCTTCTGGGGATACTCGTGCCGTCGACGCTGCCCAGCAGGCCATCTCCAGCCCGCTGCTCGAGAGCTCCATCGATGGTGCCACGCGCGTGCTGCTCTCCATCGCCGGTTCCAAGGACCTGGGCATCCAGGAGATCAGCGACGCCGCCGACGTTGTCGCCAACGCCGTCGACCCCGAGGCCAACATCATCTTCGGTACCGTTGTCGACGAGTCCCTGGGCGATCAGGTGCGTATCACCGTCATCGCTACGGGCTTCTCCGATTCCAACGTCAACCGTCAGGATGAGCTTTTTGCTGCTCAGCAGTCTCAGAGCAAGGCCGCTGCCTCCGCTGAGCCGCAGCGCACCGCTCCGGCTGCCAGCCCGGCTCAGGCCGCTCCGACCCGCAACGTCGGTGGTACCGAGCTGCCCAACTTTGGCAACGACCAGTTCGAGCTTCCCGACTTCCTAAAGCGCGGTAGCTTCTAGTTCGTTTTTCTCAACGACCTGCACGGGGTGTGTCCATTCGGATGCACCCCGTTTTGTTTCTCGTTTGTAAACGAAAGCCTCCAATCTCCTTACGTTCCCTTTACGTTTGGTCCCTACCGCTGCGGGTATCCTTTTAAGGAAGTATGACAGCCGTATAAACGCGGACTGCGCGGCGACGCCGCGGTACTTGTGTTATTAGGAGGCTTTAGTATGGCAGCACGTGCGGACAACGTTTCGCGTGTCGACCATGATGGAGTTACGTTGGTGGAGGGCGCGACATCCGATGTCCGCTTTGCCTTTACCGAGCGCACCGGTGGCGTTTCTGAAGATGCGTACTCCTCGCTCAACCTGGGCTCGCATGTAGGCGATGACCCCTTTGCTGTTCAAGAAAATCGTCGTCGAGCGCTCGAAGCTATGGGCGCCACTGAGTGCGAGCATAATCTGCTCGTGCCCAATCAGGTACATGGTGACCATATCGTTACGGTGACTTCGAACGGCGCCGACGATCTTGAGGCTGTTCGCGAGCAGATTGCCGAGGGCTGCGACGCCATCGTCTGTACGGCCCATGACGTGCCCGTGCTGCTCTGCTTTGCCGACTGCGTTCCCGTGGTGCTGGTGGCCCCCAGCGGATTTGCCGTGGTGCACTCCGGTTGGAAGGGCACGATTGCACGTATTTCTGCCAAGGCGTGCCAGGCGCTTTGCGATGCTGCCGGCTGCGATGCGAGCGACGTTTCCGCCTATATCGGGCCCCATATCCTGGGTGACGAGTACGAGGTTTCCCAGGAGCTCATGGATCGCTTTGCCGCCGAGTTCTCTTGGATCGATGCGAGTACCTCTCGCATGCTCGATCTTTCCGCTGCCATTTGCGAGGCGCTGGTAGATGTCGGTGTCGACGCGGATAATATCGTGGATACCCAGCTTTCGACCGTGCGTCAGAACGACCGCTTTTATTCCTACCGTAACGAGGACGGCACCTGTGGGCGCCATGCCGCGATCGGCGTGATGCTATGAGAAAGATCGTATCGGTCCTGAGCGCCGCTGTGCTTACGCTTACGCTGTGCGCCTGTTCTTCGGGATCTTCTACCTCTTCCATTACTGTGGCCGGCTCCACGACCTGCCTTCCTATCGCCGAGATTGCGGCAGAGGGCTTTAAGGAGGAGACCGGCATCGACGTGCTCGTTTCCGGTTTGGGTTCTTCCGCTGGCATCGAAGCCGTCAGCGCTGGCACGGCCGATATCGCCAGCTCCTCCCGTGGACTCAATGCCGACGAACAGGATTTGGGCCTGACTCCCATCGTCATTGCCCACGACGGTATCGCGGTCATCGTGAACGACGATAACCCGGTCGATAACCTCTCGACCGAGCAGCTCCGCGATATTTACGCCGGCAAGATCACCAACTGGAAAGAAGTCGGTGGCGAGGACCTGAGGATTCAGGTCATCAACCGAGATGAGGCGTCCGGCACGCGTGAGGCCTTTCGCACCATCGTGATGGACGGCACCCCGTTCGATCGCCGCTCGGCCGTTCTTTCGGGCACGGGCCAGGTGCGCGACGTGGTATCTCGTTCGCGCGGTGCCATTGGCTACATTTCGCTGGGCTTCGTCGATAGCCTCAACGCCAAGACCTCGGTCAAGGCCGTCTCGGTCAATCATGTTGAGGCGTCCGAGAAGACGGTCGCGAGCGGCGGCTATCCCATCTCACGCGACCTTTACTTCTTTGTGAAGGGTGCGCCTTCGCAGCAGGCGCAGGATTACATCGACTACGTGACGTCCGAAAAGATGGACAAGCAGATTCGCGAGGCGGGCTTTATCCCCGTCACCAACGACGAGAAGGGGAGTGAGTAGCATGGAAGCACAGGAAAACTCCCAGACTGAGCGGAATGTTCAGACGCCCAAGAAGCGCGAGCTGGCGCTCGTATCGCGCAGTACCTATATCAAGGAGAAGGCGCTGCAGTGGATCTTCTTTGCCTGCGCGTTCTTGGCGGTCGTTACCGTCATCCTGATTTTTGTCTTTACCACGTACTCGGCGCTGCCCGTCTTTACCGACATCGGTCTGGCGGACTTCTTTAGCTTTACGTGGGCGCCCTCTGAGGGTCACTACGGCATCGTGTCGCTGCTTGCCGGCTCGGGTCTGGTGACCGTCGGTGCGCTCGCCATGGGTGTGCCCCTAGGCGTGGGCACGGCCGTGTATCTGGTCGAGATCGCCAGCAAGCGCGTGCGCAAGCTCATCAGCCCTGCCGTTGACCTGTTGGCCGGCATCCCTTCTATCATCTATGGCTTCTTTGGCATGATCATCATCCGTCCATTTATCGCGCAGCTGACCGGTGGTCTTGGTTTTGGTGCGCTGACGGCGTGGTTCGTGCTTGCCATCATGATCGTCCCTACCATCACCACGCTCACCATCGATGCCCTCAATTCCATTCCCATGGGCATTCGCGAGGCATCGTATGCCATGGGCGCCACCAAGTGGCAGACCATCTATAAGGTCGTGTTACCTGCCGCCAAGCTGGGTATCGTGGATGCCATCGTGCTGGGTATGGGCCGTGCCATCGGCGAGACCATGGCCGTGCTCATGGTCGTGGGTAACGCCCCGGTTATTCCCGACAGCATTGCGAGCCCCATCTCGACGCTCACGAGCCAGATTGCGCTCGACATGAGCTATTCCTCGGGTCTGCATCGCTCGGCGCTGTTCGGCATGGGCGTGGTCCTGTTTATCATTTCCGCCACGCTGGTGGGCATCGTCCGTCTGATTTCCAAGAAGAAGAGGGGGTAGGCTATGTCCGATTCCGTTGACACGACGGTCGATACGACCTCGTCGCGCGAGCGCATCAAGCGTGCCCTTTCCCACGGCAAGAAGGGCCGCATCAACAAGGACCTGTCCAACAAGATCATGCTTGGCGTGTTCCGTGCCGCGGCATACATCACCACGCTGGTGCTGGTCGCTATCATCGCCTACGTGGTCATCAACGGCCTGCCACACATCTCGCTCGACTTTATCTTCGGTTGGCCCCAGGGCGTCAACGCCGAGGGCGGTATTTGGCCCACGATCGTCTCGACCGTCTATGTGACGGCGCTCGCCATGCTTATCTGCACGCCGATCGCTGTGCTGGCAGCCGTCTATCTGGCCGAGTACGCCAAGCAGGGCAAGATCGTCGAGCTCATTCGCTACGCTGCTGACGCTTTGGCCTCGGTGCCCTCCATCGTTATGGGCCTGTTTGGCTACGCCTTGTTTGTCGAGGCTATGGGTCTGGGCCTTTCGATGGTCTCGGCCGCTCTGGCGCTCGCGCTCTTGATGCTTCCCATCGTCATGCGCACCACCGAAGAGGCCATTCGCGCCGTTCCGCGCTATATCCGTTGGGGCGCGTATGGCCTGGGCGCCACCAAGTGGCAGGTTGTCTCCAAGATCGTGCTTCCTTCTGCCTTTGGCCGTATTGCCACGGGCATTGTCCTTGCCATCGGCCGTGCCATTGGCGAGACCGCCGTGGTGCTCTACACCATGGGCCAGGCCATCAATCTACCTATCTCGCCGCTCGATTCCGGCCGCCCCATGACGGTTCACCTGTACCTGCTTGCCAACGATGGCATCAACATGAACGCAGCCTACGGCACCGCGCTCTTGCTGATGGTGATCATTCTGGCCTTCAACCTGTTTGCGCGCTTCCTGTCGCGCAAGCGTCGCTAGTTAAGGAGTCCCATGTCCGTTTATCAGTCCGCTCCCACGCTGGAGCAAGCGGCCATTACGGCCAAGGATTTCAACTTTTGGTACGGTGACTTTCATGCGCTGACGGGGCTCGACCTCAACATCGCCAAGAACGCCATCACCTCCTTCATTGGCCCTTCGGGCTGCGGTAAGTCGACGTTTTTGCGCTGCATCAACCGCATGAATGATCTGATCGAGGGTACGCGCGTCGAGGGCACCATGACGCTCGACGGCAACGATATCTATGCCGAGGGCGTCGACCCGGTCGACCTCCGTCGCCGCGTGGGCATGATTTTTCAGCAGCCCAACCCGTTTCCCAAATCCATCTACGAGAATGTCGCCTTTGGCCCTCGTCTGCAGGGCGTGACTAGCAAAAGCGACCTCGATGACATCGTGGAAGAATCGCTCAAGCGCGCCAACCTCTGGAAAGAGGTATCCAATCAGCTCAACAAGGATGGTTTGGCGCTCTCGGGCGGTCAGCAGCAGCGTCTGTGCATCGCGCGCGTGCTTGCGGTGCAACCCGATGTCCTCCTGATGGACGAGCCCTGCTCCGCCATCGACCCCACGTCCGTCTCTAAGGTCGAGGATTTGATGGCCGAGCTGGCGCCCGAGATGACGATCATCATCGTCACGCATTCAATGCAGCAGGCAGCTCGTATCAGCGACTACACCGCATTCTTCTTGCAGGAAGTTGCCGGTGAGCCTGCCACGCTCATCGAGTATGGTCAAACCGACGCGATCTTCACCAGCCCGGTGGACTCGCGGACGGAAGACTATATCACCGGCCGCTTTGGCTGATCGGTGCGACTAGTCCCAAGCCGATCGGACCTGGTCCGGTGCGTATTCACTGTGCGGGCGGCATGACCGCACCCAACTGATTGGAGTGAACCATGCGTAAACTGTTTTCCCGTCAGCTCATCGAGGCCCGCCACGAGATGCTGAGCATCTACGAGGCCGTCGATCTGGCCCTCCACGATGCCGTTAAGGCCTATGTGACCGACGACCGCAAGCTCGCCACCAAGACCAAGAAGCGCACGCTTTCGATTGACGCGCGCTGCGCCAACTTGGAGGCCGTGTGCTACAACCTGATCGCCACGCAGTCGCCGGTCGCCTCCGACTTCCGCTTGCTGCAGACGATTATCTACGTCGACTTTAACCTGCAGCGCATGACCGATAAGGTTCGCCAGATCTGCCGCGCCACGCGTCACATGGTCAAGGCCGACATCTCGCTGCCCCAGGAGCTCGTCGGTACGGTTGAGGCCGAGGCCGAAGCTGTTTACCAGGTGCTGGGCTCTTCGCTTTCTGCGCTCGTCACCAATGACATGTCCATCATCTGCAACTTGGCCGTCGAGGACGAGCCAGTGCACGCTGCCTACGAGAAGTTCTTCCGCACCTTTAACCGTATGGATACGGGCGACTTTATGGACGACGACAGCAACTATGACGACCTGCGCCGCGCCATCATGGTTTCGCGCTACCTCGATCGCATCGCTTCGATTTCCATCGATGCCGCTTGCCGTCTGACCTTCCTGTTGACTGGTCAGCGTATGAACGCCGGCGATATCGCCCGCACTGATGAGGACGAGCTCGAGAGCATGCGCGTGCCTTCGGGCGAGGGTGTTATCATGAGGCCCGCCGTCGACGCGCGCTACGTTGCCAAGGTGCCCGCCAACGAGGTCAGCGAGGGTCTTCGCTACCTGCTCGATCATCTTGAGGACGAGGACGATGGCGAGGACGACGAGGAGTAAGTAGCCCCGTTCGTCGAAAGATTGTAAATACCTAAGTGAGCGCGGCCTTGCACATGCGGGGCCGCGCTCTTGCGTTAGCATGGGACTACTTGTTTGGCTGTCAGCGGAGGCGATTAGCAATGGATAACTATTTGGATTTGATGCGCGCTCGCCGCGAGCAGATTCTGGAACGTTTTTATGCGGCGCTCGATCGCGCGGGCCGCCCCCACGACGCCGCGCGCCTCATTGCCGTGTCCAAGACCGTTGGTGTCGATGAGACTGTTGCTGCCATCCAGGCGGGGTATCGCCATTTTGCCGAGAACCGCCCGCAGGAGCTGGTTCGCAAGCTCACGGGTCTGGCGGAGCATCCGGAGCTGCCCGAGGTGCGCTTCGATATGATCGGCAACCTGCAGACCAATAAGATCAATGCGGTGCTGGGCTCAGCCGAGCTGATTCACTCGGTGGGTTCGCTGCATCTGGCACAGGCGATCTCGAGCCGTGCTGTCCGCAAGATTGAGGCAGGCGAGCTCGCCGGCCCCCAGCGTGTGCTCATCGAGGTCAATGTGAGTGGTGAGGAGTCGAAGGGAGGCTTTTCGCCCGATGAGATTCGCGCCGCCGCGGGTGAGCTTGCGGAACTTGAGGGAATTTGCGTACAGGGGCTTATGACTATGGCGCCCCGGGGGAATAAGGATGTGGCACGCTGCACCTTTGCGGGGCTTCGTGAGCTGAGGGATGAGCTGGAGGCGGCGCATCCCGATTTGAACCTGCCTGAGCTTTCCTGCGGCATGAGCGAGGACTTTGAGCCTGCCCTTGAGGAGGGCTCTACGCTCGTTCGCCTGGGCAGGGTAGTATTTAGCCCGGAGTTTGCAGTAAAATAAGGCTCTGAAGTGCGCACTGATTATCGGGGCGCCCGCACTAAACCGCGAGAGGACACAACCATGGGCTTCCTTGACGAGATTAAAAATAAGATGCACCTGGGCGGCCAGCAGGGTTACGACCAGGGTTATGGCCAGGACGACGACTACGGCTACGATGACGGCTATGACGATAGTTATCAGGGCAACGGCTACGGCGGTGCTTCGGGCGAGGGCTTCTACACCCAAGACGAGCCGAGCAACGGCCTGCTTGGTCAGACGCGCCGCGGTGAAGCTGAGTCGGTTGCCGTGTATACGCGCTCCGGTCAGCTTGTCGGCGATGACTCCCGTCATGCCACGACGTATAACCCGCCTTCGCGCTCGCAGGACAGCGTTGCGAGCGGTTATCGTCCTGGTGCCTATGACACGCCGTCGAGCTACGCCGAGAACACCCGCGCCCGTGCCGCCGCTGCGCCCGCGCCTGCACCGAGCGATGCCTCGGCCTATGCGAGCAATATCATCAACGCCACGCCGCAGCTGCCGGCCTATGTCCTGCGCCCCGAGAGCTATGACGACGTGGAGACCGTAGTGCGCCGCGTTCGCACCAAGCAGCCTGTCGCACTGATTTTTGTGGGCGTACGCACCGAAGTTGCCAAGCGCGTCTTGGACTTCTCTTACGGCTTTGCCTGCGGTCTGGGTGCCACGGTCAAGGAGGTCGGCGACCGCGTGTTCATGGTGCTGCCCGCCGGCTGCGAGGTCAAAGATTCCGATCTCAAGAAGCTTCGTGCCGACGGCTACCTTAAGTAAAGACAAGACGAGGAGATTCCCATCAACATCTACACTATCGTCCAGCTGGTCAACACGCTGTTCAACTTCTATTCCACGCTCATTGTCGTCTACTGCTTTATGACGTGGATTCCCATGAAGCAGGGTGGTTTGCTTCAGGATATTGCTGCGGTGCTCGATAGCGTGTGCGGTCCGTGGCTCAACCTGTTCCGTCGTTTCATCCCGCCGATGGGCGGTATCGATTTTTCGCCGGTCGTTGCGATTATTGCGTTGCAGTTGGTGCAGAGGCTGGTTCTGCAGCTTCTTATAGGTATACTCGTATAGAACTGACTTAGTAACTTACGTCGGGCGTGTAGCGCCGAGGCGATGAAAAAGGAGACTTGTTATGGCTATTACCCCTGCAGACATCCAGGCTCAGACTTTCTCTGAGGCCAAGCGTGGCTACGATCCCGCCGAGGTCGACGTCTTCTTGGAGACGCTGTCCTCCGAGGTTGACGCTATGCTCGCTAAGATCGTCGACCTTAAGGGTCGCCTGACTGCTACCGAGCAGCAGCTTGCCGATGCGCAGGCTCAGCTTGCCCAGGCTCAGGATGCCACCGCCCAAGCCGTTCCTGCCGCCCCCGTGGCTGCTCCCGCCCCTGACTTCTCCGCTCAGGAGCGCCAGATTTCCGCTGCCCTGATCGCTGCCCAGCAGACCGCTGAGACCATCGTCAACGATGCCAACGAGAACGCTGAGCGTATCCGCAACGAGGCTGACGCTAAGGCCCGCGAGGTTATCCGCCAGGCTCTGACCGAAAAGCAGGCCGAGCTCGAGGAAATCGATCGTCTCAAGGCTTCCCGCGAGGAGTTCAAGGCCGAGTACCTCAAGCTCATCCAGCACTTCATGGATGATGCCCAGAACTCCTTCCCGGCCGACCTCATGGCCTCCACGCCGGTCGGTTCTGCCGCTTCTCCTGCGGTGACTGTTCCCGCCGATCCGCTGCCCGTTGCTGACCCGGTTGTCCCCGTGGCCGATCCCTTCGCCCCGATCGACAACTTTGCTGCCGACGACCTGGACTAACA